>SBBL01000016.1 GCA_005239745.1 Candidatus Troglogloeales bacterium | reverse complement strand
TTGGTTGTTCCGTGAGGACTTGATCTTCATGCGGACAGTCGTCACGCCTGCGCAACGCACCGGGGCCACCAAAACAATGTTTGAATGTTTTGGGGTGGGCAGCAGTTGGGTCGCGCAGTAGGTTTTTAGAGGTGCCCTTAATATCTAAGCCGATGGGGCTGATGACCTCAACCCCTTAGTTTCCGCAACATTTTTTGTATTTTTTCCCGCTTCCGCAAGGACAGGGGTCGTTTCTGCCCACCTTTTTCTCCTCTCGAGGCGAGTGTGTCCTCGTACCCGCATCTGCGATTGGACCATAACGAACATTAGTCGGCGCTTGCCCCCGTGGCGCTTCCATCGCCCTTTCCAAACAGAAAAGGCGCTCTAGGGTTCCTTCTCTGATCTGCCTAACCATATAGGTAAAAAGCGTAAATCCTTCCCTTTTATACTCGCTCAGCGGCTCCTTCTGGCCATAGCCACGCAGGCCAATCCCTTCCCTAAGATGATCCATGGAAAGCAGATGATCCCGCCAATGCCTGTCTATGGCCTGCAAGAGAATTTGCCGTTCGACCTGCCGAAAGATCGTTTCCCCAATATCCGACACCTTCCTCTCATATGCGGCCAAAATGCGGTGGGTCATCTCTTCCTTCAATGCCTCTCTACCCATCTCGGATAGGTCTCCCTCTGCAAGAGACAGGCGGAAAAAACCATGGGTCATGCGTATGAGCAGCGGAATATCCCATGCCTCTGCATAGGTGTTCTCCGGGCAACAGGTTGTTACCATTTCCGTGATTTGTTCGCCGATCATCTCGTGGATCTCTTCAGAAACATCGTTACTGTACAGCAGCGCATGACGACGGTTGTAGATAATGCTGCGTTGTACATTCATGACGTCATCGTATTCCAGAAGACTCTTTCGCGTGTCGAAGTGACTGCCCTCCACCCGTTTTTGGGCATTTTCGATGGCCCGAGTCACCATCCGGTGTTCGATAGGCTCTCCTTCCTCCATCCCCAGCCGTCCCATGAGCGCTGAAATACGGTCGGAGCCAAAAATACGCAGCAGATCGTCTTCCAGCGACAGATAAAAGCGTGACGCTCCGGGGTCGCCTTGGCGCCCCGATCGGCCGCGCAGTTGGTTATCAATCCGCCTGGATTCGTGTCGCTCGGTACCGATGATAAAAAGCCCCCCCACTGCGATCACGTCTGCCTTTTCTTTCGCGGTTTCCTTGTATAACCTCTCCCGTGCCGCGTCCAGTGCCGGTGCATCTGCATTCGGATGGGCAGACACGTACTGCTTGAACAGAAAGTCTGGGTTCCCTCCCAACAAAATATCAGTGCCCCGACCGGCCATGTTGGTGGCAATGGTCACCGCCCCCAAGTGTCCCGCTTGCGCGATAATCTGGGCCTCTTTCTCGTGATGTTTTGCGTTAAGCACGGTATGAGGGATGCCTCTGCGTTTCAACAACAGAGAAAGGTGTTCCGACTTTTCTATGGAAATGGTTCCCACGAGAGACGGTTGCCCCGTTTCATGCAGCCTGGCAATTTCATCAACAATAGCGGCAAACTTCTCTCTCTCCGTGCGGTAGATGATATCGGAATAGTCCGTCCGAATCACCGGACAATTGGGCGGGATGGCCAACACTTCAAGCCCATAAATCTTGGAAAACTCCGTTGCCTCGGTGTCGGCCGTTCCGGTCATACCGGCCAGTTTTTTATACAGCCGAAAATAATTCTGAAACGTGATGGTGGCAAGCGTCTGATTTTCATTCTCGATGACGACCTTTTCTTTGGCCTCAATCGCTTGGTGGAGGCCATCGCTCCATCGCCGCCCGGGCATCAGGCGACCGGTAAACTCGTCCACGATAACCACTTGCCCATCGTTAACCACATAATCTACATCGCGGCGATAAAGCGCGTGAGCCCGAAGCGCCTGCAAAACATGGTGCAATAGACCAATGTTGGCCAGATCATAAAGATTCCCCGCGCCAAAGGCCGACTCTACCTTGGCATTTCCCTCCTCCGTCAGTGTGGCGGTCTTGGTCTTTTCCTCGATCGTATAGTCCGTGCCTAACTGAAGCAGAGGAACGATCTGATTCGCACGTTCGTACAGTGAGGTGGACGCCTCCCCTGGGCCGGAAATAATCAGGGGCGTGCGCGCCTCATCAATCAGGATACTGTCTACCTCGTCAACAATGGCGTAATAGGGGTCACGCTGAACAAGTTCCCCCCGATCGAACTTCATGTTGTCGCGCAGATAGTCAAAACCGAACTCGTTGTTCGTGCCATAGGTAATATCCGCGCGATAAGCCGCGCGTCGGTCGGTGCTGTCCATATCGTGTTGGATACAGGCAACGGTAAGCCCTAGAAACGTATACACTGTCCCCATCCATTGTGAGTCGCGTTTAGCCAGATAGTCGTTAACGGTGATCACATGGACACCGCGCCCGGCAAGCGCGTTGAGATAGACCGGAAGCGTTGCCGCAAGCGTCTTGCCTTCCCCCGTTTTCATTTCGGCAATTTTGCCTTCATGTAGGGCAATACCGCCGATTATCTGTACATCAAAATGTCGCATCCCCAGTGTGCGTCGTGAAGCCTCCCGCACGACGGCAAAGGCCACGGGAAGTATGTCCATCATTCGCGCAGCTAGCGTGGCATCGTCCGGGTCTCCCTCTGTCAATTGTTTTCGGAACTGGTCGGTTTTTTCGCGCAGTTGGGTGTCTGTCATCGGTGAAACGATCGCTTCAGATGCGGCAACCGCTTCAACTAACGGTGCCAGCCGTTTCAGTTCACGGTCATTGTGACTGCCGAAGATCTTTCTCAGAATTGAACCAAGCATGAGACGGTAGATGTGGAATAAAACGTCCGAACGAACAGGGTGGCGCTGGGAAAGCGTAGCACGGAGGGCTGGGGGAATAAAAGTCGGTGCGTCCGCGGACGGCAGAGCGACTTTGACTACGGAAATTCCGTCTAGCCTTGGAAAAAGACGGTTGCAGGATTGCGCATATAATCCATGGGGTCAACCGGCTCGTTATTAAAGCGAACCTCATAGTGAAGATGGACACCCGATGACTGCCCCGTACTGCCGACGTAACCGACAACATCTCCACGTCTTACCCCTGCCCCGGGCCTTGCAGATGCACGAGAGAGATGCGCGTAGTAGGTTGCAAAGCCGTTCCCATGGTCAATGGTTACTAACCGACCATATGCCCCGTGGTACCCCGAGGTAACAACCTTCCCGGGCGCCGAGGCGACCACCGGTTCACCACGCGGTGCAGAGATATCTACCCCATTGTGCATGCGCATTCGACCTGTAACGGGCGAGAGGCGTCTCCCAAACTTGGAATTGATCCGGCCCCAGGCGGGAAGAATGGAGGGGATGGTGTCTAGACGGGCTTCAACGACCTGTTGCAATTTATCATTTGTATAAAGGACATTGGATATCTGCGTCTCGAGAGCCGCCACCCGCGCAGAAGACGACTGGATTTTGGTGCGCTGCCAAGCAACGGCCTGACGGAGGGAATCTATTTCCACAACCCGCTCGTGCATGCGGGCATACTCCGTACCAAAAGCAGTAAAGGCTGCTCCCAGTGCCACCATCCCTACCGCAAAGAGTCCGGCCGTGACTTTGCAGAAGCGTTTGCTAACCGAAAACTGATAGGGCGCCGCCTCAGGCCCCGCCATTACCATTACTACATACCGACCTAAGCCGTTTCGTGCCATCATTTACCTCCGCGTGCTTTCCTACACTTAATAATATGTCCGGGGTAAAAATGTGAGAACAAACAGGGGAGGCATCCTAATGCGCTGACTTTTCAAATGTCAAGGCACCCGATGACAAAATAGATTTGTCACTTTTTAATTTTCCTCCTGACACCAGTTTCCGGAAGGAGGTCTTTGGATGAAGATTGATCAATCCCAGACCGAACTCAAAGAACGCGAAGAACTGGTTCGTGACGATCTGATGCAGATTTTGCAGCGGGTGGAACGTTGGGGGTGAAGGCGGAAGAGAAAAATCCGGAAGCGCCCTCACCTGAGATCGAGGCCGCGGCAAAACAGTTTTTGATGAACCTGAGTCTTTTCGATGTGATTCTGTCCGATTTAGAAACGCTGGGGCTTTGGGAGAAGAAACAATCAAGCGGGTGGGATATTTGGCTTGCACTTCCCGCAAATTAGAGAAGCCGTTGTCGCTTTTGATTCAGTCGCGTTCTGCCGCGGGCAAGTCGGCTTGCATGGAAGCGCTTTTATTATTGATGCCGACCGAGGATGTAAAGCGTTGGACGCGGCTGACCGATCAAGCCCTGTTCTATCAAGGGGAAAGGGCGTTGGTTCACAAGTTGATTGCGATTGAAGAGATGGCGGGGTTGGGCGGTGGCAATGGTCACGGTGGGCAAAGTGGCGCGGCCTATTCGATTCGTTCGATGCAATCGTCGGGGATGCTCTCTCTGGCCAGTGTGGTGAAAGACCCGGTGTCTGGGCAGAGGGGGAGCCGGGAGCAGAAGGTGCGCGGGCCGGCCGGTTTTTTAATGAGCACGACAGCACCGAATATGGATGAAGCGACGAAGGGCCGGTTTTTTATTTGCGGCATGGATGAAAGCGCGGGTCTCACGAAACGGATAGTAGCGAGGCAGCGAGCCGATATGACGTTGGAAGGATACAGGAGAAACAAGAAACGCGATTTTATGATTGCAAAGCATCAGGCGGCGCAGCGGATGTTGAAGTCGTTGGTGATTATTGATCCGGACCCGGAATTGAATCCGTTTGGAAGCGATGCGTTATGGGCAAGGCGGGATCATCCCAAAGTGCTTTCTCTATTACGTGCGATTGCGCTTTTGTTTCAGCATCAACGGGAGATCAAGACGATGACGACTGAGACCGGCGAGATCATTGAGTATATCGAAGTGGGAGAAGCCGACTTGGAGGCTTGGCGGTGAGAGAGCATATAAAGATTGATTTAACAATGCCCAGTCTTTAAGCGAATCGGAAGACGAAAGAGGGCCTCCATCACCCCGATCGCGGTGCGCAGTTTCGCCACATCAGCCAGAGCGTTCAAGCTGCACAAGAGAGGAATCAGCCGGTGATTTCGGTGGACACCAAAAAGAAGGAGCTGATTGGGAACTTCAAGAATGACGGGCAAGAATGGAGAAGGCGTCGGTCGCCACGATGGGTGAACATGCACGATTTTGCGGATTTGAAATTGGAGAAGGTGATTCCCCATGGTGTCTATGACCCCTCACAGAATGAGGGATGGGTGACGGTGGGAGTGGATCACGATACGGCGTCCTTTGCCGTGAACTCCATTCGAAAATGGTGGGAGGAGATGGGTCAGGTGAGATACCCTCGATCCCGGGATCTCTGGATTACTGCAGACAGTGGGGGATCGAACACGAACCGTTCACGGCTCTGGAAGGTGGAACTTCAGGCGCTTGCGGATCAACTTCGGATGACGATTCATGTTTGTCATTTTCCGCCGGGGACCAGCAAGTGGAACAAGATTGAGCATCGGCTCTTTTCGTTTATTTCGAGAAATTGGAGAGGCACGCCGTTGCTCTCACGTGCGGCCGCGGTCAGCCTGTAGGTAAATTATTTTGGCTTGAATACTTAGCGAAATTTATCGGATAGATTCGCGCCTTACCTGAAGCTGTCGCTGCACGACATAGTGGATGATACACTCGCGATCGTCCTCCGCGAGGTCGCAGAACAAGATACCGACCATATAGTCTATTTTTTGGGAAGCGTCCTCCTTAATCGGCATGCACCAGGTAACCTGACCGGGCACGGTCATCTCCCGAAAAGGGATGACGGGAAGAATCATCTGAAACTCCAGCATTTCTCCAGCGTTGAGTGATGAAGGGGTTAGAAACATCATGCCGGAGGCACTGAGGTCAACCATCATTGCGCGGTGCGGAAAAAGTGACTCATCTTGCTTTTGTGAGAGGGTCTTGATGGCAAAACTAATTTTCCAATCAAGCCAGAGGAGCAGCTCCTTAACTTCCGGGTCGGTATCTTTTGCCTGATTGCTCAGTTTCTCCACAGCTTCCGATGCCGGAATGCTTGGGATATGATACATTGCACTGCGTCGTGCCTCTAACTTCCGTGGCGTGCCCTGCGGCACGATTCGGTAGATAGCCGTACACTCCACCCCGACCCGAACCACCTTCCGTTTTTCACCCATCACTTCTCGCCTATCACGATGACGGTTGCCTCTGCGCACCGTTTGCTAGAACGCAGCCTTCGCTTAACCGGCAGCCGAACCTAGCACGACTTTTTGGTAAAGTCAAAGTAGCCGCATTCCCTCATTCTTATCCTCCTTTCCCAAATCAACGATAGAAGCTGGTACAGATGGCAGGCCAATGGTATGTGGTAGGCCACCCCAAAGGGCCCTATTGAAACCGGCGTCCGAATAGAATAGGCCCACCCGTCTCTTATATCCACCGTTATATCCACCGTACGGCTTCCAAAGCTATAGCGCGCTCTCTACATAGGGTAGACTTTGGATTATCTGTGTGCTAGATATTGTGGCATTGGCTTGCTTCCTTTGCTGGGGGGGAGTTCACCCGCTTGAAGTAAGAAGGGCCGTAAGTATGTTACACGTTTTGTGAAGGGGGAGCCCATGATTTTAGATCCGGGACTCAATATGACGCTGCGTCCGATGCGCTATCCCAGGTTTTATGAGATGTATCGGGACGCGATTAAGAACAGTTGGACGGTGGAGGAAGTAGACTTCACGACCGATCTAACCGATCTGCGGACACGCTTAACCCCGGCGGAGCACCATTTAATCAAACGCTTGATTGCGTTTTTTGCAACCGGAGACGTGATTGTCGCGAATAACTTGGTCCTTAATCTCTACACACATATCAATGCCCCGGAGGCGCGTCTGTATCTGTCGCGCCAGCTCTTTGAAGAGGCGGTGCACGTTCAGTTTTATCTCACCTTACTGGACGTGTACCTTCCAGATATGGATGAACGCGCGCTGGCCTTTTCCGCCGTTGACCATATTCCCTCCATTCAGAAAAAGGCTGCGTTTTGCTTCAAGTGGATGAATGCTATGTACGACGTTGACCGTTTAACATCCGTTCAGGATCGGCGTCGGTTTTTGTTAAATCTGATTTGTTTTGCCGGGTGCATCGAAGGGTTATTCTTTTTTGCGGCCTTTGCCTATGTCTATTTCCTGCGTTCGAAAGGGTTGCTCAATGGTCTTGCTACGGGTACCAACTGGGTCTTTCGCGATGAGTCTGCCCACATGGCCTTTGCCTATGAAGTCATTGCCACCATCCGAGGTGAGGAGCCGGAGCTGTTTGATGAGGAGACGCAGAAGCAGGTTGTCGCAATGATCTCAGAGGCGATCGCCTGTGAGATGGCCTTTGCCGATGATTTGCTTTTATACGGGGTGGCCGGCCTCTCTAGACAAGAGATGCACCAATATTTAAGGTTCGTGGGTGACCAGCGGATGGCCAATATCGGCATTCCTCCCGCCTTTGGTGCCCGTAATCCGTTCCCCTTCATGGATCACCAAGATGTTCAGGAACTCGCTAATTTTTTCGAGCGCCGCGTGACTGCCTACCAAGTGGGCGTCTCCGGAGAGGTTACTTTTAGCGAGACGTTTTGAGGCTTAAATCTGATGAGATTGCGTTTTTTGCAACACAAAGAGGAGGCATACTGGTTCTATCGCTACCTCTCCATCATCTATGATCGATTCATCAACCCGTGGTTTGAGACGTCGGAAATGATTCAGTCTGCCCTTTCAGTGGCACAACTCAATCGCTCCGACCTGGAGGTGGCCGAGGTGGGTGCGGGGACGGGGTTTGCCACCGAACAGATTGTTAAATTTGTGGCGCCGTCGCACATCCATGCCCTCGATCAAAGCGATTATCAACAGGACAAGGCAAAAAAGCGCGCTTCGATAACAGGTGTCCGTTTCTATTTGGGTGACGCGGAAAATTTACCCTGGGAGTGTGATCGGTTTGACCGTTATGTCTCCTGTGGGTCTATTGAGTACTGGCCTGATCCGCAACGGGCAATCGCCGAGGCTTACCGGGTAATCAAGGAAGGCGGTTTCGCGACGATCATCGGCCCCCTGGAGCCGGAGCATCCGGTGGCTCGCTTTGTCGCAAACGTCTTCATGCTTTTTCCGACGAAAGACCAGTATCTGCACTGGTACAAGGAAGCTGGATTTGTAGACATTCGGTATGTTTGTATCCGCCCGAAGTGGGTGGCACAAGAGGACTATGCCATTTCAATTGTTGGCAGAAAACCGGCCGCAGGGACTTCTCCCTGGATGGCGTCCGGACAAGCGCCGTTTCCGGTAGAGTCGCTTCAAGGGAAAAGCTCTTCCTCTCAGAGCCTGCTTTTGTTTCTCTTTCGGTTCGCGGTCGGATCATTTGCCGGTGCCCTCTTTGTCCCGTTGGCATGGATAAAAACGGCCATCGGAAAAATGGCGTCTGCCGATCGGTAAGACATGACTACGTCAAAGTCGTCGCCAACGGAGTCGCCAGGTAGGAACCGCAATGTATATAGTATACATGAGGATTCTTAAGCACAGCACAGCACCCCAAGAGCCTGCTCTTGGGGACCCCGCGCAACGCACCGGGGCCCCCAAAACAATGTTTGAATGTTTTGGGGTGGGCAGCCGTTGGGCCGCGCAGTAGGTTTTTAGAGGTGCCCTTTCGTTGCTAATGCCTGAAGTGACGTATGCCCGTGAGGACCATGGCCATGTTGCGCTCATTGGCCGCCTGAATAACTTCCGCGTCTCGAATGGAGCCGCCCGGCTGAATCACGGCGGTAATGCCCGCCTTTGCTGCAGCATCAATGCCATCCCGAAACGGGAAAAAGGCGTCGGAGGCCATGACACAACCAACTGTTGGCATCTGTGCCTTCATGATGGCGATCTGCACCGAATCAACACGGTTCATCTGCCCCGCCCCAATACCCACCGTCTGCCCGTTTTTTGCAAATACGATCGCATTGGACTTCACTTGCTTGCTTACCTTCCACGCAAAGAGCAGTGCTCGCGCCTCTTCGTCCGATGGGGGCCTTGCCGAAGCCACTTTTAACGTCTTCACCTCGTCAATCATCCTTGTGTCTTGTGTTTGTAGAAGCCATCCTCCGCTGATCCGACGCATCTCAAACGGGTGGTTTGCCGTTTGTGCCGTTTCCCCGGTTATTAGTACGCGTAGATTTTTTTTGGTTGCAAGAAACGACGCGGCCTCATCGGTGATATCAGGCCCCACCACCACCTCCATAAAGGTTGAGGCAATCTCATTTGCCGCTTCGATATCAATCGTCCTATTAAATGCCGCCACCCCACCAAAGGCAGACGTGGGGTCCGTTGCGCGTGCCTTCCGATAGGCGGACGCTACTTGAGAGCACGTGGCCACCCCACAGGGATTGTTATGCTTAACGATGACGACTGCGATCTCACGAAATGCCCGTACAAGCGTGAGCGCAGCATCCGCATCAAGAAAATTGTTGTATGACATCTCCTTGCCAGACCGCTGTACGGCTTCCGCAAGCGTGCCCGCGCCTTCTTGGGTGCCGCGGTAGAGGGCGGCCGACTGGTGCGGATTCTCACCGTACCGCAACCCCTTGACCTTGGTCAGTGAAATAGATAGTTGTTCCGGAAACTCGGACACCTCCTGCCGATTGAAGTAGTCAAAGATGGCGCGGTCGTACGCGGAGGTGTGGGCAAACACCTCTTTGGCACCGTTGCGGCGTGTCTGTAAAGAAACCGCACCGCCGGAGGCCTTCATCTCGTTCAAAATATTTTCATAGCGATCGGGACAGGTCACCGCAAGCACGTCTTGATGATTCTTCGCCGCCGACCGAAGCAGTGAGGGACCGCCAATATCAATCTGCTCGATGGCGTCTTCCCATGTTACCCCCGGTCGCGCGACGGTTTCTTCAAACGGATAAAGATTGACCGCCACGAGATCAATCGGGGTAATCCCCGCTCGGTTCATCTGTTCCAGGTGACTAGCGTTGTCCCGCTTTCCTAAAATGGCCCCGTGGATGAGCGGATGCAGGGTCTTCACGCGACCGTCCAGCATTTCCGCAAATCCCGTGTATGCCGAAACCTCCGTGACGGGGATACCCGCCTCTGAAAGTTGCTTGTATGTCCCGCCCGTAGAGAGCAGTTCAACCCCAAAGGCGCGCAAACCGCGCGCAAAATCCACAATGCCCGTTTTGTTATGAACACTTAAAATCGCCCGTTTAATGAAACGCATTACCCCCCCTCCGTTGTCGTTGTGATCCTTTTGCTGTTCGATAGAATATCTTCTTGAGAAAAGTTTGCATGTGGGTCTTTATAAAGATAGCTTCTTTTTGCAAAAACACTCCCCGATCCAGTATGTGCTCCTCCTCCCTTGTAAGAAGATGTGGGGCACGAACCCGCTTGAGTTTTAAAACCGCCAAGAGATCATCCTGATAAAAGATCCGGTATAGGCCGTTCTTTATAAAGTTCCATGGCTTACTTCGCGTGAAGGCCGTCGCAAAATCAACAATATACGGAAGCCCATCGTCCCCCCGCAGGATATTCTTGATATTCCTGAGGTCACAGTGAACCACACCGCGCTCGTGTATTGTGTCAATCAGTCGCCTTAAGTCGTCCAAAAAACGCGGGGTCAGTTCCGAGGGCGCGATACGATCTCCGGAAACACCTGAAACATATTCTACAGCGATCGCGTTTTTGCCAAAGGCCCCACGGAACATTGGGATGCCTGGAATGCCCCTTAGTTTTTGATACATTTTGGCCTCTCGCCGATTAGACCATTGTCCGATACAGACTCGATAAAAAAAGGGGGTCGCGGAATAATCTTTAATCAGCGTGTGCACCCCATCCATCTCGATCACGAAAAGATCAGGCTTCCATATGGCGCCTTTGCGAATGACCGTCTGGATATCATGGGTTAACCGACCCATAGATAGGCCCCTAGGAAGAGTGCGGAGAGAAAGACAACGACAGCGGTTTCATGTTCACTATTGGAAACGACCTTCTCCCACTTCCATCTGGCCGGCGCGCCCGCGACGTAAGGAGATAAGCGCGGAAGGTAGTCCCGAACGTTTTGGTCGTACGCGTCCCACGTTTCCCCATATAGTCGTCTCAGGCGACTGGCCTCCCGTCTTGTCTTGAAAGGCGCATAATAGAAGAAAAAGGCGATAAGCACAACCGCGAGACCCCACCACTGACTCGCCATCGCGCAAAAGCCGACCGCCACAAAGAGCGTCCCGATATAAAGCGGATTTTTGACATAGGCGTATGGGCCATGTACGGTGACCTCTCTGTTTTTGCTTAAGTGTCCCGCGGCCCACAAGCGTAGAAACTCACCCAAGATCAGGAGGGTAAGCCCTATCCAAAACGGGCCGGGATGAAAAGTCGCTCTCAAAATAACAACCCCATATAGCAAAAAACAAGGGATTGTTTTAAGGGTAATCTTCTGTAACCATTTTCTGTGCATGGTTGTTTTAGCGCGGTAGGATCCGGACAATATCACAACGGTGTCATTTCGAGGATAGCGAGAAATCCGGCTTTGTCGTCCCAAACGAAAACGAGAAAGATTCTTCCCTTCGGTCGAAGTGACAAAGGCGAAGGGGTTGAAACGACACTTTAGAACTGGTTGCGATCAAAACGGGAAATGTCTGGCGAGAAGATTTCCATGACGACCCCCGTGACTTCTCCTGCCAGTGTTAGGTGATATTGTCGCGCCCATAACCGTGTTTCCGGGGATAGGATGGCAGAAGGGCTCCACACACCGGCAAGCTCTGGGAAAGGGCGATGATAGATGGCTACCCGGTCTCGAAAGGTCGGGATGCGGGCGTCATGAATCACCGTACCAAGCGGCTGTTGTGCAAGCCAAATCTCTTCATAAAAATTTGGGGAATACCCGGAGAGCGGAAAGACCGACCTTGCGTAGAGAAGGCGATTTGGGTTTTTTAAGAAGACGGTTCGGGCGATGCCTTTCTCCCTGCGTGGTATTCCCAAGAGGTCGGCCATATCATCCTCTAGGGCGCACTCCTTTTGTGACTGGACTTCAATCGTGACGGAGGCTAACCCGATGGCAGCCAGGTGTTGTACGGTTTTACCATCGGAGGTTAGTAGAAGGCGCAAAGCGGGGTCAATGGGACGGTACCGACAAAGGGCGAGAAACGCCTCAACCGTCAACCCTTCGTCTTCTAAAAGAAACGGGATTTCTTCCATGACCGAAAGTACATCAATGGTTTAGTGGGTAGGATACCATACAAACCGACCGGTCCTCATATGGCTAAGGAGGCAAAGACCCATCCCCCTCTCTAAAAGCTCCGCCCTTAGCATAATCATTGATCCATAACACATTGCCGGTATCCTCCTAATTTTGATAGGATCGGTTCATGGCTGCCTCGGTAGACTATCCGTGGTTACGACGGTATGAGACTGGGGTTCCCCACCAGATCACACCTCCGTCCGCGCCGTTGTTTGAAGCGCTCACCAACGCGGCAGAGCGTGCGCCACAACATCCGGCCCTTTCCTTCTACGGCAGGGCCACGTCCTACCAAGACCTCGACGACCAAACCAGCCGTTGTGCCCATGCCCTAAAGAGGCTTGGCGTTACCAAGGGGGATCGTGTCGCCATCATGTTGCCCAATATCCCGCAATGTGTCGTTGCCTATTACGGTGCCCTAAAGGCAGGTGCGATCGTGGTGATGACGAACCCCTTGTACACGGAACGGGAGTTACAAATACAACTGGCCGATTCCGGGGCAGAAACCATTATTACCTTAGATTTTCTCTACCCAAAGGTTGAGTCCGTCAAAAGTGACACGACCGTTAAACACACCCTGCTCGCTTCCGTGAAAGACGCCTTGCCGTGGCTTTTAAGCTTTCTCTATCCCATCAAGGCCAGACGTGAAGGCCAGTGGATTCATATTGATAAAATCCCCCCCATCTACGACTTTAATGCCTTGATACATGAAACCGGTTCCACCGAGGTGGAAGGATTACCCGTGGTCACGTCCGACGATCTTGCCTTACTCCAGTACACGGGAGGCACCACCGGCACCCCAAAAGGGGTCATGCTCACCCACCACAACCTAGTTTCCAACACCTATCAATGTCGTTGCTGGATGCCAACACTTCGAGAACAGGGAGAGGTTTTTCTGGGCGCCATCCCGTTTTTTCATGTTTATGGGATGACCACTTGCATGAATCTTTCCATATGGCTTATGTCAACGCTTGTCCTCCTTCCCCGTTTTATCGTCAAAGACGTCTTAGAAACCATCCAACACACACGTGCCACGGTGTTTATGGGTGTAGGGGCTATGTATGTTGCCATCAATCATTTTCCCAAAGTCAAACACTACGATCTATCCTCGATCCGGGCGTGCCTATCGGGGGCCGGACCCCTTCATGTGGAAGTGCAGCGGCAGTTTGAGGACTTAACCGGAGGGCGTCTGGTAGAGGGCTACGGACTGTCGGAAGCCTCTCCTGTTACCCATGCCACCCCCATTCATGGGCAGCGGAAGCCCGGCAGTATCGGGCTTCCGCTGCCCGGAACCGTTGCAAAAATCGTAGATATCGAGTCCGGAGAGACCTGCGATGTGGGTGAGGTGGGGGAACTTCTTGTCCATGGACCGCAGGTCATGCGTGGATACTGGAAGAGGCAAAAGGAGAGTGACGATGTCTTACACGATGGCTGGCTTCACACGGGCGACATTGCTAAAATGGACGCAGAGGGCTATTTCCATATTGTAGATCGCAAAAAAGAGATGATTAAAACACGCGGTGAGAACGTCTATCCGAGAGAAGTGGAAGAGGTTCTCTACCAACACCCGAAGGTGAAGGAGGCGGTTGTCGTGGGCCTGCCGGACCCGTTTGCCGGAGAGCGGATCAAGGCTTATGTGGTGCTGAAAGAGGGGGAAGAGGCCACCGAGTCGGAGATAAAATCTTTCTGTCAGATGACGCTTGCCAAGTTTAAGGTTCCGCAAAGTATCGCGTTTCGGACACAGCTGCCGAAAACCATTGTTGGGAAGGTATTGAAAAGGGTTTTGATCGAAGAGGAAAGGAATTCTACTCCCTAACAAACCACCCCTAACCCCTCCTTGAGTAAGGAGGGGATTAACGGAGGGAAAGCATCATGAAAAAAGTGGCCATTATTGATGGGGTACGCACCCCCATTGGGAATCTAGGGGGTGCGCTTAAGGATGTGACGAATCATAAGATGGGGGCACATGTCACTCAGGCGCTCATTAAGAAAACGGGCATCGGCGAAAGTGCCGTTGAAGAGGTCATTTTTGGGTGTGTGGGACAATACAGCGATGCCACCAACCTAGCCCGTGTGGTAACGTTAATGGCGGGTCTTCCCATCACCACGCCGGCCTATACGGTTGCACGGAACTGTGCGTCCGGATTACAGGCCGTTGTGAACGCCTGTCAGAATATTTATTCAGGGGACGCAGACGTACAGGTGGCAGGCGGCATTGAAAACATGAGCCTTGCCCCGTTTGTCTCACGGGATATGCGTTTTGGTCACCGCCTTCGTCATTCAACAATGATTGACACGATCTGGGAAGGCCTAACGGATGGCTTCTGCGGTCAGATCATGGGGATGACGGCGGAAAATCTCGCCGAGGAATTCAGCATCGGGCGAAAAGAACAGGATCAGTATACCGTTGAAAGTCACAAACGCGCCTTCCGCGCTATCCGGGAAGGACGCCTGAAGGATGAGATCGCCCCCATTCTCGTCCCTAAACATGCGGCCGGGAGGGACGTTCCGCCGGAATTGTTTGCCCAGGACGAAGGGCCTAACATTGCCCTAACGGAACAGATGCTCTCGCTTTATCCGCCTATCTTCAAAGAAGGGGGGACGGTCACGGGCGGCAACGCCTGTCCGATTAGTGACGGCGCTGCCGCCTTGCTCATGATGTCGGACGAGCGTGCGCGCGCGCTTGGGCTGACGCCACTGGGCTATGTACGCGCCTATGCGTCCGTTGGTGTTGAGCCTAAGCGTATGGGGATTGGGCCCGCCGTGGCTATCCCAAAAGCACTTCAAAAGGCCGGGCTTTCACTCAATGACGTACAGCTTGTTGAAATCAACGAGGCCTTTGCCGTTCAGTATCTGACGGTCGAGCGGGTGCTTGGATTAAAGCGTGAGATTACCAATGTAAACGGCGGGGCAATTGCCTTAGGACACCCGGTAGGAATGAGCGGGGCACGACTCGTTTTAACCTTGTTGAAAGAGATGCGGCGAAGAGACCTGTCTCTAGGAGTGGCCTCACTCTGTGTGGGCGGCGGCATCGGATCGGCCATCGTCCTGGAGAGATAAGATGCCGACGCTTCAGGTGGATTGCGGAATCTTCTACTCCGATGATTGTCCAACGGTCAACTTCCGTAACCGGAAAGTCCTCGTCATGAATCGGACGTGAGTGCGTCAGGTAAGGCAATGCGGCATGAACACAACCTTATCCTTGCCTGCGCGCGAATCCCCCTGTCTCCAGGGCGCATAGAAAATGTACGCAAGCAACTACAGAAGGAGACCGACTGGCCCTATCTTTTGGAAACTGCCCGGCAACACGGTGTGTTGCCGCTTCTTGCCTGGCACCTAACCTCTACTTTTTCTGAAAACCTCCAGGAAGATATTCTCAAAAATCTGCGTCTCTTCCTCCGAGGCAATGCCCAACGCAGTCTTTTTATGATGGCTGAGCTAAGTACGTTATTGTCTTTATTTAAAGCCAATGGGGTCTTAGGGCTTCCCTATAAGGGTCCCTGTCTGGCAGTCACGCTTTATGGAAATGCCGTGCTTAGGCAGTCCGGTGACCTTGATATCCTTGTTGGCCCGGATAACATTCCCACCGCTTGCCGCATCTTACGCGAGCAGGGATATAGCCATCCCCATCCCTCATCGGTAAATGCACTCCAAAAGAAAGTATGGGACTTCCATGATCAGTATCTGCATGGACTTCCCTTCGATAGAGAAGATGGCATGTCCGTTGACCTACATCGGGGAATTGTCCCCAAACAGTTTGGCTTTCCTCTACCCTGGACACGGTTACAAGAGGCTGCAACGATGGTTGCCGTTCCCGGTATCTCCCGGCCTGTCCCCATTTTTGCCCCTGAGCATATTTTCCTGATACTCTGCGCACACGGGGAGAAGCACCAGTGGGCACAGTTGCTATTGATCTGTGACATCGCCCAGGCCGTGTCTACTTATCCCCAGATGGACTGGTCGTCTCTGCTTGAGCAGGCACGCCGAATCGGGAATCTGCGCCGGTTGCTTTTGGGTCTCTCTCTTGCCCATACCGTTCTGGAGGCTCCCCTGGCAGCCCCCGTCGCCCGGGCCATTGAACGCGATTCCGTTCTTCCGGCATTATCTAAACCAATTATAGACCGGCTTTTCTCTGGGGGGCCGGATCACGGCAAGGCCCGCCGGTCTTTTTCCCTACGTGTGAGAGAACGCCTTTGGGATAAAATTCGCCTAGGACAATGGTTCCTACTCTTGTCCGTTTGGAGGGTGATGCGTTACCGAGCTAAGCTTTTCGGGCGACTTCCTCAGCAGGCGCCCCGGAAGGTTATTGATTAGATGGGTTGGGCATGCAGTTCCTTATGTTGGTGACAACCTTTGTCGCATTGGAAGCGACGACCAAGCGTCTGGAGATGTTTTCCCTGCTGTCCGATCTTTTTCAAGCAGCAGGTGCGGATGAGATTGATAAAATCATTTATATCAGCCAAGGACATCTGCGTCCGCCTTTCTATCCCCTTACCTCGGGACCACACGTAGTGGGCATGTCAGAGAAGTATCTCTTGCGTGCCATTGCAAAGTCTGCCGGTCTAGACCCGAAAGAAGCCGAAAGACGCTACCGCGAGATGGGAGATATCGGATCGGCCGCGAAATACTATGCAGAACTTACGGCCGACACTCGGCCGGCACCCGACGGACTGTCTGTAACGGAGGTATATGACACGATTGACAAAATCGCGGCGCTCCACGGAGAGGGAAGCGTTGAAGAAAAAATTGATGCCACGGGCAGGTTGTTTGGCGCGGTTTCACCCATCGAGTCCCAGTATATCGCAAGGTTTATGGCGGGAAAACTGCGTTTAGGGGTGGGCGATGCGACCGTGCTTGAGGCACTGGCGCTTAAAATGGAGGATCGTGCCCACAGGGCGGCGCTCGAGCGGGCGTACCATATGACCTCCGATCTTGGAGGGGTTGCCCGAACCCTTTATGGGCGAGGGTTGGTGGGGGTGCAGGGCGTGGGAGTGTGTGTGGGACTTCCCATTCGACCTGCCCTCTGTGAGCGCTTATCCAGCGCAGAAGAAATTATTGAGAAGATGGGTCTGTGCGCCGTAGAGATCAAATACGATGGATTCAGATGTCAGGTACATAAAGGAAAAGAAGAGGTCGCCATTTTCTCTAGGAACCAGGAGCGCATCACGCCGATGTTTCCGGAGATCGCCGATGCAATGACCCGACTTTTTCCCAACGATGAAATTATCCTAGAGGGAGAGGCGCTCTCATTTGACGAGACTACGGGGGCGCTTCGCCCCTTTCAGGAAACACTCCAACGAAAACGTAAACACGACGTTACAGCGGCGAAAGCCTCTTATCCTCTGAAGTATTTTGTCTTTGACTGTCTCTATCTAAATGGGACGGACTATACCCCGTACGGCTATGCCAAACGACGCTCCGTTCTTTTAAAACAGATTCCGCAAGATCCCGTTATAGAAGTGGCCGAAGTGATTGAAACAGACAACGCCAGGGCGCTTGCTGATTTCTTTGACCGATCGGTGGAGCGTGGATTCGAAGGGATTGTGGCTAAAAAACTCGGTGGCCCCTATACCGCGGGCGTGCGCAACTTTAATTGGGTGAAATTAAAGAGAAGTTACCGGAGCGCTCCTTCCGATTCGATGGATCTTTGCATTGTAGGGTATGATGCGGGTCGGGGAAGCCGGGCGGTTTTTGGGATTGGGACCGTTTTGGCGGCGGTCTACGACCCGGCCGGCGACCGCTTTAAGACCGTCTCAAAAATTGGCACCGGCTTTTCAGAGGATGAGTTGGCCCGCCTGAAAGCACTTCTCGATGCGGATGCGGTTGCTGAAAGACCCGCGCATGTGGATTCGACATACACGCCCCATGTTTGGGTCTATCCGCGTTATGTTATTTCTGCCCTGGCCGATGAAATTACACGCTCTTCTCATCACACCGCAGGAGCCGATGCACAAGGAATCGGCTATGCGTTGCGTTTTCCACGTGTGCGGGGGTTTATTCGCGAGGACAAAGGCGCGTACGATGCAACCACCGTGGATGAGATTGTAACCCTGTATCGCAGGCAACGGAAGATAGATACGGTATGATCCACTCAAAACGCCCTCAGGCACGTACTAACCGGATTGACCGGACATTTCAGCAGTTGTCTACGTGCGGTAGGAAGGCGTTTATCCCCTACCTCATGGCGGGAGACCCGACATTGGCAAGGACCCGGCAACTTGTTCTGGAGATGGAAAAAGCCGGTGCGGATTTAATTGAACTAGGGGTACCTTTTTCCGATCCGGTAGCCGACGGTCCCGTGATTGCGCGGGCTGGAGAACGTGCCCTAAAGCAGGCGGTGTCGTTGAAGGCCATTCTGCAACTTGTCCGTGACCTGCGACAGGAGACGAGCATTCCCATCATCCTGATGACCTACTGTAATCCGGTACTGGCATTGGGCGAGGGAGCGTTTTTTCGCGAGGCGGAGTCTGTGGGTGTGGACGGGGTGGTTGTTCCCGATCTGCCACACGAAGAGGCGTCTGATTTTCTCACCCTGGGTCGCACACACAATGTTCACCTGATCTTTCTTATCGCACCCACCACCCCTCTGCATCGGGCCCGCGCCATCGCAAAAAAGGCGACGGGCTTTATCTATTACGTTTCTCTCACGGGGGTGACCGGTGCCAAGTTATCCGGTATAGACGCCACTTCACGGCGCGTGCGTGCGCTACGGGAAGAAACGCACTTGCCGGTGGTGGTGGGTTTTGGCATTTCGACGGCCGATGAGGCGCGCGCCGTTGCAGAGGTGGCAGACGGCATCATTGTTGGCAGCGCGATTGTTAATCGGGTTTATGACATCGCCTCCCACAGAGAGACGGCGGACTTCATGCAGTGGCTTAAGGGTATCAAAGCGGCCGTCTAACCACATTGTCATTCAAGGGCACCCTAAAGATTTAGGCCCTGCCTATAGAAGGGTGATTTCGCGCCGTCTTGACCCGTGCGCGGTGGGATGATAGGTTAAGGCCCCGGTGGGATTTTGGAGGATGGCGTGGCGCAGCAGGCCTATTCATTTGATGTTGTCTCCAAGGTTGAAATGGTGGAGGTGAAGAATGCCGTTGACCAAGCCAACAAAGAGATTAAACAACGCTTCGACCTAAAGGATACCAAAAGCGAGGTTCAATTAGAGAACGATACGGAACTTGTCATCCTCTCTGAGAATGATTATACCCTCAAGGCGGTTACTGATATTTTGAAAGCCAGATTGGTGAAGCGCGGTGTTTCCCTGAAGGCCTTTACCTACCAGGCGGTTGAAAAGGCGCTAGGGGGGACGGTCAGGCAGCGGGTGGGTGTACGGCAGGGCATCACTGCTGATGTGGCCAAAGAAATCAGCAAAAATCTTCGCGACACTAAATTAAAGGTGCAGGTGCAGATTCAGGACGATCAGTTGCGTGTGAGCGGAAAGGACAAAGACGCCCTTCAGGCCGCGATTGCCCACTTGAAATCACAAAACTTTTCCATTGACCTATCATTCGAGAACTACCGGTAGCTCAGATTCCTAACGTACGGTGCCGCCGAGAGGGGTTTCTCTTGGTCTAAAGCCGTTGTGTCAATCATAAGCGACCTTCAACAAGTACAGACCATGGGCTGGGGCCGTTGGGCCGGCGGCACGACGATCGCGGGCGTCTAGGATAGCAGGGAGTGTCTCCGGTAGAACCGCACCCGTTCCCACTTTTACCAGTAGCCCAACCAAATTGCGCACCATGCGCCAAAGAAATCTCTGTGCAGTAAACGTGAGGGTAATTTCATCCTTCCGTTTTTGGATGACAATTGCTTTCAGGTACACGTGAGTGTCTTTTTGCAAAGACCCAGACGCACAAAACGACGTAAAGTCGTGGTCGCCTACCAAGAAAGCTGCCGCTTTTCGCATCCTACCGACATTTAGCCGTTTAGGAATATGCCAAAGGAGGTGCTGCCGGTGAACATCTCGGATCGTACCATTGTGGATGCGATAGAGATACTGCTTTTCTTTTGCCGAAAATCGGGCGTGAAAGGTATCAGGGACTCCTTCTGCCGCGCGCACGGCAATGTCCATGGGTAGCAGTGCATTTAGGGCGCGCGTCCAATCGGTAGGCGTCAGGCAACGGGTTGATAAGAAGTGGGCCACCTGTCCCTCGGCATGTACCCCGGCATCCGTTCGTCCCGCACCGTAGAGTACAACAGGTTCCCCCGCTATTTGTTGTAGGGCATCCTCAAGGGTACCCTGTACGGTGCGTAGACGGTGCTGCCGCTGCCAGCCATGATAGGCCGTGCCGTCATACGCCAACGTTAATTTAACCGCCATCTTCAAGGAGTGCACGATATTGACTAACCCCTTGGTACAAGGTTTCTGCAATTTCTTGCCGGTACGTTGAGTCGGACAGCCGCCGTGCTTCTTTAGGGTTACTGATAAAGCCAATTTCCGACAGGGCGGCCGGCATATCGGTTTTGGCCAAGACATAAAAAGGGGCGCGTTTAACGCCTAGACTGTTGGTCGCATATTTTTCGGTGATTTGTTTTGAAAATGCGCGTTGTAGGTGGTGTGCAAACTCTAGCGATTGATTGCGCGTAAAATCTTGTACCATATCCGTAAGGATCTGTTTCTGAAAGTTGAGTGTCTCCGATTGAGAGGTGGCGTTTTCACGTGCAGCGGTGCTGAGGGCGTCTTTATCCGTTGCCCGTCCAAAAAGATACATCTCAATGCCCTGTGCCGTGGGTTCGGTATGGGCGTTTACGTGAACGGAAAGAAAAATGTCCGCACGATGACGCTTTGCAAAGGCCCTACGTGCTTTTAGGGAGATGAAGACGTCATGGTCACGTGTCAGGTAGACCTCCCATCCAGGGCGCTGACGCAGTAATTTTGCAAGACGGAAACTAACATCCAGAGCTATTGTTTTCTCCGTTAGCCCCTCCTGTCCAACCGCACCGGGGTCTTTTCCACCATGACCTGGATCTATCACGATACGTAGGGGCCGGCTTTTTACCTCGGGGACGGGTGGAGGCTTTACCTCCGAGGGGGAGAGCGACGGACCTGTTTTGGGTAGGGCCATATCAAAAACATCCAGTACTAAACGATCGGGAGACTGAAGCGTGAAGGCATGATGGGAAAAAGCGCCGGAAAGTTCAAGCAGAACACGCACCTGCCGTTCTCCGGTCAGTGCCCTGATGGCTATGAGTCGTTTTTTGGCAACGGCAATCAACGGATCTTGGCGTAGGGCTTCACCCAAAATGGCCCCCTTTAGTTCTACGATTAGCGACGACGCGTCGTCCTGGGTGACCTGGTGCCCCACGGGCCCGCTTAAATCTAGGACAACTCTCGTATAGGTAGGATAGGTGTGATAACGAATGCGGTTGAGGGTAACAAGGGTATCTTCACCACTGAGCGCGGTGGCGGCACAAGCCGGTCGTGCCCAGAGAAGCGTCGCCGCACAGACCACCAGGAGAGACCACTCGATAGGTTTTATACGTGGCCATTTTGTGCACAAGGGAGCCGGTAAGCGCCGCATTTTGGAGCCGAGCAGAAACAGATTCACTAACCGCTTACTTTTTTACCGTCATCTAATTTTCGTTTTGTCAGCGCATAAAGCCGCTTTACCTCCGTCTCCGTCAGGTAGCGATAATGTCCCAGCGGGTGGTTGCCGCGTTCCAAACACCCATAGCCTACCCGCCGCAGTTTCTCCACCGGGTGCCCGACCTTTTTCATGATGTTCCTGACCTGTCCTGTCTTTCCCTCGTGCAGAACGATTTCAACCCATGTGGCCCGCTCTGTCTCACGAATCCTCCGAACACGGCAGGGCGCCGTCCTCCCCCCAACCAGTGAGATGCCGCCACGCGCAATCTTTGTCAGTTTCTCCTGTGAGGGCCTGCCCTTGACCTTAGCATGATAGGTTTTCTTGACTTGATTGCGTGGGTGCATCAACGCTTCCGATAAAACCCCATCGTTGGTAAGGACCAAAAGCCCCTCCGTATCGTAGTCCAAACGCCCCACGGGATAGACGCGCGGTAAAACCCCCTTGATCAAGTCCATCACCGTTGGCCGTCCTTCCGGGTCGTGTAGAGAGGTGATATACCCGCGGGGCTTATTCAAAAGCAGGTAGACCTTTGGGGGCAGGCCACCGATCAATTTGCCGTCTACCCGGACATGATCGTTCACATCTACTTTTGTCCCCAGTTTCGTGACGACCACGCCATTGACCTCAATCCGTCCAAGGCGGATTAAGTCTTCAGCGTGACGCCGGGAGTCAATCCCGACATCGGCAATCCTCTTTTGAAGACGAACCGGCATGGGTTTACACAAGGTTAATGTTCAGTGTCTTTGCTGAGTATTCCAAGACCATGATCGCGGCGTAGATACGTTGAAGCTTCATATTTCGACTACGGATGGCGAGGATGTCATGCGTAGGATAGGGAGCGCTTCGAATATCCCTCTGTGACCTTTTCAATACTTGATGCAACTCCTTATAAGTTGTTTGCGTAAACGACTTCATCACGAGCGGATTGAGCACCACAAAACCGTCGGCGATGCCGTTGGCAGTCGCCAGAAGACTCTTCCCTTGGATCTGACTCGCCATAATTAGTGATGCGCCTTGGTTTGTATGCGAACAGGCGTCCCCACAAAACCGAAGGCATCCCGTAACTGATTTTCAATGTATCGCGTGTAGGCGTCTGGAAGCCCCGACGGAGCACTGGCAAATAGAGAAAAGGTGGGTGGCGATACGCCGCTCTGCGTGATGTAATACAGCCGAAGCGGCCGCCCCTTATAAATCGGCGGAGAGCGACGCTTTACCACACCACTAAAAAATCGGTTCAACGCCCCCGTGGAGACCCGCTTGTTCAATCCCGTAAAGACGGCAGAGATTTGCTGAAACATCCGGTTAATCCCCACGCCTTTAAGGGCGGAAAGGAAGACCGCCGGCACATAACGCATAAACGTGAACTGCACCTGAATACGGCGTTCGATCTCAGCGCGTTGCAGCGGCGTCAAACGGTCCGACTTGTTGATAAGTAGCACAGCGCCACGGCCAGCCTCCAGGATCATTCCGGCAATCTTGGTATCTTGCTCCGTAATGCCATCCTCACCATCAATCATTAAGAGGGCAACATCCGAACGCGCAAGGGCCGATTGCGCCCGCAGGACACTGTACTGCTCCACGCCATGCTTCACCCGTCCACGCTTCCGAATCCCCGCCGTATCCACAAAGACATACGGCCGCTGCTTGTACGCGACCTCTAAATCAATGGCGTCTCGCGTGGTTCCTGCCACGTCGCTGACAATCACCCGCTCTTCTTTCAGCAAGGTATTGATCAACGTTGACTTACCCGCATTAGGACGCCCCAGCACGACGACTCGTACCACGGCCTCTTCTGTTGCAGGGGTCTGCGCCGCCTCCGACACGGTGGGCGACATGGTAGGATAGAGGGCATCCAATAACTCGCTCAGACCGGTGTTATGTTCTGACGAAACGCAAAAAAGGCGGGGAACCCCCAGCCGATAAAACTCATACAATTGGTTGGCGTCTACCCCGTCAATTTTGTTCACCACCCCATAGATGGCTTTCGCGCTTTCACGGAGGTGCTTGAGAATATCGTAATCTAAGGGGTTGACCCCCTCTCTGGCATCCATCACAAACAGGATGGCTTCAGCTTGACGAATAGCGATTTCCGACTGCCGCCGTATCTGCCCCGTGATTTGATCCACTTGACCGGGGCAATAGCCCCCGGTATCTACAAGGGTAAATTTCCGGTCACGGTAGGTACCGACCGACACATGGCGGTCACGCGTTACCCCGGGTTCGTTATAGACAATGGCCTGTCGCCGCCCTACCAGTTTATTGAAAAGCGTTGATTTCCCTACGTTGGGGCGACCAACAATGGCAATCATGACGTGGTTTTCTGTAATCAAATGAGGTGCCCTTAAGTGATACCATCACGCCACGTGTCCTATCCCTTGCCAGGAACAATGGCCGACTACGAGCGGGAATACTACCACATGGGACGGTACAGCTAACAAACGTCCCGTGAAACGCCACCTCAAGTTATATTTGCCTTTGACCGATACGAACTGACAGGTCGGGGTATTGTGTTATATTCGCTTCTGACTGACAAGAGGGGATAGTAGGCTTGTTCTTGTCCATTGCTTGAGTTCAGACGTGGGGATTGGATTGTAGGGGCGGCCCTTGTGCTGCCCTCACAGAAGACAACAAACTGAAAGCGAGGGTTCGATGATGGTTATTCGAAAGGGTCTCACCGCTTTGACGCGCACAATGGGCGTCTTGGTTCTCCTCGTCACCATTATCGGGTTGCCGACACCAAAACCGGTTGCGGCTTTCCAAATCATCCTACAGGAATTGTGTGATGGCAAAGACAATACGTTTGAAGGGAAGGTGGATGAGGGCTTCCCCGACACCGACGGCGACGGAAGAATCGACTGTCTCGACCCGGACGATGAAAACGACGGGGTGACGGATACCCTAGATAACTGCCCACAGGTCTCAAACCCCGATCAGACCGACATCAACAACGACAAAATCGGCGACATCTGTGCTCAGGCTGGGGGAAGCAAGCTCATCGCATCCGATGCAGCGGCAGGTGACAACGTTGGCTACTCCGTTTCGATTGACGGGGATACGGCTATTGTTGGGAGGCTAGACAATTCAGCCGATATTTTTACCCGAGATTTAGCCGGCAGGTGGAGCCAGCAGGCCAAACTAACCGCCTCCGACGTGGCAGCGGGCCAGTTTGGCTACTCCGTTTCTATTGATAGTGATACTGCACTTGTCGGGGCGTATGGCAGTGATAGCTCCTATGGTGCGGCCTATGTTTTTACCCGTGATTCGAGCGGCGCATGGACACAACAGGCCAAGCTCACCGCATCTGATGCGGGGATAGAGGGTTACTTCGGCAGGTCCGTCTCGATTGACGGCGATACTGCCCTTATTGGAGCGAATGGCATTCGGTCAAGTGCGGCCTATGTTTTTACCCGTAATCCAACGACCGGGGTCTGGAGTGAGCAGGCCAAGCTTACCGCTTCTGACGCAACTTCAGGGAGATTTTTTGGCCGTTCTGTTTCAGTGAGCGGCAATACGGCTATTGTTGGGGCACAGGGAGGAGTAGATACCCCATATGGTGGACAGCGCGGAGCAGCACATGTTTTTACCCGTGATTCTGCAGGAACATGGGACCAGCAAGCCCGGCTTGCCCCCTCTTATCCAGTTCCAGCGCCCAACGACCCCTTTTCCGGGCCCCCAGTGGAGCATGACCTTTTTGGCGTTTCCGTCTCAATCGACGGCAATACCGCTATTATTGGATCGGATTTCAGTTTCTCCGATCCATGGACTGGGGTGCGTCGGCGCGGGTCGGTCTATATTTTTACCCGTGATTCGTCAACCGGTATTTGGAAAGAGCAGGCTAAGTTCACCCCCACAGATGTCTCGGAAGAGGACATCTTTGGCCGGTCCGTTTCGATTGACGGCGATACCGCCATCGTTGGGGCACGGGGGGGTGGACCGGTCGATCAGTATGGCCCTGATCGTTTACGGCGTGCTGGATCAGCCTATGTTTTTGCACGCGACCAGGTGACCGGCATTTGGAAAGAACAGTCGAAGCTGACCGCCCCCGATGCGGCGGACTATGACCAGTTTGGCTTTTCCGTTGCGATCAGCAAGGGTACCGCCCTCGTCGGGGCGCCCAAAAACGACGATTCAGGAACCGACTCCGGCTCGGCTTATGCGTATGAAAACAGCTCGTTCGCCACGGAGGTCTGCGACGGACGAGACAACGATGTGGATGGGTTGGTGGATGAAGGCTTCCCCGACACCGATGGCGATAAGAAGGCCAACTGCGGAGGAACCCCTCTGTTTGAGAAAAACGATACGCGGCCGGAAGCGTTGGCAATGGCGCAAAAGCTGGCGCTTCAATACCTCCAGGACATTATCGGTAAGCACGGGATTAAGAGTCTTAACGACCTGACGGTCAAGAGGGTTGAAGTGGATGAACTGGCGATGGCCCATATACGCTTTCAGCAAGCACATGGTGGTGTGCCCGTATGGGGTGGCGAGGCCATCGTCCATCTATATCCGGACGGATCGCTCTTTACGATTACGGATGGCCTTATCAGTGATATTGTTGTTGATACCATACCCAAGATCACACCTGAAATAGCCATTGAGAAGGCCACTGCAGAAGCGTTTAAAGGCTGCGGGTGTGGTAAGCCGCCGATAAACCCAGAATCTGACTTATGGATAATCCGTCGTGACACGGGGACATTTCTCGCTTACCGAGTACAACTGTCGTGCATGGACGGGGCTAACGGACCGGCTGCGCCCGTCTATCTTATAGACGCGCATACCTCCGAAGTGGTGTTTTGGTACGATAATCTTCAAACATTGTTACCGAATACCGCTTGTACTTCAACCCCTGATAAGGTGGAGTCTCCGCAGTGCGTTATCGCCGGATGTTCAGGTGAGCTGTGTGTGTCATCGGATGATGAAGTGATAGGCTCCACTTGTCAATGGCTGCCGGAATATGCCTGTTATCAGCCTGATCTTACGCAGTGTGAAGTGCAAACAAACGGGCAATGCGGCTGGACGAAAACAGCCGAGCTCGATACCTGCTTGGTGCAAGCAACTACCCCCTCGCCTGAGGTTTGTGACGGGCTGGACAATGACGTGGACGGGTCGGTTGACGAAGACTTCCCCGACACCGATGGCGATAGAGAAGCCAATTGTGTTGACCCAGACGACGATGGCGACGGGGTTGCCGATGTGAACGATGCCTTCCCGTTAGACCCAACGGAATCGGTGGATACCGATGGCGACAGCACCGGCAACAACGCAGATACCAACGACGACAATGATGTCGTCACGGATGGTGCCGACGATTTCCCGCTTGATCCGAAAGAGACGACCGATACCGATAGTGACAGCACCGGCAACAACACCGATACCGACGATGATAAAGATGGAGTTTCGGATGACGATGAGTTGGTCGCGGGATCCGAAACTAACAGTGCCCCGACCAATCCTGTGCTGCTTTTCCCACCCAATAATGCCCTCAATGTTTCCAAGGGTGTTACCTTCCAGTGGGAGCGGTCGGTTGATAGCCAAGGGGATCGTCTAGTTTATACACTCTGTCTTCGGGCTACAGATGAAGACTTTACTAATGACGACTGCAAGGGCGTTACCCAGTCGGCGACCCGGGGTAAAGTGGATTTTTATGTCAGCGTAGGCACGTCAACGCTGCTTGCAGGTCTGGTTTTTATGGGCGGCCCCAATGGGCGTAAGCGACGGGCTCTCGCCGTTATCGCGATCACCCTCATGACCGGAACCTTACTGACTGCCTGCGGTCATAGATCGGGAGAATCGGGAGAAAACGTAGAAACCTTTACCGTATCCGAACCGCTCAAGGAGAAGACAACTTACTTCTGGAAAGTCATCGCCGAAGACGGTCGAGGAGGAAGAAGCGAAAGCGAAGTGAGGTCATTCACCACAGGCTTATGAATATTAAGTTTACCGATGCCACGCACCTCCACGGCGTAGTGTTGCTTCAATTAGGAGGCTGCGGAAGGTCTGGCGCAAAAATATTCATAATCTATGTAACCGGGGAAAGTAGCCCCTTCCCGACAGTATTCACATGTGGGGTCCTTACGAAGACGGAACTCCTGAAAGGTGGCCGCCAGCGCGTCATAAGCGATGACCTTCCCAACGAGAGGAACACCGATCCCAAGAATCAGCTTGACCGTCTCGACGGCTTCCAAGAGGCCGATGATGCCGGGAAGGACGCCTAAGACACCGGCATCCGCACAGGAAGGGGCCATTTCCGGAGGCGGAGGTTCTTTGTAAAGGCAGCGATAGCAGGGGCCTCCACCAGCCGGATGAAAGATCGTCACCTGGCCCTCGAATCGGTAGACACTCCCGTGGACGCACGGCTTCTTTAGTTTCACGCAGGCGTCATTGATCAAATACCGGGTAGGGAAATTATCACTGCCGTCCACCACGATATCAAAATCTTTTATGATGCGCTCGATATTTCCAGAGGTTACCCGTTCCTCAAATGGGATCACGGTAATATCCGGATTAAATTTCTCAAGGGTCTGCATGGCGGACTTTATTTTGGATACCCCCACGCGATCGGTTGTATGAAGAATTTGTCGCTGTAGGTTGGATTCGTCCACCACATCGAAATCCACAATCCCTAGCGTCCCCACACCGGCAGCCGCAAGATAATAGGCTGCCGGACATCCTAAGCCCCCCGCCCCGATAAGCAGGACCTTACTTTTAAGCAGTTTTATCTGACCGGCCTCACCCACTTCCGGGATGGAGAGGTGACGGCTATATCGGCGCCGATATTTCTCAGAAAGGACGACCGGCGTTTGCGTAGGGAACCCCTTTTGCGCCCACCGTCCATACCCACCCGACATGGAGGCAACATTCGTGTACCCCATATGTGTTAGCGTCTCCGCGGCAAACAACGAGCGGACGCCACCCGCGCAGTAAACGACCAAAGGGGCCCCATGGTCCAAAACCGTTTCTTCAATCCGCATCTCCAAAAAACCGCGAGGGATGTGGATGGCCTCCGGCAGGTGTCCACCTCTGAATTCGTCCGACTCCCTCACGTCTACCAAAATGGTCCGCTCCCCCGTGTCCAGCCTTTTTTTAACAGCTTCTGGGGTAATCTCCTGCTGCGTTTTTTTAAGCGAAAATAATATCTCCTGATAGGTCCGTTCCAGCCCTCCTGCAACTGCCGGGACGATAGATACCGTATCCGCGTCTTTTAGGTCGGTCTTTATGCCGTTTAAGTAGCGGATGTCCTCCCCATTGACAAAGACATTGACAAAGCGGCGAATCTGCCCTTGGTCGTCCAGTATCCGTGCCTTAAATCCCGCATGACGCGCCTCAATATTATCGAGTACGGCTGACACCGTGGCGCCCTCCACTGCAACTTCCGAGTCTCCCCCGACGATTGGCCGAAGCGGGGTCGGTATCCTTACTTTAACGGACATGGTTCCTCCTCAACTTTGATAGAAACGTCTATACTTTCCGCTACCCCTTCTCGAATCACGAAAACGCCCACACCATTGGCCACGCTTTTTTTTACCGAGATAACCAGATAGGCATAGGTAGGCGGAAGCCACGGCCGACCAAACTGAAACTCTTCCGAATTTTCCAAGTCGGTTTTTGAAAAGTAAGCTTCGTGGTCCGGGTGGGAATGGTAAAAACCTACCAAGGTTAATCCGTCGCAGGCCAAGCGCTCTTCAGCCCCGTGCCTCTCCCGTGGGTCAATGACGTATCTATCCGTAACGGAGGGTGACGCAACATTTTCAAGCGGAGACACTCTTCGGACGATCCACGATCCCGTTTCCCGCTGCCCACCCAGAAGCCCGCAACACTCCCTCGGATAGGCCCGCTCTGCGTTGCTTCTTATGATATCGAGGTCGCGTTTACTAAGAACGAGCATGCCGCCATTGTAGCAAGATATCACCCCTTCTGTGCAACAAGCGGCTCTGTTGCCATCCTCATTCAGAGAAAGGCGACGGCTACCTCGTCGCTCAACAACCTGCCTTTTTCCGTGAGTCGTATCCGATCAAGGTCGCAAACTAGCAACCCATCCTCGATGAATCGGTCGGCCACGGTCTTCAGATGCGGATGTGGCTCAACCAGATCCCGCGGGATACCCGCCGTTTTGCGTAGTCCGAAGATAACCCGATCCGTCCATTCTTCCTCTTCTGAAATAGGATGCCGCTTAACAATGGGTAGACAACCGGAGGCGATTTTCTCGGTGTAGGTGGCTATCGTATCGGTGTTCTCAAAATGGGTCCGATTGAAGTAAGAAGCGGCCGATAGGCCAATCCCCAGCACGGAACCACGATCCCAATAACGCAGGTTATGCCTACAGGCAAAGCCGGGTTTCGCAAAGTTGGAAATCTCATACTGTTCATAGCCGTTCCGTGTAAGGCGCCGACCGGCAAGACGATATTGGGCAACCGTTTCCGCTTCAGAGGGGAGCTTCATTTGTGCCCGCGTTTTGTAAAATTGCGTCCCGGCCTCGATGGAAAGGCCATAAATGGAGATATGCTCCGGAGAGAGGGCGATTGCCCGATTGAGTGTGTCTGCCCACGTGTCCGGTTCCGGTAACGCGTACATGAGATCCATGCCAATACTATTAAAGCCTGCCGACCGCGCATTATAGAACGCCGAAATAGCGTCCTTTGCCGTGTGATGCCTGCCGAGGCGAACGAGCTGCGTGTCTGAAAACGATTGCACCCCTATGGAGAGGCGCGTCACGCCGCCACGACGCAGGGCTCTTAACCGTATCGGATCAACCGTCGCAGGATGCACCTCCAACGTCACTTCAGCATCGTCAGACAAATGCAGATGCTCGTGACAGTCGGCAATTAGACGGCAGATGATATCGGGGTCATACAGGCTAGGCGTTCCACCGCCAATGTAGAGGCTAGTGGCGACGCCTCTCGCAAAACCGGACTTTGCGTGCAGGACAATCTCTTTGCGGAGGGCCTCGATATAGGCAACCGCCTCCCCCTCACGATAGCCCCGTACATTAAACGCACAGAAGGCACATCGGGCAATACAGAAGGGGACGTCTATGTAGATGCCAACCGAGGTCACATCAACTGGAGCGAGCGTAACACCTCTGCCATGCGTGGCTCCACCTCGGCATACGCTTTCAATGCGCGTTCCACCCGTTCTCCTCGCGTTTCGAGTTCCAGATTCTTTTTGGCTACGGGTGCAACAGGGTCCGACGATCCCAGAGGATAAAACCAACCAACGTGAACATACCCGCCAAGACAACATAGATCAGATTTCTAACATCGTTGATTGCTAGCTTGACGCTATCCTTCAGATCATCAATTTGGTGCTGGAGTGATGCCTGCCCCTCCGAAACCTTGACCTCTAGTCGGATAAGACGCTCCCGATCGTCGTGTGTGAAAGCAACAGCCTCGTGAGAGGTCTGCGTTGTCTCTACGGGTAGAGACCCCTCCGGCACAGCCAGCGCTCTTACCTGAAAAGCAGGGGTACTGGTGATAAGCAACAAGATCATAAAGAGACGAAGGCAACTTCTGTCCATAGCCTTCATTATAGTCGGATAAGAGGCACGTTGCAACGGGGCACCCAAAAGCTTGCTTTTGGGTGCCCCGTGCCACTACGTACGATCCCCCAAAGCAGGAGGGGGCATGTCCTATCGGAGTTGGTGGTTGGTAAACCGCAAGACGCGGACGGCAACCTGCCCGTTCTCGGTAAAGATGATTCTACGGACACCGGGAAGATAGACCCCCTTTACTTCGGCAGGATAATCGCTGAAGCTCTGCGCCTGCGTCACTTGGCCGTCAGGCGAGAAGTAGAAGACCGTATACTTTGTAGTGAGAAACTTACGGTCGGAGGTCGTCATGGCCTCTTCCACGTTGATCGTAAATCGCATCCGCCCCACGTCTCTGTGAATCTGTTGGATACGGCCCTCCTTCACACGGTAGCGCGAGTTCATCCCGTCGCCGTGGATGATCAGTTGCCGTCCAAGCGGATGCGCGTCACTTGGCCCAAAGGTGATGGCATATTTTCCGTCTGCTTCTTCAAACGGCCGTGAGGCACGGTGGGTTGCCATCATGCCGACCTGACCGTTGACCCACTTCAGGAGCGGCTCCGGGGCCGTTCCTGAAGTGGCACTCAGTGTCACCTCGACCGTCTCCGGCAAATCCAGCGTGACGTTCCCCGTATATTCCACGCCGTCATCGTTGCAAACAAGTGTGGCGGTAAACCCACGTACCTCCTGGCCCCAGCGAGACGTGTTGGTATAGGCTGCTTTCAAAAGTTCCGAAGCTGCAGGATCGTTTGGAACCGTGGTTTCTGTTTTTGATACCGGACAGTGGTTCATCTCTATTTTCTCCTCTCTCCCATATTTCCTACTCCCCTGCCCCCTCTTGCTTTGCGGGCGATGGGGACTTCGCTGCTTTTAGCCTCCCGCGGCCATTTTCCCAGGCATGGTCACAACGATATCTCCAAAGGCCTTCGCGTCGTGTGCCGCAATATCCGCCAATACTTTACGATTGAGCGTGATGCCGGTGTTTTTAAGATGCTCCATAAACCGGCTATAGGTCACGCCGTGCATTCGAGCCGCCGCATTGATTCGTGCAATCCAGAGCCTTCTGAAATTGCGCTTTTTCGCTCGACGATCGCGATAGGCATACAGGAGCGACTTATCTACCGCTTCCGTTGCCGTCCGGTATAACTTGCTCTTTGCCCCATAGTAACCCTTGGCCATTTTAAGGCGATCATTACGCCTGTGCCGGGTCTTGGGCCCTCCTTTTGCTCTTGGCATCGTTATCCTCCCATCTTAATTCTAACCGTACGGCAGCATCTTTCTCACGGCACCCGTCTCAACCGCGTGGACTGCCGCGATACCGCTAATCTGACGCTTGCGTCTCGCCCTCTTATGGCTCAACAAATGCCGTTTCCCCACCTGTCTGCGTGTCACCTTACCGGAAGCCCTAATAGAAAACCGCTTCGCAGCACCTTTGTGGGTCTTTAACTTGGTTTTCATTTCTTCTCCTTACGTATCACCTTCGGGATAAGCATCATCCCAATGCTATTTCCTTCCATCCTGGGGGCAGACTCCAACTGCCCCACACCTTGTAGTTGCTCCGAAACGCCGACCATAAGCTCCTGTCCGCGCGGCTGAAAAGCCCGCTCCCGCCCCTTTAGCATCATTGTCACTTTAACCTTATGGCCGCCTTCCAAAAAATCACGGATATGCTGTATCTTAAACTTAAGATCATGCTCGCCGGTAAAAAGCCGTAGCTTCACCTCCTTGAGTTGGGTCCCCTTTTGGCGTTGCCGCGCGTCATGTTCTTTCTTGCTCTGCTGATACCGGTACTTCCCATAGTCCATGACCTTACAAACAGGCGGGCGAGACAGGGGCGCAATCTCTACCAAATCAAGTCCCACCTCTTCGGCCATTTTAAGCGCTCCACCAAGAGGAAGCACCCCCACCTGTTCGCCATTAGAGCCGATTACCCGAACCTGGTCCTCCCGTATCTCTCTGTTGATACGCAGTTTAGAAACGATAGACAGCCCCCTTAATCATAAGGATTTTCATAACTCCCCGCCCCCTTTTGTTATTGGGGGCGACCTTCAACTAACGACACACCTTTGTTCATTCTCTGCCTGTACCTTTCGTAGTATATCAGAAAGTGCCATCGTAACGCTCTCCCCGGATCGCGTGCGGACAGAAACGGTTTCCGTTTCGACTTCCCGATCACCGACCACAAATAGATAGGGAACTTTCATCATCTGGGCTTCACGAATCTTCAGGTTCATCCGCTCGTTACGGTCATCTACCGAGGCTCGCAGGTTCGCACTCTGGCATTGCTGCCAAATCTTGCGTGCATATGCTTGCTGGCGTTCAGTAATCGGGATAATTTCAGCCTGCACCGGCGACAACCAAAGCGGAAACGCCCCGCCATAATGCTCAATGAGTACCCCTAAAAAGCGCTCCAGCGACCCCAGCAGTGCACGATGGATCATCACGGGCGGCTGCTCCCCCCCATCCTTCCCCCGATAAGAGATACCAAAACGCTCCGGAAGATTAAAATCCACCTGAATCGTGGCGCACTGCCACGCGCGCCCCAGTGTATCTTTAATTTTTACGTCAATTTTGGGCCCATAGAAGACCCCTTCTCCCGGATCCACCTTATACGTCAGCCCCTTTTGTTGAAGGGCCGATCCTAGGGCAGAGGTTGCCTGTTCCCAAAGTTCCAGTGTCCCTACATACGCCTCCGGACGCGTTGAGAGGTAAATATCATATTGATGAAAACCAAACGTTCCCAGCACATAAGTCGTAAAATCTAGGACACTTAATATCTCCGAGGCCATTTGTTCCGGGCGGCAAAAGATATGGGCATCGTCTTGCGTAAAACCGCGCACGCGAAGCAACCCGTGCAGCGCCCCGGAGCGCTCGTAGCGATAGACCGTTCCCAACTCCGCAAAGCGCAATGGAAGGTCCCGGTAACTGCGCAAATGCGACTTATAGATAACGATGTGAAAAGGACAATTCATCGGCTTAATTTCGTAGGGACAGCCGTCCACCTCCATCGGGCTGTACATATTCTCTTTGTAAAACTCAAGATGGCCGCTTTGCTTCCAAAGGTCAAGCTTAGCCACATGCGGCGAGTAAACCAACGCATAGCCCGACTTCAGGTGGGCCTCTCGCCAGAAGTCTTCCATTGTTTTTCGGATAATCGCCCCATTGGGATGCCAAAGCACCAGGCCTGCCCCAATTTCGTCGGACGTTGAAAACAGGTCAAGTGCCTTGCCCAAGCGCCTGTGATCGCGCCTCTTGATCTCTTCTAATTTTTCGAGGTGGGCATTCAAATCTTCCATCTTACTAAACGACGTGCCGTAGATGCGTTGGAGCATCTTGTTCTTTTCGTCCCCCCGCCAGTAGGCACCCGCACTCCCCAAAATCTTGAATGCCTTGATCCTGCCCGTAGACGGGACGTGCGGCCCGGTACAGAGGTCAATAAACTCCCCCTGGCGATAGATCGAAATGGGCGGCGCCTTAATATCGCCAATCAGCTCAGCTTTATAAGGTTCATCACGCTCCGTAAAGAGTTTAATGGCCTCCTCCCTCGACAACTCTATGCGCTGGATGGGAAGGTTGCGTTTAATGATTTGGCCGACACGGGCCTCAATTTTTTCAAGGTCTTCCGGGACGAAGGGGCGTTCAAAATCAAAGTCATAATAGAAGCCATCCTCGATGGTGGGGCCAATGGTCATCCGGGCGGATGGGTATATCTCTTTCACGGCCTGTGCCATGAGATGAGCGCTGCTGTGCCGATAGACATCTTTCCCCCTATCGGAGTCGAAGGTGAGAAGCTCGACGTTGGCATCCTCACTGACCGTTGCGGAGAGGTCCTTCATTTGCCCGTTGACACACACGGCTAGGACGTCCTGCTTGTTTTTTAAGGACGCGACGATATCGGAAAACGGCGTTCCCACGGCGACCCGCTTCTCGATCTTGCCGTCTAATTTAAGTAAAACTTCCATGTAACGTTCCGATAGCACATAGGCACGGGCGGTCTCGAACCGCCGACCTCTTGCGTGTCAAGCAAGCGCTCTACCCCTGAGCTACGCGCCTGTTCGTGGGCGGCGATACTAATGACGTCGGTGCCACATTGTCAAGGAATCTGCCGATTTGGCGCGGTAAATCTGCTAGCCTAGGGCAGGGCTTTTTTAACTGCTTCGCCGATGGCGGCGGGGTTTTCAACCACCGTCACGCCGGCAGATCGCAGAGCCTCCATCTTGCTGCGTGCCGTACCCTGTCCTTCGGAAATAATGGCGCCTGCATGCCCCATTCTGCGCCCCGGAGGGGCAGTAATCCCGGCAATAAAGGCGATCACGGGTTTACTCACGGAGGCCTTGATATACGCCGCTGCCTGCTCCTCCGCATTGCCGCCAATCTCCCCGATCATGACAATCGTGTGCGTCTCGGCGTCCGCTTCAAAAAGCTTCAAGACATCAACAAAAGAGGTCCCATTGATTGGATCGCCCCCGATGCCTACACAGGACGATTGTCCCAAGCCCAGCTGGGTCAGTTGCCAGACGGCCTCGTAGGTCAGTGTACCGCTGCGTGAGACCACCCCCACATGGCCCTTCTTGTGAATGAACCCCGGCATGATACCGATCTTACACTCCTCCGGCGTAATGATACCGGGACAGTTGGGACCAATCAGACGGACATTTTTCTCTTCAATAAAACGGCGAACCTTAATCATCTCAAAGATGGGGATGCCTTCGGTAATCGCAATGATAAGGGGGATACCCGCTTGGGCCGCCTCCATGATGGCATCGGACGCCACGGGCGGGGGGACAAAAATAAGGGACGTATCCGCCCCCGTCTCACGCACGGCATCTTCAACCGTGTGAAAGACCGGGATACCATCCACAGCGCTTCCCCCTTTTCCAGGGGTTACCCCGGACACGACCTGCGTTCCGTAGGCGAGGCAGGCGGAGGCATGAAAGGACCCTTCCTTGCCCGTAATCCCTTGAACAACGACACGGGTATTCCGATTCACTAAAATGCTCATCCCTATACCCCCATGATGGTCCACACCACTTTGAACAAGACGGCGACGATCACCAACAGTAACGTAATCGGGATGACCATGACAAACAGGGCCTGCACCAGGGGAAGCCCTGCCACCCGTTTTATCCCATACACGTTTAAGCCCCACGTCCAGATGATGCCGGTAAGATTGATACCGGGCAGGCCTGTGACCGGCTGAAAGTGCGCGATCAGATCAATGGACAATGCCAGCAGATAGGGCATCATTCCATAGACGAGCACGGTGCGGATGTGACGCGGCGCGACAACAATGTTGCTGACCTTTATGAGCCACGCGACTACGTACGCGCTAAAATAGGTAAACCCGGGGCCTGCGGCCCCTACCATGGTTAGGAAGAAGAAAAAATCAAACGACTCCCACGACATCATATGCAGGGCAAACAGACCACCAAAGAGTGTTGAAATGGTAATCACATGCCCATCTGTGAGAGAAGAGGACACGTCGGAGAAGACCTTTTGGGGGGTTACCAGAACGCTTGGCAGGGTATAGAGGATGGAGCGTTCCACTAGCTGGGTTTCCATTTGATGGAGCAGCCGACAAGCGGCGTTTGGGTAACGGCAGGCGCCAGGCCGGCCACTACCGCCCCAATCGCCTCTTTCAGATGGTGTGACCGGACGGCGTCTGGGCGCTCGTGGTTGTCGTCAATACTCCCGTGGTAACAGAGGCGGAGGTCTTTGTTGAAGAGAAAGACTTCCGGGGTGCGGGTTGCCCCGTAGGCCCGTGCCACCTTCTGATCTTCATCGTGCAAATAAACAAACGGGTAGCGCTTTGTGGCTGCGCGCGCTACCATCGCGTCAAAGCTGTCTTCCGGGTAGCGCCGCGCGTCGTTGGCGTTAATCAGTACAAACGGAATGCCTTGACCGGCGGCCGCCATCCCCAGTTGTATCATGCGATCTTCCCACGCGTGCACATACGGACAGTGATTGCATGAGAAGATCACCGCAAGCCCTTTTGCCTGGTGGGTAAGCATCTCCGATAAGATGGTTTTGCCATCTACGTTACGCAGCGAAAATGGGGCCATTAAAGCGCCGATTGTAAGTGCCATGCAATTCTCTCCTTATAAAGTTTAACATAAAGTTCAACGGCTTCTTTTATTTTTACCATGACCTCATTTACGGTATCCCCCTGAGTTTGACGCCCCTCAAGATCAGGGGGATAAGCGTAATACCCATGCTCATCTTTTTCAATGACGACACTGACTTTGCATAACATCTGGATACCTCCGGGGATATACTGAATTTAGTTGAAATTGGATTGGGTGGCTCCCCTGTGGGATAATCCATAGGTTACTTTTAACCCCTTAAAAGAGAGGGGCCACACCGATGAGGAAGGATACAAGATTTAGGAAGGAAGTGACAAGAGGGTTTAGGAAGCATTTGTTGTAACGCAATAGAATGTCCCCTTTTTAGGATGGTACCTAATCGTCAAGAAGTCGTACTGAGACATCTAATGCGCCACTTCGACACATGACAAATTATTGGAAGACGCAGTCGGTTAGAGAGTTATGCGCGATCCTCCTTCCTCTGTATCTTCTTTTTGTAAGCTCCTTTTCCCATGCAGAATCAAACTCGGCTTATTACTCCGATCGGTTTGTTTTTAGAGGCAAGGACGTTCAGAACCTGGTCGTTGCTGTTTTGAACTTTGACCGCGGCTATGACGGTTCGAGCTACCACGGCGAATTTTTTGGCTCTGTTTTCCACAACCACCAGTGGTCGTTCTTAGAGGGAAACGGTATGTATCGGCATCCCTCCAAAGACTTGAGCATCATCCAACCCTCCTACTTTGCACGTGCCACCGGTACGCCGCAGACTGGATTTAAGGTACGCTACGACGGTGGCGACCTCACATTTACCCTGGGAAGCGCTTTGGAGCGGGTTATCTATATGCCTGACCACGGGCATAAGATAAGGCGCAGTATCGCCGTTGCGGAAGCCGTGCTCACTCTAGGGGGACGCGTTCACCACGGAGAGATGATCCATGAACCGCTAATTTGGAAAGGGTTTGACCGAACCCGGCGGCACAAAGGGCTTTTTAGGGAGTATCAGGGTTTTTATCTGCTCACAGAGCAGGGGAGGGAAATCTACCTCTACCAAAATAAGGCCGATATTGCTCAAGTCATGAAGAACCACCATTTTTCTGAAATGCTCTCGCCGGAGGGTGGAGTGAGTGTTCTTCCGCGTCAACGTCCGTTGCTTCTCCCTAGGCCATTTTCGGTACAGGTGACAGAACGCACGCGCCCCGCATTTGCCTTCTACACCATCCCACAACGTTGGGAAATCACAACATCGGATGGCGTACTTTACCTTTGGTCTCGTAAGAAAATCGCTAAAAATTGGTTTTATGGAGGCTATTATCTAATGGTCGTTGAAGGGGTGTTGAAGAGGAAAGAACAGCCCGCTACAAACGAGCGTGTCTGGGGCGTTGCAGAATACGTCCCATGAGCGGTGGGGTGGGTTGCTTGGTATCGCAACCTCGTGATAGGGTACCCTTGGCTTATGGATGGGAGTGGGGCTGTAGCTCAGCTGGGAGAGCACAAGGCTGGCAGTCTTGGGGTCAGGGGTTCGATCCCCCTCAGCTCCACCAAACGTTGGAAGTCCCAATCTTAAGCGCGAAGCGCCCCCTTCAATTCTCGGTCAAATTCAGTTTGGTGGAGCTGGGGGGGATCGAACCCCC
>SBBL01000110.1 GCA_005239745.1 Candidatus Troglogloeales bacterium | reverse complement strand
GGCACCTCTAAAAACCTACTGCGCGACCCAATTGCTGCGAGCTGCTGTGCTCGGAATCCTCATGTACACCGCGTACATTGCGGTTCCTGTGCTCCGTGCGCCTGGCCCTTGGGCCGCTCGTGACGGTTTTTAGAGGTGCCCTTATGCCCTGTTTATGCCCTTTGTACCGCACCTTTGGCTGTCTCATACAGTGGCGATGCCTCTCGAAGTCGGCGTACAACCTGCGTCACGCGGCCGGCGACGTAATCCACTTCTTCGTGGGTATTGAATCGTCCCAACCCAAATCGCAACGAAGCGTGGGCAAGGCTATTGGGTACACCCAATGCCCGTAACACATAAGACGGTTCGGGTGCTGCCGAGGTACAGGCAGACCCCGTTGAAAGGGCAATATCAGGCAGCCCCATCAGAACCGACTCCCCTTCGACATACGCAAAACTCATATTTAGATTACCGGGAAGCCGTCGGGTAGGATGCCCATTTAGGGAAACTTCCTCCAGCGAAAGAAATATCTGATCCTTCAATCTGGTTCGCATTTCCGTCAGCCGTATTCCTTCCATCGGCATTTCCTTTTCACAAATGGCACAAGCTGTCCCAAAGCCGACAACGGCCGGGACGTTCAACGTACCCGAACGCATCCCTCGCTCATGCCCTCCCCCTTCAATGAGCGGGACAAGGCGTAGGCGAGGGGACTGTTTTCGCACGTACAAGGCGCCGATACCCTTCGGGCCATACATCTTGTGCGCGGAAAACGATAGCAGATCAATGCCCATCTCTCGCACATCTACCGGAATCTTTCCGACGCCTTGCGCACCATCGCAATGGAGAAGGACCCCACGCCTCCTCGCAATTTCCCCAATCTCGGCAATCGGCTGAATAACGCCGATTTCATTGTTGGCAAGCATCACCGAAATAAGGATGGTCTTATCGGTCATTGCAGCGGCAACATCGTCGGGGGAGATCAACCCGTCCGAGGCCACCGGCAAATACGTAACCTCCACCCCCTCTTCTTCCAATCGCTTTGCTACGTCGAGCACGGACTTGTGTTCGGTTGCAACGGTAATGATATGCCTCCCCTTCTCCCGGTACCTCTGGACTACCCCTTTGAGCGCTAGATTGTTCGACTCGGTCGCCCCGCTGGTAAAGGTAATTTCTTCACTATCGGCATGAAGCAGTCTGGCAATTTGCGCGCGCGCTTCATCTACGGCTCGCTGCGCCTCCCAGCCAAAGGCATGACTCGCGCTGGCAGCGTTCCCAAACCGTTCGGAAAAATAGGGAAGCATGACCGTAAGCACACGCGGATCAACCGGCGTGGTTGAGTGGTTATCCATGAATATCGGTGAGGTTAACATTGTTGCCGGTAAGGGCTTGTCAAGGAATAACGTATACACAAAGGGCGAACGAGTCGCCCTGTTTGCAAGGCGCGAGGAGCGCGCATACCCTTCTGGCATGTAAGCGACGAGCAACGCAGCAAACGGGGATGAATCGGCAGCCCGACTGCATAGGTTATTCCTTGACAAGCCCTAACACAATGCATGAGGTTAATCTTCAAGAAAAGGCTGGGCGATAACGGAAAGTGCTTGTAAGTCTTCAGCCCACGAAGCGGCGCCCCCCTGTAGGTCCGGTTGCGGATAGGAGATAATCTTGTCCTCATAGTTCTTCACAAAAACTTCCTTGTCGCTGATTGACCACAACACATCTCTAGGTAAGAGGGCTACCTTGCCGCCCCCACCTGGGGCGTCAATAACGTAATGGGGCACGGCCATCCCGGAGGTATGTCCCCGCAAGGCAGTGATGATTTTAAGACCCGTTTCAACACGGGTACGGAAGTGGTGCGTCCCCGCCACCAGATCGGCCTGATAAATGTAATAGGGCTTAACCCGAATGGCCAGTAGTTTTTGCATGAGCCGCTTCATCACGGTTGGGTCATCGTTCACCCCCGCGAGTAAAACCGTTTGGCTCCCTAGTGGAACCCCCGCATCCGCCAGCTTGTTACACGCCAATGCCACCTCCGGTGTGATCTCGTCCGGATGGTTGAAATGGAGGTTCATATAAATGGGGTGGTAGCGCTTTATCATCGCACAAAATGCGTCGGTAATGCGTGACGGCAAGGTACCGGGCACTCGGGTGCCGAATCGAATGATCTCAATATGAGAAATCGCGCGCAGCGCCCCGAGAATGCGTTCCAGCAGCACGTCGGCGACCATGAGCGGGTCACCGCCTGAGAGGATAATGTCACGCACCTCCGTACGGGCCGAAAGATAGTTAACCACTTGCGAAAGTTCGTCCGGCGTCAACATCCCCGGTGAGCCTACAAAACGCTTTCTCGTACAAAACCGGCAGTAGATGGGACACTGATTGGTGACAAAAAGCAGGACACGGTCTGGGTATCGGTGCACCAAATTGGGGACGGGACTGTCTTTCTCTTCGTGTAACGGGTCTCCCGAATGGCACGCTGAATCACTCTCCCCCTCCTGCGAGGTCGGGACAACCTGCTTCCAAATCGGATCTCCCTTTTCCTTAATCATCTTCAAAACGGCCGGCGTGATCCGTACCGGGTATCTGTCAACGATGTCCCGTACTTCGTTCGCCGGTACCCCAAGCACCCGCTCAAGCGTCTCCACATCGTTGATGCTGTCTCTTATATCCTTACGCCATTGGTCCATATTTTAGGGCATCAGCCGGTTATACCGGCGACCTTAGCCGTTCCTCCTTCCGTATGTGGTGTCTAAATATTGGATAATCTTGTCTTCGTCGTCCAGCACAATGCCCTCATCAACCAAAACCGGTACATAGGTTTGCCCGGAAACGCGGAACACTTCTGTTCGCTCGGCATGCCGTGGAGGCACGGCAATAAGGTCGTACGCGATCCCAAGTGCCTCTAGCCGATCCCGCACCATTCTACAGTAGGGACAGGCGGCCAAATCGTATAGCGTCATCTACCGCTCCACCGCGCAAGGCACCATGACGGCGTCGCTCATCCCGTGGATGCGTTTTTTGTCCGAAGGGCAAATCGTGGCCAACGTGCCACCCAATCGCGTTGTTTTGCGATCCACAACGAAGTAGTACGGGCAAAGCCGCACCCGACCTTCCATCCGAGTCATTCCTGCCCGTTCAAAATCGTAATACGCGACTTCAACCTTACGTCCCTTATGAAACTGCTGGAGAATCTCCGGTGCGATATTAAAACGTTTTATGGCGGTATCAATCGCATCCTGCCACATAGGCTCCGACAGGTCGTGTCCCATGACCACGCCGCGACTTCCCCATGCACGCTCTGAAAATCCGGAAGGTTTAATGACAAACGCCCGTCCCTTTTGATCTGCCTTTCCCAGTTGGTGAAAATCACTAACCGGCTCTCCATTCAATAGCAGGCCCGGAATGACCGCATGGGGCGGCAGGGGACGCGCGTCCATGATCCATGTTTTTGGAAAAAGCCCTTTCAACACAGAGAACGACGCTTCCCCTAATTGTTGTTTCCAATGGGAGGCCAAGGCCGGGTGATGAAAAAGGGCAAACGCACTCTTTTCCTCGAAAAATGCCTTGGGTGGGGGCGTCATGACCACCTGCTTCTTTTTGACGGCATAAAGGATTAACTCGGATTTCGGGATATTGGGAAGATCAAAAAGCTCGAAGAAGCGATAAATGACATCGACCCGATACCCCTCGACAAAAAGCCCTGCCTCCGTAAAGGTCATCTCCTGCGGGGCAACCACAAACGTTTTAAGCCCAAGCACCTTCAGTGCCTCGCCTAACCACCGCATCTCCGGCCGATAATCTGCTGATTCGTCCGAGACCACAACGGCAAGCACGGGATCTGTAGGGGAGAGCGACCGGATCATCTCCGCAAACCGTATCACCATCTCATTAGCTAAGTGGGTGGGATAAACGCCTTGCGCCGCATACATCAATGAGAGGGCGGCGGTTAGGCCGATGCCTCCCGGGACCGCATCCAACTCGGTTGCGACCATTCCGTCTTGAGTCAAGATGAGGTCGGGGCGGATGACCCCTGGCACCGCCTGTCTAAGTCTGTTCATCCGACCATAGGCCACCACGCCGTCCGGCTTTCCGATATCAAGATACTCGGCAACCCATGCCGGTGCCGCCCCGCGCGCACTATCCGCGTAAAGATCGTTTAGCGCGCGATAAAATGAAAGAAGGACATCTCCCAGTCGCTCCAAAAACATCAGTGTTTCTGACGAAACGGGGAATGGTTTGGGCGAGATGCGCCACGGGCGTTCAGGATCGTTAAAAAGCCCGGTTTGGGTGAGAGACGACAGAATCCCGCGGCACCGCGCAGATTCGTCAGCGCTGAAGGAGTACGCAGGAGGAGGTTCCATGCAATCCGAACACACCAGACAAGTAAACGCCTAGACCATAACACAGGGGTTCTCTATCTGTCTATCGTTTGCCGTCGTGGGTAGGGCACCTCTAAGAACCTACTGCGCGGCCCAATTGCCATGTTGCGCGGTGCCCGGAATCCTCATGTATACTGCATACATTGCGGTTCCTGTGCGCAGTAGCCCTTGCACTTGGGCCGCTCGCTACGGTTTTAGAGGTGCCCGTAATTATTCAAGAGTATCAGGACATAATCACCGATCCGTTATTAGGACATTTCTACTTTGGCAGAAACTGGACATTTTTGTTTTGGCTTGCAAAGAAAAAAACCGCTTGACAAAGGGAAACGATTACAGTACCTTGTCGGGTGGGCGTGTTCTGGGGGTTACGACGATGGCAGAAGAAAAGGCTATAGATAAGGATGGGAAGGCTGTGGCAGGGAAGGGTGGTTTTCCAATAAAGTACATTATCGGAGGGGTAGTTGCAGTAGCGGCCGTTATCGGAGGGGTTCTTTTTATGAAGCAGAAGCCGGCGGACGAACCCACCGTGACCATGGTGGCTGCCGTTCCGGAGAATACCCATGGATGTGGTGGTGGGGCTATGCCTTCCGGGATGGCGACCCCGGTAGAGGTTGCCGCGGCGGCAGAGGATAAGCCCGCTTCTGAGCCGGCGGGGGAGGCCGGTGAAGGTGGGAAGGAGGAGGGGGCGGCTAAGCCAGACGGGGAATCCACTGAAAAAGGGAAGGAAGGGGGAGAGGGTGTTGTCCCCGTTTCTATAAGCACTGCGACTAGGGCTTCCGCTATTTACGATATTGACCCATTTATGGTAAACCTCTCGGACGCGATTGAGGCCAGGTTCGCAAGTGTTACTGTCAAGCTGAAGCTTACGCACCCGCTGTGTAAGGCAGATGTGGATCAATCCCTTCCGGAAATCCGTGACAGCCTCCTCATGCTAATCAGCAGCAAGGACTATGGCACACTGAGGACGTCGGCCGGGAAGTTAGAGCTACGCGACGAGATGATGGCAAGGATCAACCCGATCATTGGGGAAGGGAAGGTCGAGGGGGCCTATTTCACCGAATTTATTTTGCAGTAGGGGTAGGTTTTGCGGTAGGGCCGGGTTTTACCCGGCCCTACCGCAGGTGTTGGTTCTTTTAAGTATTTGAAAGGGATTAGTAGGATGGTAGGGTCTTCTGAAATACAGCCATACGACCTTACGAGTGAGAAGCGTTTCATTCCGAGGCGCATGCTCACGCTCGATGGGGTGAACAAGGAGTTTGCGCGTCTTGCACGGCGTTCTCTAGTCGCTTCCCTGAGAAGGGATATTGACTTTACGTCTAGGCCGTTTGAGGGGGGTGAGTTTTCCGAGGTCGTTAAGAGGGTTCCCACTTGTAGCAATATTAATGTCATTCGGATGTCTCCCCTCGTCGGCCAGGCGCTGTTTGTTATTTCCGCTAACGTCGTCGGTATTTTGCTGAATGCCATCTTTGGCGGCACCGGCCGACCGAGTATTAAAACTTCCGGGACATACACACAGATAGAAACAAGACTCATTAGAGTCATTGTGAATAATATGCTCGAGGAGCTTGCGACCGCGTGGGGTAGTGTTTTGCCGTTGGGTATCTCCCTGGTGAAGGCTGAGATTGCCGTTCAACACGCTATGATCGTTGCTCCAACGGAAGTGGTTGTGGCCTGTCCGTTTGATGTGAAGATTGGAAACGATATGGGAGAGTGCCTTCTTCTCCTCCCGTATCCAACCATCGAGCCTATCTTAGGGAAGTTAACGGCTCGGTTTACAAGTATTCAGCAGATCACCAACGGAGACAGAACGGGCGTAACGGAGCAACAGATCAGGGATTGCAGTGTATCTGTGGTTGCCGATATTGGGTCGGCTGTATTGGGCATGTTGGAACTCTCTCGCCTTTCTGTTGGGGATGTTGTGATGTTGGACACATGTGTATCGGATTCTCTTGAGCTGCGATTGGGTGGGAAAGCGAAGTTTTACGGTCGCCCCGGGTTACATCGGGGTAACAGGGCGATGCAGATAACCTCTATTGTTAAAGATTAGATAAGGAGTGACTGTTATGGCAGAGGAGAAGGCACAAACGACCCCATCGGGTGCATCATTTGCACAGCTTCAACAAAGGAAACCGGCTACCCCGGGTGGGGACATGCAGTTTATACAGGATGTCCCGTTGAAGTTAAATGTTCAATTGGGAAGTACAAAAATATTGGTACAGGATGCCCTTCAGTTAGGGGAGGGATCCGTTGTCGAGCTTGAAAAGTCGGCTGGCGAACCCTTGGATGTCCTTATCGGGGATAAGTTGGTTGCCAGGGGAGAGGTTGTGGTGGTCAACGAAAAATTTGGTGTTCGTTTAACGGACATCCTTAAATAGGGCACCTCTAAAAACCGTCACGAGCGGCCAAAATGCAAGGGCTACTGCGCACAGGAGCCGGAATATATCTTTGAATATATGAGGATTCCGAGCACAGCAGCTCGCACCGGGGCCCCCAAAACAGTGTTTGAATGTTTTGGGGTGGGCAGCAGTCTGGACGCGCAGTAGGTTTTTAGAGGTGCCCAAAGAGACTTAAGTCGCTTATAAGGCTACTGCATCTCATGCGTGATGGTGACGTTCTCTTCCGTGTTAAGGATGCTTGCGGCCCTTGCATTCGTTCTTGGTGGCATTGTTTTATTGGCCTATCTTGCCAAGCGTTTTTATGGGTCTAGATTGGGCCTTTCCGGCAGGGGCCCCCTGCTTCGGGTTGTTTCGATTGCTCGTCTCGGCACGAACAGAGAGGTGGCGGTTATCGAGGTTGGGGGTGCGTTTCTTGTTATCGGCGTAACGGCCAATCAGATAACCCTTCTGACGCGTCTTGATGCTCTTCCGTACGACATGCCCAGTGAAGTAAAACAGGACACTTGAATGACGGCGCGGCGTGGCGTATGGGGGTGGTTTTTTATCTCCGCTATTTTTGTATTGCTCTCTGCAGGGGTGCCTAGCGCTCAGACGCCCGTTGGCCCGTCTGTTCAGGCGGAGGTATCTAAACCTGCCCAGCTATCCCCCGGTAAGGTCTCTCCTTCCTCGGCGTCTGACCCTGCATTCTCGATCAGTTTAGGGGGAAAACAGACGGGGTGGGTGTCGGCGAGTTTGCAGGTCCTGATGCTTATGACGGTGCTGTCTCTTGCCCCGTCACTCCTTATTATGGTTACCTCTTTTACACGCATCATTGTGGTATTTGCATTTTTGCGTCAGGGGCTGGGAACCCTTCAGTCTCCGCCCAATCAAGTTCTGATCGGTCTCGCTCTGTTCCTAACCTTTATGATTATGTCGCCGGTGTGGCTGGAGGTGAATGCCAAGGCCATTCAGCCGCTTTCTGAAAAAAAGATCACACAGGAGCAAGCGATCGAACGGGGGCTTAGCCCGATACGGGAGTTTATGTTAAAGCAGGTGCGTGAAAAGGATTTAGCCCTTTTTGTGGATATTGCCCGAATTGATCCCCCGGAGAGCCCCAAGTCGGTTCCGACATATGTCTTAATTCCGGCATTTATGATCAGTGAGCTTAGGATTGCCTTCCAGATTGGGTTTTTAGTCTATCTTCCGTTCCTTATTATTGATATCGTGGTGGCCAGCATCCTTATGTCCATGGGGATGATTATGCTCCCGCCGGTAATGATTTCGCTGCCCTTTAAACTGATTCTGTTTGTGCTTGCCGATGGGTGGAATCTGATGGTGGGATCGTTGGTGCGCAGTTTCGTACCATAGTAGGGATACCGATATGGGGACGGATATCGTTGTAGATATTGCGCAGCGGGCGATTATGACGGCCATTTATCTTTCGGCGCCGGTCATGATTGCCAGTTTAGTCGTGGGTCTTATCGTTAGTTTGTTGCAGGCGGTGACGCAGATCAACGAGGTCACACTGACCTTCCTCCCGAAGGTGCTGGCCGTTGCGCTTGCCCTGTTTCTCACCCTTCCCTGGATGTTGTCTGTCATTGTCGGGTTTACCAGCGAGCTGTTGCTGAATATTCCCAGTTATCTGCGCTAGCAGAAAGGTTAACATACCCCTATGCCGCCTTTCGTTGAAACCTTGGTCAACAACCACGTCACTTTTTTGTTGGTGTTGGTCCGCGTTTCCGCGTTCGTGATGGTGATGCCGTTTATCGGTGGACTGGGCGTACCCAATAGGGTAAAAGCATTATTGGTGTTCTCTATCTCGTTGGTGCTCCTTCCGGTCGTTGGGTCCCATGTTGCCCGTGCCAGCGATCCGGGCTCTCTTGTGGCGGGATTGATGGGTGAAACACTTATTGGTGCGGCTATTGGGCTGGGGGCGCGCCTGCTTTTTGCAGCGGTCGAGTTAGGGGGAGAGTTCGTTGGCATTCAAATGGGGTTTGGCATTGCAGGGGTCTTTAACCCGATTTCCCTTCAGCAGGTGCAGCTCATTGGGCAACTTCAGGGCATGTTTGCCTTGGCCATTTTCTTAGTCAGTAACGCCCATCACGTGATTCTTAAAGCATTGGCAAGTAGTTTTGAGTTGGTCCCGTCACTTTCATTTTACCCCTCCAACGCGCTTGTAGGACAGCTTGTTCGAATGACCGGACAGATGTTTGAACTGGGCATCCGGATTGCGCTTCCCGTCATTATTGTGCTGCTTCTTGTCAATGTGGCGCTGGGGGTACTTGCACGAGTGGTCCCACAGGTAAACGTGCTGCTTCTTAGTTTTCCAATTACCATTTTTTTGGGCTTGTTGGTGATGGGATTGTCCATGTCGCTCTTCGCCGGTATCGTGCAGAGCCAAGCCAACAACCTGGATTCCTTGTTCTACAATCTGCTGACCGAAATGCAGTCATCCGCTCCTTAAGGTGGGCCTCGGTTCATCTAGCAACCCCGAGGGTTTGGGGCTTCGGGCTTTTTGGAAACTGCAACACTCACCTTGCAGATGGCTTGACAGGGTTTGTTGTGTGAGGTATAAGGGTACTCGCTTTGCGGGAAAGGGGAACGGCTCCTTTCGTTATTGAGTGTAATAGGGGGGAAACTATGATGCGTTTGCTAAACCGGTTGGTGAAGCTGGCAGTCGTTGTAGCGGTGGCAGTGGTAGCGGGACAAAATATTGCGCAGGCGGACCCGGTGAGCGTCAGCGGTTGGGGCAGTATCACCATTCCGTTTATAGATGAAGCAAGCGACGTCCCCGGAGGGAAGAACACGACGGAAGGAAAAACGACGGTCAGGGGTGAAGTTGATTTTCAGAAGACCATAGACGACACCACCTTCCGGCTGGACCTTGACTTTCCAACGAGCCTGAATGAACCGGGAGCTGGGCCAGACGAGATCGAGCAGGCAAAATTTGTCCATAAGCTCTCCCAGGAAATGGGCCTGACATTGACCGGTGGGGTATTTAATGCCCCTATTGGGTTCGAAGCACAAGACGCTCCGGACCTTTTGCAGGTGACTAAGGGTCAACTATTTAATCTTTTGCCAAAGAACCTAGCAGGGTTTATGGTAGGCGGCAGCGCTGGGCCGCTCAAGCTGGACGTCTACTACGCCAATGAGTGGAGAAGTAATGCAGATAAAGAGGAGAGTATCGGTGGTCGTCTTACCCTTGCACCCACAGATAAGGCATCCTTAGCCGTCGGATATATCACCGCCGACGAGCCCACGTCTCCAGCCGATGATCTACTCGACGTTGTCGTTCAGACGACGGCCATTCCGAACGTCCTTCTTGCAGCAGAGTATCTGGACGATGACGCCCAAACCGGTTGGGCGGCCGTGGCAAATTTCATGCATGGACCACACGGATTAACGCTGCGCTATGACAGCGTTGATCCAAACACCGCCGGGGCCCCGGAGCCTACGAGCTTTACGGTGGCTGCATTGTGCAAGATGAAGAAAGGGCTTTCAACCATACTTGAGTGGAAAACGACGGACCTAGACACGGTAGCGGGGAACGAGGATTTACTTGCTTTAAGATTTGTCGCCACGTTGTAGACGCGTGAGGCATCCCTGTTTCGGATGACCATGGGGGGCACCTCTAAAAACCTACTGCGCGTCCAGACTGCTGCCCACCCCAAAACATTCAAACACTGTTTTGGGGGGCCCGGTGCGAGCTGCTGTGCTCGGAATCCTCATGTACACAGCGTACATTGCGGTTCCTGTGCGTAGTAGCCCTTGCATTTTGGCCGCTCGTGACGGTTTTTAGAGGTGCCCTGGGGTATCTGTACTTTCAACAGAGGGGAGGAGTAAGGCTTTAGCTTGACAATGGGAAGGGAAGCATGCTAGTAGCGGGTGGTTTCTATTATCAACCTACGGGAGGATAGACGATGAGGACATTGCTTCGTGTGTTAGGGTTTTTTCTGTTCATGGGTGGGTTCTTGGCCGTGCCCGTTCGTGCGGAAGAAATACCCGCTTTCAATATCAGCGGGTTTGTGGATGCTTACTACGGCTACAACTTCAACAACCCAGACAGCAGGAAGAATGCCTACGCCGGGTTTCCCAGCAACTTTGATTTTGAACATAACACGTTCAGTCTAAGTCTGGGGGAGTTGGTGATCCAGAGGGACCCGGCTCCGGTCGGGTTTCGGGTAGATTTGGATTTTGGCCCCACAACTGACTTTGTGCACTGTGCGGCGGTAAACTGCCCGCCTGGCGCGACGGAAGAGACCTATAAGAACATTCAGCAGGCCTTCGTGAGCTGGGCTACACCGATGGGGGCAAAGCTGGAATTTGGGAAGTTTGTCACGCACATGGGGGCTGAGGTCATCGAGTCCAAAGACAACTGGAACTACACTCGGGGCCTCCTGTTCGCCTACGCCATTCCGTACTACCATGCCGGTATCCGCGTGAACCACCCGATCAATGATCAGGTGTTCGTCAACGGCTATATCTACAACGGCTGGAACAACGTCATTGAAAATAACGACTCCAAAACCTTTGGAGCAACGATCGGAATTACGCCAACGCCAAAGCTTCCCATTCTTGTGAACTGGATTGGCCCTGCAAAGGAGTTTGGTGACCTACAGGTCTATGAGCTGATCGCGAGTTTGAACCTCACAGATTCTCTCTCGTTTATGCTTGACTATAACCTTGGTGACCGGAAAGACGCCGCGGGCAACGATGCCGACTATTCCGGGTTTGCGGCCTATGCACGCTGGAAGATGGAGCCCTGTGCGCTGGCACTGCGCTATGAACAACTAGATGATGACGACGCGCTAATTTTCGGTAAGCTAAATAATTCGGTTTCAGGAGTCACCCTCACGGCCGAACATACGATCGCGAAGAATCTTCTGACGCGGTTGGAGTATCGTATCGACACGGCAGATGAGAAGATATTTGAAGATGAGAACGGGGGAACGTCGGACCGTCAAAGCCGGGTCGTTCTAGGCGCGGTCTACACGTTCTAACTTGGTGAATAGTGTCCGCAGAGCGGGTCATCCTGGTCTCTAACGACGATGGGGTGTCCTCTGCGGGCCTTCACATATTGGCGGAGGCGCTATCGGCCATTGGAAAGGTTGTGGTTGTGGCCCCCGATCGCAGCCGAAGCGCCTCTAGCCATTCACTGACCCTTAATTATCCCCTGTATGCTGAAGAGATTAGGAGGGGGGTCTTCAGTATCACGGGGACGCCCACGGATGCAGTACATTGGGCAATCCTCCACCTCTTGAAAGACCGGAAACCGGACCTCGTGGTGTCCGGTATCAATAAGGGTGGGAATTTAGGTGACGACGTTACTTATTCGGGAACGGTTGCAGCCGCGATGGAGGGGACGGTTTTTGGCGTCCCCTCCATCGCGGTTTCCATGCTGAGTGGGGGTGACCGCGGTGCCTACTTGTTCGATACAGCGGCAACCTTCATGGTACCTCTTGCGCGTCTTGTCTTAGACGAAGGACTGCCGCCGGGGGTCTTGCTTAATGTCAATGTCCCTAACATCCCCGTCCCCGAGGTCAAAGAGGTTTGCGTCACCGCTCTGGGTAGACGGGTATTTGATAAGTCCAAAGTCTACGAACAGGTCAATCCACGGGGTGAAGCGTGCTACTGGATTGGTGCCAACGACACGGACTGGCATGATGCCGGCTGGGGAAAGACGGATAGAGAGCGAGACAATGAGGTTGTTGCGCGTGGGGCTATCTCGGTCACACCCGTTTCCTTAGACCTTACCCACTACACAACAATTGATTGGCTTCGGACATGGTCTGAAGTGTTACGCGATGCCTATGGTAAAGCGTCCTCCTCCTGACAAGCGTGCAACCGAACGTCGCAGGATGGTGGACAACCAGCTGGTTGCGCGCGGCATCACGGATAGCAGGGTCCTGGCCGCCATGCTCAAGGTCCCGCGCCATATTTTTGTAGACGAAGCCTTACAGGGTTCCGCCTATAGCGATTATGCCTTGCCGATTGGGTCGAATCAAAGTATTTCGCAGCCCTATATTGTTGCGTTGATGACCGAAGCGCTATCTCTAACCGGCTCCGAAAAGGTATTGGAGATTGGTTCCGGCTCCGGATATCAAACAGCCATTCTCGCGGAACTTGCCAGGCGGGTCTGTTCCATTGAAAGGGTCAAGCATCTGGCGGGATTGGCACAGCGGCACATGGACCGGCTGGGCTACCAAAATGTGGTGATCCGCGTCATGGATGGAACATACGGATGGAGAGAGGAGTCTCCGTTCGATGCCATTGTCATAACGGCGGGCGCCCCTTCCCTGCCGTCTCTTCTCCCCGACCAATTGAACATCGGCGGGCGACTCGTTATCCCCATAGG
>SBBL01000012.1 GCA_005239745.1 Candidatus Troglogloeales bacterium | reverse complement strand
TTGCTGCCGGAGGTACATGCACGATTGAGGTGCAGGTGAAGGCCTGTCCTGTAGGCAACTATGAAAACCGCACGTCAGTCCTCACGAGCAATGCGGGGAGTACTGCGTCTGCCTCGGCGCTCCTGAAGGTTGGCTGCCCGCCGGGGAATACGTATACGGGCAACACAGGACAAGGCGATTTCAATTGTGACGGTATTGTGAACAGCACTGATCTAACGATTGTTACTTCAAAGGCTGGTTTTGAGCTTGGGATGCCTGGATGGGACCCAGCGGCTGATCCTAATTGCGATGGTAGGGTAAATATCAGCGACACAACGGTCATGGTCTCTGAGTTTGAAACGACTTATTGATGTTGGATTAGCTATTGAGATTATTAATGGGAAAGAGAGTTAGTGCTTTGCATATAGGGGAAAGGAGGTCTAAGTGAAGGGGTTCCGTTTTTCCGCCGTGTTTAGTTTGTGCTTCGTGTCTCTCGTCCTTTTTTGTGGACGTGGGGTCAGCGGTGCCAATGAACCTGTAACTGTCGCGGTTGGTGGAACCCATACCTGTGTCATCCCTTCAGATAACACAGTCAGGTGTTGGGGGAATAATGCGTCCGGCCAGCTTGGTAATGGGACCACAGGCGGCCGTAGCTTGGCACCAGTTGCAGTCTCCGGGTTGACCCCTGCAGCGGTTGTCACTGCAGGTTACGACCACACTTGTGCCCTTCTTGCGGATGGTACCGTCAAGTGCTGGGGATATAATGGATATGGTAAGCTTGGTGATGGGACTACCACTCCCCGCCCAACCCCGGTTTCTGTTTCAGGGCTTACCTCCGCCACGGCTATCGCAGCAGGGCGTTACCATACCTGTGCCCTACTTGCGGATGGCATCGTCAAGTGTTGGGGGTATAACGGTTCTGGCCGGCTTGGTGATGGGACTACGGCGGATCGCTACACCCCGGTTGCAGTTTCCGGGCTTACCTCCGCCACGGCTGTTACGGCAGGCGACCACCACACCTGTGCCCTTCTCTCGGATGGAACTATCAAATGCTGGGGACGTAATTGGTACGGACAGCTTGGTGATGGTACCACCACCATTACCCGCTACACCCCGGTTCCCGTTTTTGGGCTGACCTCTGTCATGGCCGTGACAGCAGGTGGCGTCCACACTTGTGCCCTTCTCTCAGGTGGTACCGTCAAGTGCTGGGGGGGTAATGGCTATGGTCAGCTTGGTGATGGTACCACCACTAACCGCTATATCCCGGTTCCAGTTTTTGGGGTGACATCGGCCACATCCGTCACTGCGGGCTATGACTATACCTGCGCCCTCCTCGTCGGTGGTACTATCAAATGTTGGGGGTCAAATTGGCAAGGCAAGCTTGGTGATGGTACCACCATTACCCGCTACACCCCGGTTCCCGTTTTTGGACTGACCTCTGCTATGGCCGTCGTTGCAGGTTATGACCATACCTGTGTTATCCTCTCTGGCGGCACCTTACAGTGCTGGGGGTATAACGGCTACGGTCAGCTTGGGGATGGGACCGTCTATTCCCGCCGGACACCCGTCACGGTTCCCGGTCTGGTTCTTGTCACGGCTCGCTTATCTGTTGGGGTAGGCACGCGCCACACTTGTGCCCTTCTTTCTGATGGTACCGTCAAGTGCTGGGGGAATAACTGGGCGGGTCAGCTTGGGGATGGAACTACAGGTGACCGCCTGACGCCAGTCGAGGTCTCCGTGCTGACTCCTGCAGCGGCTGTTACCGCAGGCTATGCCCACACTTGTGCCCTCCTTTCTGATGGTACCGTCAAGTGCTGGGGATATAACAATTCTGGCCAGCTCGGCGATGGAACCACGACTAGTAGATCAACCCCTGTTACTGTCTCTGGACTAACTTCTGTCTTGGCTATAACAGCGGATTACTCTCATACCTGCGCCCTCCTCGTCGGTGGTACTGTCAAGTGCTGGGGGGATAACCAGTATGGTCAACTTGGTGATGGGACCACGACTGGTAGGTTGATTCCGGTTATGGTTCCTGGGCTAACTTCTGCCACGGCCATTTCGGCAGGCCTTCACCACACCTGTGTCCGAATCTCGAATGGAACCGTCTGGTGCTGGGGATGGAACGAGTATGGTCAACTTGGTGATGGAACCGAGATTAACAGGGTAGCCCCGGTCGCGGTTTTCGGGCTAATGGGTCCTGCTGTTGCCGTTACGGCAGGCGAGGTACACACATGTGCGCTCCTTTCTGATAGTACTGTCAATTGCTGGGGGCATGATATGTACGGTGTGCTTGGTGGTGTAGTCACAGCTTATCCCTCTCCCCCGATAGCAGTCTCAGGTTTGACTTCCACTATGGCTGTCGAGGCAGGGGGAATCCACACCTGTGCCCTTCTTTTGGATGGAACAGCACGGTGTTGGGGGCCGAATCGGTACGGCAAGCTTGGTGATGGGACTACGATCGAGCGCTCAACCCCGGTTGCTGTTTCCGGGTTGACCTCTGCCGTTGCTGTTTCTGCAGGTTTCTCACACACCTGCGCTCGCCTGATGGGAGACACTATTAAGTGCTGGGGGAATAATCAGTATGGCCAACTTGGCGATGGGACCGCCACCGATCGCTTGACTGCGGTCACAGTTTCCGGGGTTCCATAACATAAACAGCGACGGAGTGTGGGAATAAGGGTGAAGCGGAGACTTAAGCTCTCCTCCTTGGTTTAAGGAGGGGTTGGTTTGGTGAAGGGATGAGTAGGGGTTTTGCGATAAAGGAAAAAGAGAAATGTGGCGTTCTGAGCACTAGTGGCTAGACGCTATCTTCGCGTTGTTGCACCGGACCTTGCAAGCGGGTGGGCCGTAACGGATGGGTGAGTGAAAGGGAACACGCCTAGAGTGGTTTGGGTCAGGCCATGAAAAGGCTGACTAAGGGTGGTTGGTGAAAGAAGGGATATCGGTTAGATGATTCCATCCGTGGTTAAGAAAATAACGTTGGAGGCGCTTTACGATGTGATTGATGGGCGCGCCAGTGCAGTCACTGCGCGTATAGATCGTCTTGATCATGACACGTCGTTGCGTTTGAACCGCATTGAGGAGGATGCTCAGGATATTCGCATCTTCTCTGTGCTTGTCAGTCAGAGTATGGTTGTCAGTCAGAAAGTAGGGGAAGCCGTCATGGGTAGTAGGCCGGTTTCGTCGGATAATAGGGGACTTAGGGCGGCGTGGCGAAGGGGCATCGGTACCGCCGCCGCTGCCTTTGTTGCTACAAGCCTATTTCTTCAACTTTCCTCGCTTGCGCTTGCCGTAACTCCCTGTCCGACAACGCCTTCTGGGAATGGGTGTATTTCTCTGACAGCGGATAAGTTAACCCCAAATCAGAACGATATTATTACAGTTACGACACATATCACAGGCGAGCCTGACTTCTTCGGCTGGGGGCATGTATTGCTATTTGATCATACGAAAGTAGAGCTATTAGGCGGGCCAATAGAGCTTATTGATAATCCGGCAACGCTGAATGGGCAAAGCGGCGGAACCCATTTAGGGCTTACAGGGGATAATCGCAATATAACGCTCATTAATACTCCAGTGGCGCTTTTCGGGGGGACTCCGACTGCGCAAGTCCGTGCCCCTGGGACTGGCTTGTTTGGTATCCACAGCGGTACAGGGACGCTGGGTGTGTTTCGATTCAAAATGCTCAATCCATGTACCACACCCTTTGAAATTACATCAGGCGATTACGTCGATAACCATCCAGTGTACGGTGATTTTGGCAACCGGTTGCATTTGGCCCCAACGCCACTCCCAATCGTCGTCCCCGATTTTGAAGGCCCTCTAACCTTTTGTGCGCCGACGCCTGCTCCGATCCTGACGATTGCGAAGACGGCGAGTGGTGCGACGTTTACGGTTGGTGTTGCGGCGTCATATACGATTACGGTGACAAACGGTGGCAATGCGGTGACGACGGCTGACGCGACGGTGACTGACGCGATTCCGGCGGGTCTCACGATTGGGGCGTTGCCGGCCGGCTGTGGTGCGGTGGGTCAGGTTGTCACCTGTACGATTTTGGCGGGTCTGCCGATTGGCGGCATCTCGACGTTTGTGATTCCGGTTACGCCGACGGTTGGCAATTCGGTTGGTGTTACGAATAGTGCGACGGTGACCGGTGGTGGTGACTCGGCCTGTACGGGGGCTCCGGCCTGCACTGGCACGGTTGGCCCGACGGTGGTGAATTCGATTGATGCGGTGGACAACAGCGGCAGTGTTGGGGGTCTTTCCGGCGGGACGGCGGTGTCGAACGTGCTGGTGAACGACACGCTCGGCGGTGTGGCCGCGACGCTGGCCAATGTCAACCTGACGCAGGAAAGCACCACGAACGGGAACGTGACGCTTGATCTGCTGACCGGTGCGGTGAATGTGGCGGCGGGGACGGTGGCCGGTTCCTATGCGCTCGTCTACAAAATCTGCGAGAAGCTAAACCCGACGAACTGTGACACGGCGAACGTGGCAGTGACGGTGACGTCGATTGATGCGGTGGACGACAGCGGCAG
>SBBL01000129.1 GCA_005239745.1 Candidatus Troglogloeales bacterium | reverse complement strand
AGCCCTGCATCGCCAGAGCCTCATCGCCATAGACCAATGCGTTGGTTTGACACGGGGGGATAGTCACACCTGCGCGCGGCTCACCAATGGCACCGTCCAGTCCAATTGACTCATAACCTGTATGGAGTCTATAGTGACTTCGTAGAGGTGCCCATAACACGGTGGGGTGTTGTCGTGACGGATCCTCAGCCCATTAGCTATTTACCGATCTTCATCTTTATTGTCCTGTCCGTCCTCTTTGGCGTTGGCACGCTCGTTATCAGTTATTTTGTCCAGCCACGCATTTTTAATCGGTCGAAGTTGTCTACCTACGAGTGCGGTAGCGAGCCGGTTTCGGACGCCCGCAATCCGTTCCCTGCACGTTACTATATTATTGCGATGCTTTTTGTTATCTTCGATATTGAAATTATTTATCTTTATCCATGGGCGGTGGTTTTTAACAAAATAGGGCTGTTTGGACTCGTTGAGATGATTATCTTTATTGTCCTTTTCTTGATTGCCTATGTGTACGTGTGGAAAAAGGGGGGGCTGGCATGGGACTGACGGGAAAGTTTGAGTCCAATTTTGTTACGATGAAACTGGACCAGGCGGTCAATTGGGCACGTAAGGGATCGCTTTGGCCGATGACGTTTGGTCTGGCCTGTTGTGCCATTGAAATGATGGCAGCCGTGGCATCCAAATATGATATTGACCGGTTTGGTGCAGGTGTTTTCCGCGGCTCCCCACGGCAGTCGGACCTCATGATTGTTGCCGGGACAGTCTGTCGCCGCATGGCCCCGGTAATCCGAAAGGTCTATGACCAAATGCCGGAGCCCAAGTACGTTATCTCGATGGGTTCATGCGCAACGTCCGGCAACATTTATAACAGCTATAGCGTTGTGCAAGGGGTAGACCGATTCGTCCCAGTAGACGTTTATGTCCCAGGTTGCCCACCGACCCCGGAAGCGCTTTTAGAAGGCATTTTATGCCTGCAGAACGAGATCATGAAGAAGAAGGTCCTTCGGGCATGATGTACACCGGGGAAACAGCCCCCTGGCCCCCTTCTTTAAGGGGGAATTACCCATGAGAATGCCCGTAGGGATGGAAAATGGGGATGCCCATCCCATTGCAGAAAAGATTCGAGAACAGTTCTCGTCGTCGTACTTAGGCGCTACACTCTTTCGCGGTGATCTCTCCGTACACCTCAAGAAGGACGACTTGCTTGAAGTCTGTAAGTTCCTAAAAAGCACGCTAGACTTTGACTACCCGGTGCATATCTCATCGGTGGATCACTTAGGCGGGAAAGAACGCTTTGAGATTGTCTATGAACTCTTCTCCATCCGCAAGCACCACCGGGTGCGACTCAAGGTGCGGCTTTCTGAGAATGATTTAAGCATTGCGTCTGTGACGTCTGTCTGGTGCGGAGCGGATTTCTTGGAAAGAGAGGTCTACGACATGATGGGGATTCAATTTGAGGGACACCCCAATCTTTGCCGTATCTTACTACCGGACGAATATGATGAGGGCTTTCCACTAAGAAAGGATTTTCCCCTCGAAGGACGCGGGTGGCGTGACACATTCGAATTCGAGGCGTAGCAATGGATGCCCGCTTTCCCCTTCACGCATAGGTAATGAATGCGTTGGATTCAACACGTGCCCTTCTAAAAGCCTATTTTGGGTACGACCGCTTCCGTCCCTTGCAGGAAGAGGTGGTTGCCCACGTCCTCTCCGGCAAAGACAGCCTCGTCCTGATGCCTACGGGCGGTGGAAAGTCGCTTTGCTATCAACTCCCTGCCCTTGCCTTTGACGGGCTGACACTGGTCATCTCGCCGCTGATTGCGCTGATGAAAGATCAGGTGGACGGCTTAACCGCCAACGGCATTTCGGCGGAATTTATCAACAGCGCCCTATCGGCCCGGGACGTTTTTCGTGTACAACAGGAGGCCCAAAACGGCAAGATTAAAGTCCTCTATGTGGCCCCGGAACGGCTTGCCCTGCCGGGGTTTCAGGCCTTCCTGAAGACGCTAACGTTGCGCCTGATTGCCATTGATGAGGCGCATTGCATTTCGGAATGGGGGCATGAGTTTCGCCCGGATTATCGCAATCTAAAGACGCTGCGCACCGATTTTCCGGGTGTTCCGGTGATTGCCCTCACAGCAACGGCCACGGAAAAGGTGCGCCGGGACATTATTGCCCAACTTGATCTGAAGCAAGCAAAAACCTTTCTTGGAGGCTTTAACCGCCCCAATCTCACCTATCGGGTTTTTCCGAAACGGAAGGCCTTTGTAACGCTTTGTAAACTTTTACAGGGGCATCCCAACGCGCCTACGATCATCTACTGTTTTTCCAGAAAGAACACAGAGGAACTGGCCGTGGATTTATCCGCGGAGGGATTGACGGCGCTTCCCTACCATGCCGGACTCGATCAGGTCGTGCGCAAGGAGACACAAGAGCGGTTTATCCGCGACAAGGTCCAGATCATTGTTGCCACCATCGCCTTCGGCATGGGGATTGACAAGCCGGACGTTCGCCTGGTGGTCCATTACGACCTGCCCAAATCGCTGGAAGGATATTATCAGGAGACCGGCCGCGCCGGTCGCGATCAGCTGCCCGCAGAGTGTGTGTTGTTTTATTCCTACGGCGACAAAATCAAACACGACTTTTTCATTGACCAGATAGAAAAAGACGCAGAGCGGGAAAACGCCAGGAAAAAGCTCGCCCAGATGATTGCGTTTTGCGAATTGCAGACCTGCCGGAGGGCCTTTCTCCTTTCGTACTTTGGGGAGACAACGCTCCCATTGTGCCAAGGGGTCCCCAAAAACGAGTTTTTGGGGTGCAAAGGGGTCCCCGAAAACGAGTTTTCGGGGTGCAAAGGGTGCGATATTTGCCTAGGGCTCCAAGAAAGGTTTGATGCTACCGAAATTGCCCAGAAGATTCTTTCAGCCGTTATCCGTACCGGTGAACGGTTTGGGATGAATCATGTTATTGCCATCCTGCAAGGCCGGAAAACGGAAAAAATAATTGGATTGGGGCATGACAAACTGTCGGTCTATGGCATCGTACAGGATT
>SBBL01000050.1 GCA_005239745.1 Candidatus Troglogloeales bacterium | reverse complement strand
GCGAGGAGCGCGCATACCCTTCTGTATGTAAGCGACGAGCAACGCAGCAAACAGGGATGAATCGGCAGCCCGACTGCATAGGTTATTCCTTGACAAGCCCTAACAGTACCGCTGGAGCGATGCAGAACAGGCGCTTGTATCTCAAGGTGGTTGCTTGGGTCGTTGTTCTGCTTCTTATTTGGTTTTTTACCGAGACGGCTGACATACAAGCGCTCTTAGCGTTCGTGAGAGCACAAGGAGGCCTAGGTGGTGCAATAACCTTTGTTGCCGTTTATGTTCTTGCAACCGTTGCGTTTGTTCCCGGAGTGCTTCTCACGCTTTGGGCGGGGGTGGCCTTTGGAGTCCCGATGGGTTCGGCCGTTGTGTCGGTCGGATCAACGCTGGGGGCAACCTGCGCATTTCTTATCGGGCGCTATCTTGCCAGACATTGGATGTCCCAAAAAATTGCCGGGAACAGAAAGCTTCGGTTCCTAGATAACGCAGTGGCGGAAAGCGGCTTCAAAATCGTTTTACTGATTCGGCTCTCACCGATCCTTCCGTTTGGTTTAGTCAATTACGCGCTTGGTCTCACAAAGGTTAGACTGAAAGATTACATCGTTGCCTCGTGGATTGGGATGGCGCCGGCGACGGTTATGTATGTGTATCTGGGTGCGTTTGCAAGCCGTATCACGGCAACTGACGCCCCCTTGATGACGCCCCAATTTCTATATGGGGTAGTCGGCTTGCTGACTACCGTTGTCGTTTCCATTTATCTTGCGCGCATGGCAAGAGCGGCACTCCGACTAGACGCTGGACCATAACTGGAGGGGAGGACCTTATATGCTGTACAGCATTGCCCATGTGGTGGTCTATGCCGTTGCCCGTGTATTCTTCCGCTTACAGGTCATCGGTCGGGAGAATGTGCCGGTCTCGGGGGGAGTCATTGTCGCGGCCAACCACAACAGTTATTTTGACATTCCCCTTTTGGGTTGTGCCCTGCCACGCGAGGCAAGCTACCTGGCAAAGGCGGAGCTTTTCCGTATCCCGCTGTTTTCCTCATTTCTGAAGGTCATGGGAGGAATCCCCATCCGCAGGGGAGGCGTCGGTCGAGAGGCTATTTCAGAGACCCTCTACCGCCTCAGGGCCGGTCGTTTGGTAGTTATTTATCCGGAAGGGGCGCGAAGCAGTACCGGGAAGATACAACCCCCAAAACCTGGCCTCGGAAAGATCGTCTCAGAGTCGAATGTGGCCGTCGTACCAGCCTATATTCAGGGATGCGCATCCCTGCGTCTATTTCGCAAGGTAACCATTATCTTCGGAAGACCGCTACACTTTCAGTCTCTGGAGGTTGAGCCGGGCAGGGGAAGTATACGCGCCCAATCTCATTATGCTACAATCGCGCGCAGTGTAATGTCTGAGGTGGCTCGGCTAGGGCAGGAGGGGGCCGGCGCCGGTTGAGGGAACGGATGGAAGTGTTGGTGACGGAAAAGGGTGGTTTTTGTTTTGGCGTTAAGCGCGCCGTGAATATGGCCTTTGAGGCTTCTTGCGGGGATCATGGACCCGTTCATACCTTGGGGCCGCTGATCCACAATCCACAGGTTGTGGAGCGGTTAGATGGGAAAGGGGTACGGGCGGTCTCGGCACTTGAGGAGATTGATCGGGGAATGGTGATTCTTCGTTCACACGGTGTCTCATCGCCTCAGGTCATAGAAGAGGCCAAGGCCCGGGGACTGCACGTCGTGGATGCAACGTGTCCGTTCGTCACTAACGCGCAGCGATATGCCAAGCAACTGGTAGAGGAAGGCTATTCCGTTGTCATGGTGGGCAATCGCCATCACCCGGAAGCGCAGAGCATTCTGGGCCATGCGGGTGCCAATATCTTGGTGACCGAGAACTTTGAAGAAATTCGGCAAATGCTGAATCGTTTTCCAAAAAAACGGTTAGGGATTCTCTCTCAGACGACACAGACGTTTGCCAAGTTTTCAGAGATTGTCAGTAAGGCCCTCGAAATTTGCATCGAGGTTAAGGTATTCAATACCATCTGCTATGCAACGGAAGAAAACCAAACCGAAACGATGGCCATGGCAGACCGTACGGACGCGATGGTAGTGGTGGGGGGGAGAAACTCGGCCAATACCACGCACCTTGCCGACATCTGTCGCGAGAGAGGGATTCCCACTTACCATATTGAGGCGGTCTCTGAGATCCTTCCGGAAATGTTCGTTGGCGTACAACGGGTAGGCGTCACGGCCGGGGCGTCCACGCCCGATTGGATTATCTCGGAGGTGGTAGAGCGTTTACGACAAATGTGAACGGTGGGGACTCTGTTTAGGGTAGGGAGTTAATAAGGGAGTTAATAGAAGAATGATGACAAAAGGATCGTTTCAAGATGTACGGGAGTGCAACCCGGCGGGGCAGGAGACACGGTTGGCCGATGAAGCGCTTTACGCGGAAACCCTAAAGGGTCTAACGGAGGGCAGTGTGGTGGAGGGCATTGTCCTTGCCATCCGCAAAGAAGGGGCCGTGGTTGATGTCGGCTATAAATCGGAAGGATTGATTCCGCGTGCAGAGTTCACGCCTCAAGAGATGGAAACGCTTGAACCCGGCCAAAAAATTTCCGTCTACCTAGAGGAACTTGAAGATGACGATAGAAATATTTCTCTTTCTAAAGAGAAAGCGGATCGGATGAGGATTTGGTCGGACATTGAGCTGACCTACAAAAGTGATTCGATCGTCGAAGGCACCATTCTATCCCGCATCCGGGGGGGCATGATCGTTGACATTGGGGTCAAGGCATTCTTGCCAGGCTCCCAGATGGATTTTCCCCCTACGCGCGACCCCGACTATTTCATCGGGAAAAGCTATCCCATGAAGATCATCAAGATGGACCGTCGCCGCGGGAACATCGTTGTGTCCCGTCGTGTCCTGATGGAAGAGTCGCGTGACAAAAAGCGAAAGGCGACCCTGTCAGGAATAACGGAGGGACAGCGGGTTAACGGAGTGGTTAAAAACATTACCGGTTATGGCGTTTTTGTAGATTTAGGTGGCATTGACGGCCTACTGCATATCACCGATATGTCGTGGGGTCGTGTGGGACACCCTTCTGAAATGTTCACGGTGGATGATCGGGTGGAAGTCATCGTTCTGAAACATGAAAGGGAAACGGGCCGAGTTTCGTTGGGGATTAAACAAAAGACGCCGGACCCGTGGGTGGATGTGGAGACCCAATACGCCGCCGGGACGAAAGTGCAGGGAAAAGTGGTGAATATGGTCAGCTATGGGGCGTTCGTTGAGCTTGGAGAAGGGGTAGAAGGGCTGGTACATGTCTCTGAGATGTCAAAGGGCCGGAGTGAGGACCCCTCTCTAAAAGCCGTTGCCGTCGGAGATATGGTAGATGTCGTTGTCCTGAACGTTGACCGAAAACGCAGAAAAATTTCCTTGGGGATGAAGCCGGCTGAAGGGAACCCGTGGGGCGACATTGAAAAACGGTATCCGATTGGCTCAACGGTCTCCGGGAAGGTCCGCAGCATCACCGACTTTGGCCTCTTTGTCAACATTGGTGACGGCATTGACGGGCTCGTCCATGTCTCTGATATTTCATGGACACGCCACGTCAAGAATCTTTCCGACGTTTTTAAGCGGGGGCAAACGGTTGAAGCCGTTGTTCTCAAGATAGATGCCGAGCGGGAACGTGTTTCTCTCGGCCTCAAACAATTAGCGCCTGACCCGTGGAGTACTTATATTCCAACAAAATACGCCCCCGGCTCTCTGGTGGAGGGGAAGGTTGCACAAATTACCGATTTTGGCGTCTTCGTAGAGCTAGAAGAGGGGGTGGAAGGTCTGGTGCATGTTAGTGAGTCCGGGCTTGCACCTGGGCTCTCTCTCAAGGACCGATTTCGTATTGGGCATGTGATAGAAGTGAAGGTACTGCGGCTTGATGCGAGTGAAAGGAAGATCGCCCTCTCTGTTCGTGAAGTTTCGCAAGATGCCGACAAAACGGCGATCGCGGACTATCAATCCACGCAAGAGGTACCGGATCGCTCTCTTGGCACCCTAACGGGTGGGATGGCAGGCTCAGGACCCGATTCCGCCTTGTGATTGGCGCATAACATAATAAGGATGAGCAACACACGTTCTGCTTTAGCCGGCGGGGTCTACTTTCTCCTCTTTTCGCTTTTTTTCTTTCTCTTCATGTACGTCACCATGCGATTAGAGGGTGGTGACCGCCCCTTCGATGTAGGCAATGGGAAAATTGCCGTTGTCCGCATCGAAGGAATTATCTTAGATGCCAGAAAGACCACCGAACTTTTGCGCCGCTATCAAGACGACGGTCAGGTTAAGGCGGTCTTATTGCGTATTGATAGTCCGGGGGGAGGGGTGGCGGCATCCCAAGAAATCCACGATGCGGTTAGACGGTTACAGTCTGTTGGAAAAAAAATCGTCGTCACTTCAATGGGCACGGTGGCGGCCTCCGGCGGGTATTACATTGCGAGTCCCTCGGATAAGATTATCAGCAATCCGGGAACGCTCACGGGCAGTATCGGTGTCATTATGCAGATGGTCAACGCGGAGCGATTATTCAAGATTATCGGGGTGGAAGGGATAACCGTCAAGAGTGGTCAAAATAAGGACATCGGCTCCCCCTTTCGCAAGATGACGGAGGAAGAACACCGACTTCTTCAAGGGGTACTGGACGACGTACACGACCAGTTTATTGAGGCGGTTGCAGAGGGCCGCGGCTTAAGTTTAGACGAGGTGAGGCGATTGGCCGACGGGCGACTCTTTTCAGGAAGACAGGCAAAAGCCAACGGCTTAGTGGATGATTTGGGCACGTTAGAGGACGCCATCCGAGTCACCGCCCGGTTGGCCGGCATTCAGGGAGAGCCGGAGATCGTCGAATCTGAGGACCCGTTGAACCTACTGGAGTGGATTGGGAACCGCCTCCGGCTATTTACCCCTTCTCCCACACCCTCGGTTCAATTGAATTACCTGTTGTCCTTTTAGTGAAGTGTCATGACGAGATCAGAGCTTTGTAAAGTAGTCGCCGAACAATACCCCAAGCTTTCCGAAGTACAGTCTGATATTGCCATTCGTACCCTATTTGATGCCATGAAAGCAGCCGTATGCAGTGGAGAGCGGATAGAGATTCGCGGCTTCGGCGTTTTTCAATTGAGAAAGAGGAAGGCGCGCACGGGAAGGAACCCTAGAACCGGCGAGTCCGTCTACGTACCCCCCAAAAATGTTTTATCTTTCAAGGCAGGCAAAGACCTTAAAGAAAGACTGAACAACGGGAATACGTTAGGGCACCTCTAAAAACCGTGGCGAGCGGCCCAAGTGCAAGGCGCACGGAGCAGAGGAACCGCAATGTACGCGGTGTACATGAGGATTCCGAGCACCGCGCAACGCAGCAATTGGGTCGCGCAGTAGGTTTTTAGAGGTGCCCGTTAAGGGGGCGGTCCGCTGGGGGCGACATATAGTGGAGGCTATTATGCCAATCCACCCAGCGGTGGGCTAGTCTCCCATAGTAGTAGTGCTGGATCAAGATGGAGAATTCTCCATCTTGACAACGATAGGTACGATGGTTTCTCTCGCAAGCTGCACTAACAGACGGCGGGCTTCCGATTGGGCTTCCTCTCTGGACAAAAAGGGGCCTATCTGTACGCGATAGAGCGGAGGGGACTGTCCCGTGTAAGCGGCGATATGCGCGGCAATTGCGTATGAACGCAGCCGGTGTTGCATCCGCTTGGCATTTTCTTCGTCTTGGAAGGACCCGACTTGAACCATATAGACACCGTTTTTGGCGGAAGGTTCGGTCGGAAGCGGTTCGGTGGGGCTACCGACCACCTCATAGGTAATCGTGGTCACACCGTCGGGTATCATATCCAGTATTTTCGCGGCGCCCAATGAGAGATCAAGGATGCGACCTTCAACGAACGGCCCGCGGTCGTTCACCGTCACGTAAACGTTTCGCCCATTTTTAACGTTGGTCACGTGCAATCGCGTTCCGAAGGGCAATGTGCGGTGGGCTGCCGTTAAATCAAACTGATTAAAACGTTCCCCGCTGGCCGCTAGCCGCCCATGAAATTCGTTTCCATACCAAGAAGCCAGACCCGTCTCCCGTCCAAGAGGCATACCCATGCGACCAGGGGGCACACGAGCGGCACATCCCCCCAACAGAAAAATCGCTACCCCTCCTAAAAGAAAGCGACATCGTAATGCGTTCATTCGCAACCTGACACCGTCCTCTCCGGAACCCCTCCACCTTGGTTCACTGACGGGCACTCTACGTTTGCTTTTTTGTGAAGTCAAGCCTTCTTGTCTTGCTACCCCTTGAGTGTGCTATGGTGCCCCATGCCCTCTTCGTCGCTTTTCTTCTTCTATTTTGCATCGGTTGCGATCTTCTCGTCCGTCCTAACCATTGGGCTTAGAAACCCCGTTCACTGTACACTTGCCCTCCTTTCCGCCTTTTTACATATTGCCGGGCTCTTTGTTCTACTCCATGCAGAGTTTGTCGCGGCCGTTCAGGTCATTGTCTATGCAGGCGCCGTCCTGGTACTATACTTATTTGTGCTGATGCTGCTTAATCTCAAACAGATTGAAACATTTGTCCTAAAGCGGTCTTGGATCACCATACTGTTTGCCTGCGTTCTTACCGTAGAGATCCTCCTGATGATCTTTCCGTTATCCGCACGGGTCGGTCCGCCCGTTGCCCCATCCGCCGGTAACACGGAAACGATCGGCATGGCGCTTTTTACGGAATATATTTTTTCTTTCGAGGTCGTCGGTATCCTTCTCTTAGGCGCTGCCGTTGGTGCACTGGTTTTAGCAAAGCAGACGCCCTCTAATCAGAACCGATAAGGGTGCTTCTAAAAAGCCGTAGCGAGCGACGTGGGGGCAAGGCGCTGGAGCACAGGAACCGCAATGTATATGAAAGGGCACAAGTACCACGCGACGCTGCAGTCGGGTGGCGCAGTAAGTTTTCAGGGGCACCCAGATGATTCCACTTTCCTATTATGTTGCCGTTTCGGTGGTACTTTTTGTAATCGGGCTTACGGGTGTCCTCATCCGGAAGAACTTTCTCATTATCCTCTACGCGATTGAGTTGATGCTCAATGCCGCTAATATCAACTTCGTTGCCTTCGCACATTACGCACAGGACGTAACCGGTCAAGTGGTAAGCCTGTTTATTATTACCATTGCCGCGGCAGAGGCGGCCATTGGCCTCGCCATTATCATTGTATTGTTTCGCAAGAAAGCGACCACCAACGTAGACGAAATCAATCTACTAAAATGGTAGCCTTACACGGCAAGGTCTCTCCTCACTGGGCAGATCAGATCGCGCTTGACCTCATTTCTCAATCAAACGTCTCCCCATCTTCCGTGCTCACTTGTTGCTCCGGCATTAGCCCCTCCGGCGCCGTCCATGTTGGGAATTTGCGCGACGTCTTCACGGCATCGTTCGTCGTACAGTCACTGCGTAATTTAGGGCAACCGGCGCGACTTATCCATTCGTGGGACAATTTCGATCGCTTTAGAAAGGTTCCATACGGGGTGCCACCGTCATTTGCCGAATTCATCGGAAAGCCGCTGTCCCATGTTCCCGACCCTGGAGACTGTCACGCGTCCTACGCAAAACACCACGAACAGATATTTGAGGCGTCCTTGGGGGCGTTAGGGATAGAAATGGCCTATCGCGATCAAAGCGTGCTCTACCAAAGCGGCATTTACCGAAGCGCTATTGAAGAGGCTATCCGGGCGCGCCGGGAGATTTACGACATTCTTGCGCGTTTTAGAACACAGGAGGGGTCGGACGCGCAGCGGGAACAATACGTGCCCGTTACCATTTACTGCAAGCGCTGCTTCAAAGACACCACACAGATTCAATCCATTGAGGTAACTGGGGACCTTTTCTCCTATCGCTGCACCTCCTGCCGAAACGAGGACGTCCTCTCCTTAGAAACCGACACAAATGTGAAGCTGCCCTGGAAAATAGACTGGGCAATGCGATGGCGGCACGAAGGCACCGTCTTCGAGCCGGGGGGAAAAGATCACGCGACGCGTGGCGGCAGTTTTGAGGTTGCGTCAGAGATTGCCCTAAAGGTATACCATACCCCCCCCCCGCGCTTTCAGCCCTACGAGTTTGTCGGTTTGAAAGGTCAAGTCGGAAAGATGAGCGGCTCCTCCGGCGCGCTTATTACGCCGGGAGACATCCTAAAAATATACCAACCGGAGGTCTTGCGATGGGTCTTTGCACAAACACCACCCACACGCGCGTTTGATATTGTGGTTGATGAGACCCTCGTGCGTATCTATGACAGTTTCGATGGCGCCCATTCTACCCAGCGGCAGGGGACCAATAATGTGGGGACGGAGAGGGCGCTGTCATTGGCCTCCCTCCCAGATCGGCAGGTCTATCCGGTGCCCTTCCGACACCTGGCCCACTTCGCCGATATCGTTCAGGGCAATCGTCAGGCGATTGAAGAGATTTTTACGCGCATCGGCACGCCCTACCCGAAGCACACGTTCGAGGAGCGCCTTCAAAAGGTAGAGGCCTGGCTTACCCTTTATGCGTCGGAGCGTACGGTGCTGCGGGACACGCAAGACGACGCCTATTATCAAACCCTTACGCCCGAGGAAAAGAAGTGGCTTGCCTCCCTTTGCCTTTGGCTTGACGACAAACAGCCGCCACCTACCCTTCCTGAAGCGACGGAAAAAGTCTATGCGATCCCCAAAGAGGGGCTTTCTGAAGAAAGTGATGCTAGGCCCAAACAAAAAAGATTTTTCCAGATTGTCTACCACCTACTCTTTGGGAAGGACAGTGGCCCGCGACTGGGCACCTTTATGGCGGCGGTGCCGTCCGAGAAATATATAAAGCTGATTGACTTTCGCACCGTCACCATGGGGGGATAGCTCCCAGAAGGGCTCGCGTACTCAAGGGTTTGTCTCCTCCTGATTTGTCGTCGGGGTATATCCCGCCCGACGGCGACGCAGAAACAGCACGGGGCGGCCGTAGGCCGTGCCGCTCACATGGTCAGGTTCCGGATGGCTGATGTCTTCCAGTCCTCCGAGCTTACTTGTCCAATCTCCGTTCGCCAGTTGCCGGGCAGCGTGGGTTGGCCTCCCATCCTCTTTCGCGTAGATGGCAACCTTTTCCCATCCTTGTTCCAAGCGTGCGTTTTCGCAATCCTCGAATCCGAGATGCCTGAACGCTTCGGCGTACGCCTCCAAGGTGTACCGCCGGGAAACGCCTTCGGGCCAGTAGTAGGAGGATGGGGGCTCAGCCGGTTCCCACCAGCGCGAGTCATCTCCCGCCGCCCAGGCGATACAGTTGTAACCTGGCGTGGCGGGGCTCGTGATTTCATACGGAACCCCGCGCAGCGCGGGAAAGAGCCGCTCCATGCGCTCGTTCACCAGCGTATCCCTCTTTGTCGCGCCCACTCCAACCAACCCCGGGCCATATCTGGGACGCGGCCACGATGCTCGACCGGAACGGGGTTTTCCTGGGTAATGGCCCAAAGCGCCCAGAACCAGTGATCCGGTTGGCGCTCGAGTTCGCGCAACAGGAACGGCAGCGCATCCCGGCCCATTCCGATGATCTGCTGATAGGCCGGATGCAGGATCATTTCCCTCACCGAAGACAGGTGACCGCATTCCCTGCGCCAAGCTTGTGCCAGAGCGTCGAACCGCTGAGCCAGCACCCCCGCGGATGCGAGTTTGGCTTCCGTCAGGGACATGGGGGCACCGCGTTCACGCCCAATCTCGGAAAGGCGTCGGATCGGGGCTGCCAACCGCGCGGACTCATCAGACAGGTACACATCCGCAGAAGACCCGCTTTGCAATGCGGAAAGGCTCATCATGCCTGCTCCTCCGGTTCTAAAAGCGCGCGAAGCTTATCAGTGATACTGTCTTCATAGGCGACGACGATGTTGTCGTGAGCGCACCGAACTTCTCTCTTGATCGCGTCCTCGTCCACTGGCGCGTTGGTCACAAGGACATCATAGAGGTCCAGCATGAATGCCTGTCCGACTTGCCCAGGGTCGGGGAGTGGCGCCGTGCCGAAGGTAATCAGCACCATGTGGTCCCCTTTCGGTACCTCCACACGCACCATGAAAGGCCCATGCGCGTCGCCCAGGTTCTGCGGCAGGCTTGGGTAAATCGTAAAGAAGTCCTCCAGCCGTACTTGGGAGTTGGGAATCACGACCCGGTTGATGTAGCGCACGCCGATGCGAGAGATCTGCTGAGGCCGGGCAAGCTCGCCGTAAACTCGCAATGTGTCGTAAATGCTAGGCTCCCACTCCTCAAAGTGCGGATAAGGGGCCAGTTGATTCACGACCAGAAGGTCTTGAGCGACCTGTACCATTCGATGCTTCTCGTCCGAGATGAACTGCATCCACGACGGGAGCTGACGCACGCCGGCGGCTGCTTGTCCCACTCCAAAGGTGATCTGGGCTTCTTGAATCGTGCGTTGCAGCTTTTGGGGATAGTCGCTCTTGACCCGCTCGTAAAATGCTCCGGGAACAGTGTCGTCCCAGGAAGAGCCGGCGAAGTAGATTTCGCAGAGGGCCTCGATCACCGGAGGCTTGCGGTATCTTCGTTCTGGAATCATTTGCGCTCCTTGTCAAAACAACAGGTCTTCCACAGGAACTTTATCTCTTAGGTTGCTGCCTCTCCCATTCGTTCGAGTAGGTTTTTAGCCAGAGTCTCAAAATCCTTATATGCCTCTTGAACCGCCTCAACGTGGCTTCCGATGGCGCCGTCCGCTGGTGTAAGCTTGAAGATGGGTTTCCGGGCTTCCTGCCCCATCGGAATCAGGCTGCGATAGTGTTTTAACGTGGCGAGACACTCTTCATCCTGCGTTGGCATGGCGGCGGTCGTGGAATCCTGAAGCACGGCCTCATGATAAACTGCGGGCATGCGGTTGATCCACTTGTCATAGGCCTTGACCGGACGACTGAGGCGAACACTGTGCTGCTGCACGATGTAGCCGAAGGGGGCCATCCTGCCGAGAGGAAGTTCAAAACCAGGCGACTCCCAGTTGTCCAGACGTTTTGTCCAAAGGCTCCGCCACGAACGAAGCGTCGGCCCCAGATTTTTCAAACCCTGCAAGGAAAAAAGATCCGCACCTAAGGGAATGGCGACACAGTCGGAGGCAATCATGGCCGACCGGTTTATGGC
>SBBL01000125.1 GCA_005239745.1 Candidatus Troglogloeales bacterium | reverse complement strand
GACCGCTGTGAAGTGTGAAGTCGTTATGGCAAATGCGGTTCAGATGGCTTGATATGGACACGGATAATAGCGTACACAATGTGATCATCATTGGGTCGGGGCCCGCAGGGCTGACGGCGGCAATTTATGCCGGTCGCGCGAATTTGCATCCGGTGCTGATTGAAGGAACAAGCGCAGGTGGGCAACTGATGATCACCACCGACGTCGAGAATTACCCGGCCTTTCCGAATGGAATTCAGGGCCCAGAGCTGGTGCTCTGCATGAAAAAACAGGCCCAGCGTTTTGAAACAACGTTTGTCAGCGGGGATGTCACCTCCGTTGATCTATCAAAACGTCCATTCGCCATTACGGTCAACGCAGAAGCGACCTACTTGGCACAGACACTGATTATTGCCTCCGGTGCTCGTGCAAAGCAGATCGGCCTCCCCGCGGAGAGACGGCTCATGGGGCGCGGAGTTTCGGCCTGCGCAACGTGCGACGGATTCTTCTTTCGTGACAAAGAGGTAGTCGTTGTCGGCGGCGGCGACACGGCGATGGAAGAGGCCATCTTCCTCACACGATTCGCGACGCAGGTAGCGGTGGTGCATCGGCGAGATCGTCTTCGTGCCTCTAAAATCATGCAAGAGCGTGCCTTCCAAAACCCAAAGATTAAATTCTTATGGAACAGGGAAGTCAGCGACATTGTTGCGGGAGAGGCCGGAACGGTTACGGGTGTGATACTAAAGGACCCATTCACCGGGGAAATGGCACTTAAGAAAACGGATGGTGTATTTGTTGCCATTGGGCACGAGCCTGACACCGCCCCGTTTAAAGGTCAGATGGCGCTAGATGAAAAGGGGTATATCATCACCCAGTCCGGCAACACCCACACCAACATTCCCGGGGTTTTTGCCTGTGGCGATGTCCAAGACCCTGTCTATCGGCAGGCCGTCACGGCCGCCGGCACGGGCTGCATGGCCGCCATGGATGCGGAACGATTTCTAGAAGCATCCGACCATTCGTCCGGTGGTTGTAGCTAATGGATTGTCTTCTCATTGCCGCCAGCGAAACCGATGCCAACATCTACTACGCCAGTGGTTTTTTGGCTCCAGACCCGTTTATCTACCTACAACTAGGTGAAAAATCCTACCTGTTGATGAGTGATTTGGAGATAGACCGTGCGCGCCTTCAGTCGCGTGTGGGCGCTGTGCTGTCATACACGGAGTACGAGGAGCGTGCAAAACGGTCCGGCCTAGAGCACCCGAGATGCATAGATGTCGTACACGTGCTTTTGGAGGAACAGGGTGTTCGTGAGCTTAAAGTTCCCGGTAACTTCCCGTTGGTACATGCCGACGCGTTGCGGAAACGTGGCTATACCCTGTCCGTGAAGGAAGAGCCGTTTTTTAATCGGCGTGCCATTAAAACCGATGCCGAAGTGGCGGCCATTCGAAAGACCCAAATCGCCATAGAAGAAGGCATGGACGAAATGGTAACTATGCTCCGCGCGTCTGAGATTAAAAATGGGTTTCTTGTCTTAGACGGAGAGATTTTAACCTCGGAGCGGCTCAGAAGGCGCCTGCATCTTCTACTGATGGAAAAAGGGTGTGTGGCAAACCATACGATTATCGCCTGCGGCACAGATGCCTGTGACCCCCATCAGCAAGGCACCGGGCCCGTTCGCGCCCATGAGGCGATCATTTTTGATATCTTTCCGCGCTCTACTGAAAGCCACTATTTTGCCGACATGAGCCGAACGGTTGTAAAGGGGCGGGCGTCGGATGGTCTAAAACGCCTCTACGATGTTGTCCTCCAGGGACAGGAGATGGGCATCGCTCGTGTTAAAAACGGGGTACAGGCACGAGACATCCATGAAGCCATTTCCAAACTTTTTGAGCAGCATGGATATATGACTGGGAAGACGGCCGGCCGGATGCAAGGGTTTTTTCATGGGACGGGACATGGCGTTGGGTTGGATATTCATGAGCCGCCACGCATCGGATCGGTAGATTGTCTCTTACAGACGGGAGAGGTGGTAACGGTGGAGCCTGGGCTTTATTATCCAGACATCGGTGCGGTACGTATCGAAGATATGGTGTTGGTGCAAGACGAGGGCTGTCGCAATCTGACTACGTATCCGAAGGTATTGGAGATATCATAAGGGCGCCTCCAAAAACCCACTGCGCGACCCAATGGCGGCAGTTTATGCACTCGCCAAGATTCTTTGGGCGCGTTGCTTTTCGCCATCGGCCGGGCATAACTCATAGATGGGGCAGCCGACGCAGTGGGGAGCACGTGCCACACAGGTATGCCGACCATGCAGCAACAGCCGATGCGATCCCGTTGTCCACATAGGTTTCGGCATCCATTTAGCCAAGTCTGCCTCAATATGGTCCGGGTGATTCGATGCGCTCCAGCGTAACCTACCCGACACGCGCCGAACATGGGTATCCACCACAATGGCCGGTTGACCGAAGACCGTGCCCAAAACCACATTGGCCGTCTTCCGGCCGACCCCCGGCAGAGTCACCAGGGCCTCTATGTTATCCGGGACCTCACCGCCAAACCGCGCGACAATATCGTTTGCACACGCGATGATGTTTCTTGCCTTTGCTTTATAAAAGCCCGTTGAATAGATGATTTCTTCCACCTGATCCCTTCCAGCGCCCGCTAGGCGTGACGGTGTCGGGTAACGCGCAAAGAGAGAAGGCGTAACACGATTGACTTGGGGGTCGGTTGCCTGTGCAGAAAGAATGGTGGCAATCAGCAACTGGAAAGGGTTTTCGAACAGAAGCGCGACCTTGGGGGTTGGATAGACAACCTCAAGTCTCCTAAGGATGGCCAATACAGACGCGCGGGTTACTTTTGGAGAATTTACCAAAGGGCACCTCTAAAAACCGTCACGAGCGGCCCAAGGGCCAGGGCTACTACGCACAGGAACCGCAATGTACGCGGTGTACATGGCAGCACCCCAAGCGCTTGCGCTTGGGGACCCCGCAGGATTCTTAAGCACAGCGCAGCAATTGGGTCGCGCAGTAGGTTTTTATTCTAATCATATCTCTTTAATGAATTAATTATCCATGGCCAAGCGGTGATGGATTGGACTCGGGTGGGATCGGATTCCATCTGCTGTAAAGTTCCATCTGCTGTAAAGCGGCACAGAGGTGGTCTTCGAGCGCATCCAAGCTCTGGAAGACGCAGTTATGAAAACTTTTTTCCCGCAAATCGTCCCACAGGTGTTCAACCGGATTGAGTTCTGGAGCGTAGGGTGGCAGCGGCAACAGGCGCATATTGGCCGGTGGGAGGAGTGCCCCACTTCGATGCCATCCTGCACCGTCTTGCACCATCACAATGCGCTCTTGGGGATGCCGGGCTGCTACTTCATCGAGAAAGAGTTGCATGCATTCACTGTTAACGTGTGGCAAAATCAAGGCATCCAATTCCCCCGTCATTACGCAGGCAGCAGCGTAGGCATAGGTGTACTCCTGTGTCACCATCGCATGGCATAAGGGCCGATCCGGCTTTGGACACTAGCAACGGCGGGTATCGGAGATCCGACCAAACCGTGCTTCATCCTGAAACATCAGCTTAAGCGGTGCATTCCCTGGCCACTCGGCATCAATCTGCTGGAGACGGCCTTGAAGTTTTTTTCAGTCCTCTTGCGCTTCAACGTCTGCTTTGGGGTGTCGCTTGTCCGGAGCAAGTTTCCGCCAGCCATGCCGATGCAGCAGATTGTAGGCCGAGGCAAGAGCCACCTTCCGACCCAAACGCCGATCCAGGGCCTGCTTGATCTCTCCCACCACCAAAATGCCGCCATTTTTTGCGGAGTCGAGGAACGGCGAAAGAAAGGCAACCTCTTCCTCCCGGCTCATGTTTTCTCGCCGTCGCCCCCCGGGACGGGGACGGTCCTCAACAATTTGGCCTCCCGCTTCAATAAACCGTCTCCGTAACTGACAAGTCCAGCCGGGAGACACACCCACCACCTTCCCCGTCTGCGCCAGCGTCATGCCCATCAACGGCAGCAACACCGCCTGTGCCTCACGCAACTGCTCTAGCGTTTTGGCCTTCCGCACCCAAACCTGGGCCTGTTCCAACCACTCCCCACCACTCGCCGTTCTCGCCATCGTCCACCTCCACAAAAGAAAATGGACACGTTATAACACTAATGAATTTAAATAGAATTACCCGTCAACAATTGGTCTGCGACGACTGCTCACAGTTCGAGAATGCCTAGCTGGCGACAAATCCCTCGGGCCGTATACTCGTTGATCTCCCGATGACGTGGCAAACTGCTCCGTTGCCCATTTGCGGGATTAACCTACACCGAGTGGCTACGCCCCTCCCGTAGGAGTCGGCACCCATGCTGTTGAAGATGCCGAACCAAGTCTTGCCGCTTCATGGAGCGACTGCACCCGCTGGGACCTCCCTTACTTCTGTACTCGCTTGCAAATGCAAATAAACAGGCTCCTCGATATCCATTTCGACATTGGTCAATCCGGGATTGGGGTGGGGCAAAGGCTCCCCTTCTTCTAGATATGTTTCTGCCACATCGATCAGTGCTACGGCTAAGAGTTGACGGGCTTCGGCCAAGTCAACTCCGCAAGTGATGGCTGCTGGAAAGTCCAGCACCTGAGCATGGACTCCGCCCTCCACGAACTTATAGCCTGCTTTGTATTGCAACATAGGATTTATCCCTCTGGAATCACCGATCTGTGTCCTCGCGCGCGAATGTTGCGAAACTTTTTAGCCCAACGAGGAGGGGAGGGACGGTCAGACCCCGGATTAGAGCGAATAACCTCCGTCACAACGCCCGAGCGTTGTCATAAACGAATTGAACATCTTCCGAATCGGTGTCGTAGGCATCGAGCTCGGGAGACTCAAACTCGACGTCAAACTCCATATTTGGTTCTAAGACACCGTCCACCGTTTGTACAATGACGAGAGGTTCTTCGCCGACATGGTCAACGGTCAACTTGAAACTCAAATCGGTCAGCGGCAGATTCCCGTTATATCTGGCGGAGTATTCGGTCATATGCTGGCTTGTTGTAATCGGCGTTTATTTTTTTACCCGAGGCCTCGGCTTTTGCGATGAATTGTTCTGCAGCCTCATTGCCTGCCTGAATCTGTTCGGCACGATTTTGAAGGCTCAGTGTCCGTCTGCCCGTCACACGGTCGCGTTCCGTGACACTCTCGACAACGGAATAAAGTCCGCGGTCTACTGCTTTCATTGTCTCGCACCCTGTCAGAGGAGAGAAAACAAGCAGTGCAATGACAGCACGACCGACAACGTTCATGGCCTGCCTCTTCTTTTCCCAACGGCCGGGGTGAGCCGCCGCGAAACGGTGCGGACTAAATCAGCGAACGCTATTTGCGGTCGGCTCCAGTGCCTTGTTGGGTTTATTTGCGAAGAGCTTCAAGAAACTCCTCCGCACCAATCCCGGCTTGTTTGAGAACTCCACCGAGCGTGCCAATTTTTATTTCGCGATGATTTGGCACAACGCAACCCACTGAACCGCGCCGCATTATTATATGACTGCCCCTTTGACGAAGCACAACAAAGCCGAGACGTTCAAGGGCGCGAACGGTTTCCGCGCCAGAAATCTGCTGCAGCCTAGGCATGCGCTGTAACGTCGAAGGTTGTTACCAAAGGCTGCCCCGAAGTGGTTATTGGAAACTCTTCAAGGTATAACTCGGTAGCCTCGCGCAAATTCACCAGGGCCTCTTCAACCGACTCGCCCTGCGTAGTCGTTCCCGTCTCGGGATTGAATGCTGTAAACCCGCCTTCTGGCGCTGGAATAAGGACTGCTGTGAGAACCATTTGTATACCTCAGAAATTATACAACTATCTACAATTAAAGCTCAAAAACCCAACGGGTCGGTGAGCGGCGGGCCCCTGTGGGGGGGGAGAGCGTTTTTGGCTCTTCCCCCCACAGGGGCCCGTCCGTCTCCAGCAATGACATGGACTCCCCCTTTGTCATACGGCATCGGGTGTGCCAGATTGGGGAACTATCCAATAGTGGATAGGCCCAATCACAGACAAAAGGAGGAGTCCAATGAAAGAGATTACACGAGTGGGGTTAGATATTGCAAAGAATTTATTTCAGATACACGGAGTGGATAAGAATGAAAAGGTTTTGTTACAGAAGCAGATCCGTCGGGATAAGATGCTGGCCTTTTTTGCCAATAGGCCCCGTTGCTTGATTGGAATGGAAGCCTGTTCGGGCGCCCATTATTGGGCGCGGGAATTGACGCGGTTTGGGCATGAGGTCAAACTCATGGCGGCGCAGTTTGTTGCCCCTTACCAGAAGCGAGGCACCGCTGGCAAAAATGATCGCAATGATGCGGAAGCAATTTGTGAAGCGGTAGGACGTCCGAACATGCGTTTTGTCCCAGTCAAAAATGTGGAGCAGCAAGCGGTGTTGATGGTGCATCGAGCGCGCACGTTGATTGTGTCTGAGCGCACGGCCCTTGTGAATCAGATCCGAGGGCTTTTAGGAGAATTTGGGATTGTAGTTCCCCAAGGGATCGAAAAAATCCGAAGGGCATTGCCACTCCTTTTGGAAGATGCGGAGAACGGGCTGATTGATTTAGCCCGTGAGATTTTTTGTAAGATGCAGGAGCAATGATCGGGTCTGGATGCGCAGGTTCATGAGTATGATAAGCGTATCGATGTGCTTGCAAAGCAAATGGAGGCGTCGCAGCGTTTGATGGCGCTGCCCGGGGTTGGAGCGATCACGGCAACGGCGATGGTGGCGACGGTGGGAGATGCAAAGACGTTTAAGAATGGGCGGCAGTTGGCGGCCTGGTTAGGGATGACGCCTCGACAATATTC
>SBBL01000077.1 GCA_005239745.1 Candidatus Troglogloeales bacterium | reverse complement strand
CTGCCCCACCCTCCGCCCTAAACCCCTTATGGCAACCGATGGCCGCAATAATTACGCCAAAAACAGCGGCTTTGCACACGCCACCCAAAATATCACCAGGCTCTAAGTACTGTGTGGTCCTTCGGATATAGACACCGGGGTTGGCACCCAATGTACCTACCGACAAGAGATACCCGCAGGCGATGCCGATAATGTCTGCAAAAATGGTGAGGACGGGTAGCATGACAAACCCTGCGATGAGGCGGGGTGTCACGAGATACTTTACGGGGTGAACGGCCAACGTCGCTAGGGCGTCAATCTGTTCCGTCACCTTCATGGTACCGATCTCAGCTGCCATGGCAGCCCCCGCGCGCCCGGCTACGATAAGACCGGTAAGGACCGGCCCCAGCTCACGGGTCATCGAGAGCGCGACCACGGTTCCCACTAAACTTTCCGCGTTGAACCGCTGAAACCCCGTGTGGCTTTGTAGTGCCAGCACCATGCCGGTGAATGCCGACGTAATCAGGACGACGGGGAGGGAGCCGACGCCCACGGCGTCCATCTGTTGGACGGTTTGCTGAATCCCAAACGGCCGACGAAACCCCAACCGGACGGCAGTGACGAACAGGCGCGACGCGATTCCAACCTCTGCAAGAAAGTTCAGCGTCTTTTGTCCCAGCTTCTCAAGCATTGTCTACGGTTTTTAGAGGATAACGATCAAGTTCAGCAGCGCGTGGCTTTTTGCGCGTCCGTGTTCAGTGCTTTGTAATCCAAGCCAAAATTGTGCGGAGGTGCCGATGGTCGGGGCGAGAGGATTTGAACCTCCGACCCCTTGGTCCCGAACCAAGTGCGCTACCGGTCTGCGCTACGCCCCGACGGTATCAGTCCCCCCCATCTCCTTAAGAAAAAAGGCCGTTACGTCTGCTTTCTTTACCGTGATTCGTTCCCCCGTTTTACGCATCTTTATCTCAATAACGCCTTGCTTAAGATTTTTTTCTGAAACGATCACCTGGTAGGGAATCCCCAGTAAATCCGCGTCGTTGAATTTTACTCCGGCACGCGCGCTGCGGTCATCCAAAAGCGTCTCTATCTTGCCTTGCGAAAGCATCTGGTGGATATTGACGGCCTCCGTCATGACGGCCTCGGACTGATCCTGAACGGGGATGACGTGCGCCATAAAGGGGGCAATGGAGACGGGCCAGACAACGCCCGCATCGTCGTGGTTTTGTTCAACGGAAGCCGCCATGATGCGCGAGACGCCGATCCCATAGCACCCCATGCAGAAGGGCCGGTCGTTTCCAGCAGCATCGGCGAACGTCGCCCGCATCGCTTGGCTATACTTCGTACCTAGCATAAAGACGTGACCCACTTCAATTCCACGATCCATATCTAAAGGCTTTCCGCATTCAGGACAGGGGTCACCGGCGACGGCATTCCTGATATCCGCGCAACGTGCCATAAAATCGCGACCTAAAACGGCGTGACGATAGTGCGTGTCCCCCATGTTTGCGCCCACGATACACCCCGGCATCGCGGCAACGGCATCATCGGCAATGATCTCCACCTCGGCAAGATGAACGGGCCCGGAGAATCCCGAAGGGCCACCTGTTACTTCATGGATCACTGCGTTACCGGCAAGGTGCAGCTCGGAGGCACCCAGTTGTCGCCTAAGCTTGATCTCATTGACCTGGTGATCTCCACGCACCAAGGCGACCACGGGACGCCCGTCCGCGACAAAGATCAACGTCTTGACGATCTCATGGGGAGAGCAGTTTAGAAAGGCGCACACGTCGTCCACGGAACTGACGCCAGGGGTCATCACCTTTGTCAGCGGCAGGTCTGTTTTCGGTCCTTCGGCGGGTTTGACGGTACATGCCTGTTCCACATTGGCGGCGTACGCACATGCCGTGCATGAGGCGATCGCTTCCTCGCCGATGTCGGCAAGCACCATAAACTCGTGCGACGATGTGCCGCCAATGAGTCCCGTGTCTGCCTCCACCGCCCGGAATCGCAACCCCACCCGCGTAAAGATACGCGTGTAGGCATCGTACATGTCCTTGTAGCGCTGTTGCGCCCCCTGCATGTCCGCATCGAAACTGTAGGCGTCTTTCATGATGAACTCACGGCCACGCATCAGTCCAAACCGTGGCCGGATTTCATCACGAAACTTTGTCTGTATCTGATATAAGGTGACGGGAAGCGACCGGTAGGACAAGGCCTCTTTCCGTATAAGATCGGTTACCACTTCTTCGTGCGTGGGTCCTAGGCAGAAGTGACGATCATGACGGTCGGTCAGGCGAACCAATTCTTTTCCATACTGCTGCCAGCGACCCGTCTCTTCCCAAAGCTCTGAAGGTTGCAGCGCCGGCAGCAACACCTCCTGGGCGCCTGCCCTGTCCATTTCTTCCCGCACAATTTGCTGGATTTTGAAAAGTACCCTCAGGCCCAGCGGCAAATAGCTATAGATGCCGGACGTGAGTTTTCGGATAAATCCCGCCCGTATCATCAGGCGGTAGGAGGCAATCTCGTTATCAGAGGGATCTTCCCGCAACGTGGGGATCCATAGGTTGGAGGTACGCATGCGCAATCGGATAACATGCCAGCTCTTGCACAATCAACGATATTTTTATCAATAACCCGGGTGAGAGTTGCCAGGTTGGACAAAAGTCGTTCTACCCTCTCGATGATATTTCATGTTACAATGCCGCGCGGGTGACGTGATTTCATGCGTGCCTAGACCTTGGGCCGCTTAGGGTGGCTTTTAGAGGTGGCCACCCATATCCCCAAAAAGGCCGGCGTTTCGTCGTTGACGCCCGTCTCTGTGCAAAACGACAACACAACCAGGGAGGAAAGAAATGGTAAAGAGAGTAGCCGCTGTTTTAATGGTCACCCTATTTTGTGCAAGTTGTGCCGCTCCGAGTAAACGTGTTGCAATTGGCGCCGGTACCGGTGCCGCAGCAGGGGCAGTCCTTGGAGGCGTTATCGGTCATCAGTCTGGAGAGGCGAAAAAAGGGGCTATGCTGGGT
>SBBL01000074.1 GCA_005239745.1 Candidatus Troglogloeales bacterium | reverse complement strand
GGGCACACCCGACGCCCCCGCCTTGCTGCGCCCCGCACCCCCACCATAATTGACATCCTCAAAAACCGTGCCCAGAATCCCGCGAATTACGGAGACGGTGTCGCTAACCTGATTATTCGCGCCGCTCTCCGGTAGCTCACCCCCACCGGAAACAAGCGCGCCATTCGTCACCGATGGAACCGCCGGTAGGCCCACACTAACCACCAGCGGGAAGGAACTACTACCCCCCGGTGGAATCACCACACTCGACGTACAAGTCACCTCTGTAGGGCCAGGCCCTGAGAAACAGCCCCAGTTTGCATTACCGCTTCCAACGGGCTGAAAGGTCAGCCCCGTGGGCAGGGCATCCGTTACCATAATGGTTCCCATGGTGGAGCCCGGCCCTAAGTTTCCGACGGTCAGCGTATAAGTTTCATTAAGACCCACGGTAAAGAAACTACCCGTATGACTCTTAGACAAAAAGATATCCGGAGCGACGGCGGCAACGATGACGGTAGGATCACTGCCACAATTGTTTAGCGTGTCGGAGCCCAGTTCTCCACCGCCTGTAACGCAAGCGGTGTTGACGGGTATCCCCTCCGCCTTCGGTAGGACCTTCAGGGTAATGAAGCTGCTTCCCCCGGAGGGGATAACCAGGGTCGGACTGCTGACACACGTCATTAAAGACAAGGAAGAACCGCTACAATTCCAGTCCGTTCCCGTTGCCGACACCAGCGAAAGATGCGGCTGCGGCAGGCTATCGGTTACCGTCATTGCGCCGGTGGTATCCCGCGACCCGGTATTATTGACGGATAGGACATACTCCTCCTCTACACCGACAATGAAGTTGCCCGTAAAGCCGCCCGTATGACTCTTCGCAACCGTCAGGTCCGTCACGCAACAGTTAGGGGAGAACTCCGACGTATTGCCGGCCGCGTCCCGCGCCGTCATCGTCACCTTGTCCCCGGCAAAGAAACCACTCACGATCAGTGAAGCGTTGAAACTCCCATCGGCGCCGGCCGTCGTTTGGCCAAGATAGGTCTTCCCCTCCCCGTGCGCAACCGCCAAGCCATCGAATAAAAAGACCTCGCCGTTATTATTGTTGTCATCTGCCGCCTTAAAAATTTCAATGACCGCGCCTGCAAACGGAGAGGCAGGGATAATACCCGTCCCTACAAAACCGCTTACCGTAAGCGTCGTCCCGGTTAAAGACGAAGCGGTAACGATAGGGTAGTCTATTTGGTTATTGGCAGTATTGGGGGAAAACACCCCGTCATTTCCAGTCACCCCGGGACCTACGGTGCCCACCAGATCAATCCCTAGCTTTGCATTGTCATATATACTATTTTGCGTAACGATATTGCCGGACGGCCATATACCGAGGGGGGTGCCTTCCGTCATAAGAATGCCTGGGCCTTGCGTTGTATTTCGAATAATATTTTTTTCAATGAGTGTATTGTTGCTCGCCGCCCCGCCTAGCACCCGAATACCTGCGTTTATACCCCCAATGATCGTGTTGTTAGACAGCGTTGCCCCAAGGGAGTTGCAACAAACGTCAATATGCGCAAGATCCCCCACTGTGCCGGTCATACCCGTAAAGAGGTTGCCCTCTATCAACGTCGTCGCTTCATTCGAGATGCTGACAGACTCCGGTGTCCCGTTCCCGTAGGTGGTACCCGATGCCACCTCATTGCCCAGGAACCGGCTACCGGATGCCAACTCGTCTACGCGATCGAAAAAGCCCACGGCCAGCGGGCTATAATTGAAGTAGCTGTTTGTAACGTCCGCCTTCGAGATAATGGCCAGGCTGATCTGCCAGTTTTGCAATGTAGGCCCGGGATCTGAGCCGTCTGCCCTGGCCCCTGCGACCAAGCCGGTAAAGAGGGCATTGTCCGAGGTGCTAAACACCGCAAGCTCCCCTCCGTTGTAATACGCGACGTTACTCAAGATAAACTCATTGCCAGCAATATGCCACTGCTTGCTGCCCCGCGGAGCACTGCCGTTCCCGTCTCCAAACACTAGTACAACCTCCGGCCGATTGACGCCCGGCAAGGGCAGGGCGTCCACCCCCACCACCCGACCCGATAAACCTATCGTGCCGGGGTTGAGGTCTCCAATGTTGGAAGTCTGTGTGCCGCCATCTACAGTGGTACGGCGATCGGATACCTGAGTCAACTGCGCATCAAGCATAATAACGGCCGCACCGGCGTTGGGGCCGGCGGTGTCAACCATATTGGGGAGCCCCGCGCGTAATCCCGGACGCGCAACCCCATAAGAGATCATAAAGATGGAGACCTCCCGCCCTGGCACCTGACCGACCTGGGCCAGACCGGTATTTAGAAGGTTATTGCTGTTTAAGATAAACTGGCGCAGCGATCCTTGGCCCGAGTCGTTGGTATTAACGATGACATCGAAGTTAAAACCAAAGTCTATGTTGTCAATGTTTGACGTGCCAACGGAAACGACGGTTATAGATTGCGGTGTGGTGGTCGCCGTCGTCAGAGAAGAAAGCAGGGTTGCCGTTGAAGGCTGCAGGGGCAGGGCGGGCACCCCGGACGGAGCGTCCACCTTTTGAGGGTTTTCACCTCCTACCCGATCCGTAACCGGTGTTACAACACCACCGACCATCTCCGTTCTGTATGTCTGTACCGGAATGATGCCGGGGGCACTACCCGCCGCGCGCGCGGAAGGCACGGTGCTATTTACCACACGAATGGTAAAGTTCCCCGCCACGACAATATCAAATTGGTAGCGCCCATCCGCATCCGTTGTTTTAAAGTCAACGAATCGTCCGGCAGCGTTGTACAGCTCCACGCGGGCCCCTTGAACGACTTGCGCCCCGGCGGCCACCAAACACCCCCCAACAGGGGTGAGGCAACGGCCAATACCTCCGCCGTATTGGACATCATCGAAGATTCTTCCGGAAAAGGAGAGCGGGGTCAGTATATCCGTAGCCTCTGCGCGCGTAACGACGCTTGCCGCGGACGTCGCCCGCTTTGTTACCGTAAATGGCCCGTTAGAGGCCCCACCCGGCAGTGGAATAGCTACCATAAGCGCCACTGTAGTGCTCGCCCCCGGCGCTAACACGCCGGTATCCGGGATGGAATTACCATTGGTGTCTAAAATGGGACCACCCCCTGGAACCACAAACGAAAAAGTTGTCCCAAAGGGGAAGGTGCTGAGTGTGAGGGGTGGAATGTCAAGCTCGAACGTGTCCGGGCCGTTACCGGTATTGGTAACGATGTTATTAAAGAAAACAACACCCTCCGGACTGACATCTGAAGCCGTTCGGGTACTACCTGTCATGGTTACCGCGGGGAGATGACCCACCGTCAGCCGAACAGGAAAGGTCGTATCCGGCCCAATTACTCCCTTTCCGTCGTTGTAGCTAAACGTTGCCACATTATCAATAGGCCCGGCCAGCGTAGATGGGGCAATATTTACCTGAAAGGAGAGGATCACATGAAATCCCGGCGCTACGGTATCTATAACGGCAGTCACCGTGTTTGGTGCCGTTTGGTTATAATCGTACTGGATTGTGGGCCCCGGGCCTTCCGTGTCTCCGCTTACGTCGGTCAGAGGCGTTGTCGTTGTCGGGCTCCAACGCGCGCTACCGGGCACATAGGTAAGACCGTTGGGGATAACATCGGTAATTTTAAGGTTAGACGCCGCGCGTTGACCCCTATTGTTGTAGATGATGCTGTAGGTGTAGGGGCCTGTCCCGGGACTGCCAGAGATCCTGTCCAGCACTTTACTGACATCAACAACCGCATCGCCGGTGAGCGTGACTAAATCGTCATTAAAAGTAGTCACTTCGCTATCGAACTGACTCGTGGCCACAACCCGCAGGCGCCCCATATTAGGGGCAAATGCCGTTCCACCTGGAATGGTGGCCACAACCAACAGATTAAAGACGTCCCCCGGTGCAAGCAAGGGGGTGGTAGTGATAACGGGGCCTGTCAGAACCCCCCCCACGGTCTCATAAATTTGGAGGGATGTAAAGTCAAAATCATCCGCCGTAAGGTTTATGGCAGAGAGGCTGAATGTATCGCTGCCATTGCCCGTATTGGTAATACGATGGGGGAAGGTGGCGGAACCGCCGGGGGGAGATTTCTTGGATTGATTGGCCGATAGGGTAACCGCAGCCACCTGCTGAACGACAGTGATGGTTATCCCTGAAAGCGCCTGATGCCTACCTCCCGCGCCATCGGTATAATCC
>SBBL01000062.1 GCA_005239745.1 Candidatus Troglogloeales bacterium | reverse complement strand
GAGGTGGGGTGCAGAAGAACCACCCAACGGTTGGTCGAATTCCCGGTGGGGCGTTGGTAGAGAAGACAGTAGACGTTCATCTGGATAGTAAGGAGGAGGTCGTTGTCGTTTTGAAGGATCAAGATTTTACGACGGCGCTGCGGCTTGCGCAGGCGATTAACGAGTTCCTTGCCGATGGGAATAATGCGGTGCCTATTGATTCTGGGACCGTGCGGTTTTCCGTTCCGGCGGGATATAAGGGACGTGTTGTTGAGTTGGTCTCTAAAATTGAGGGATTGGAGGTTTCCGTAGATCAGATGGCGCGGGTAGTGCTCAACGAGCGAACCGGTACGGTGGTCATGGGCAGTCAGGTGCGCATCTCAGAAGTTGCGGTTGTTCACGGAAATTTAACGGTTAAAGTGGACCTGGATGCGTTGGTCTCCCAGCCGGCCTCGCTTTCTGGGGGTACCACGGTAGTCGTACCGGATAAGAAGGTCGAGACGGAGGAGAGGAATGCTCAAGTCCTGCTTTTGAATGGTGGGCCAACGGTTGGGGACTTGGTGCGTGGGCTAAACGCCCTTGGGGTTGTCCCGCGTGACCTCATATCCATTTTACAGACCATCAAGGCGGCTGGGGCATTGCAGGCTGATTTAGAAGTGATTTAGGGGCACCTCTAAAAACCGTCGCGAGCGGCCCGAATGCAAGGGCTACTGCGCACAGGAACCTGGGTATATCTTTGAATATATGAGGATTCTTAAGCACGGCAGCTCGCAGCAGTCGGGTCGCGCAGCAGGTTTTTAGGGGTGCCCCTAGGAGATTCCCCCTTAGAAAAGGGGGTAGGGGGGTTGTTTTCAGAGTGGATAGCGGGGCCGTTGATCCGATTTCTGCGTTGCGTGGGGCGATTATGCAGGGTGTCGTCGCAAACCCCGGTCTTGAGGCGCCGTCTGTCCCGTTTCGTGGGGAGGTATCGCAGGGGGTCCCCGGCAGGGAGGCCGCAGTGATCAAAGAAGCTGCTGAGGGTTTTGAGACCTATTTCATTTACACTTTGTTGAAGGAGATGCGTAAGACTATCCCTGATGGTGGGCTTATGGGGCCTGGTATTGGAAAGGGGATGTATGAGGCTATGTTTGACGACGCAATTGCGAAGTCCATGGCTAAACAGGGTGGAATCGGCCTTGGAAAGTTTATAACGGAGTCGCTTCGTGTGCCTGGAGCCGTACGGGATATGCCGGTTCAGCCCGTTCTCGACCCTGACATACACCACCGTTAAGATGGACCGTTGCCTTTCTCCCACAAAGCGGGGGGTGTGATGGTGTTGGGCTGAGTAATAGCCTTGAAGGCAGCAAGAGGTGGGGTGGGAGGGTATGGGTTTTCGAGGAAGATGTAAAGTTTCTTCTGTATTTTTCCGACAAGCATTTAGATAGGGTTGGTATAGTTGGTTTTTCCGGATATTGGCTTAGGCAGGGTGCTTACGTGATTCCAAGGATTCAAGGGCGAATTCGTCTTTTAGAGGAGTATCTTATTGGTAGTGTTCTTGAGGCGAGTCGCGTCAACTTTACCCAAGGTGCGCAGAATCGGGTTGCGGCGCCGCGGGATTATCTTGACGTATCTGGAACGTATAGCGATTTTTTGAAGGTAAGGCAACTGGTTAATTCGGTTCCAGAGGTTTCTCACGCGCGTTTCAACGAGGTTCGTCAAAAGGTGCAGATGGGGACCTATAATGTTTTGGGTGAGCGTATTGCGGCAAGACTAACGCACTCTGCTTTGTTGGATGCCATACTCTAGGGTCCAAAGTGGGGATATGCGTATTGAAGAAACTACGTTGAGTTTGGTGTTGGTGCTTGAGGACATGGTTCCCCTGTACCAACAGTTGTTGGGTCTGCTCATGCGTGAGAGGGAAGTTATCGTTGGGGACGACGTGGATGGACTGACGCGTAACCTTAACGAGAAGGGTAGTTTGCTGGGGCGGATCGGTCAGCTTGACCGGAAACGGTCTGAAGCGGTAGTTGTGTTGAGTCGGGCGTTAGGGGGATCCGAGGGCCAATTATCTCTTCGTCAGCTGGTTGAGCGGGTCCCCGCGCATTGCAGGAATCGGCTGATGTCATGTCAGTACGCGCTTGAGGGGCTTATCCGTGGGATTGCTTCGACCAATCAGGTCAACGGAGTGGTGATTGATAGAAGTCTACAGCGGGTGGGCGGGTTGCTTAATTTGGTGAGGCGTTATGTGCCGATGGCGTCTTCCTATCGGAAAGATGGTTTGCCGGAGGGGATGGGGCAGATCCGGCGGACGTTGGCAAAAGGATAGGTAGATAGGTGTGGCGGCGGTGTCCTCGCCGCTTTCTTACTTGAAGTATTAGGGATCGGGGAAGTTATGTCGCTGATTTCGGCAATATTCAATAGTGGGCGATTGGGGCTTTTTGCAAACAGGGAGGCGCTGACCATTACGTCGCAAAACATTGCGAACTTGAACACGCCCGGTTATACACGTATTGACGCGATTTTGGGTACCTCTTCGCCGATTCATCGCGTTGCAGGGCAGATTGGGTCTGGAGTACAGGTGATAGAGGCGCGTTATGCGGTGAATAATTTTCTAGAGAAGCAGGTAACGGCCCAGAATTCAACGTTAGGTCGTTTGCAAGCGGGGCAGACGGCGCTGAGTCGGATTGATGGATTATTTACCGATTTGCAGGGGAGCGGGGTTTCTCAGGCATTGGCTGATTTTTTTGGTGCATTTAATGATCTTGCCGGCAATCCAACCAGCATTGCCCAACGTGAGGCGCTTGTGGCAAAGGCGAGTACGCTCGCAACGCGTGTTAACGCCGTTGAGACGCAGTTGCATAACATTGCCCTCGATAATGATGCCCAGATAACCGGTATTGTTCGGGATATTAATCGTTTAGCGGTTCAGATTGCTCAATTGAACGGCCAGATTAGCAATGCCGAGGTGGGGGGGCAGGTGGCGGGAGACTTGCGCGACCAACGGCGGCGGCTTTTGAATGAGCTTGCGAAGCATATTGATATTATTGAGTTTGAGGGTATCCAGAATCTTGAGGAGGTGCCGCCCGGAGAAGGGGTTGAAGGGGCAATTGATGGACAAGGGGTGATGACGGTGATGGTCGGGGGCGGAAAGCCGTTGGTTGAAGGGACGAGGGCCAATGCACTTCGTGTAGTGCCGAATATTGCGAACAGGGGACAGATGGATATTGCGTTTGACACGGGGACGGGTGAGCTTGCCGTCTTTACGTCGGCGATTACCAACGGTGAGCTGAAGGGCCTGCTTGATTCCAGGGATGGACTGGTGACACAAACGATTGCCGAGGTTAATCTATTGTCTCAAGCGATTATTACTGAGGTAAATGCGCAGCATCGGTTGGGTGTGGATCTTTACGGTAATGATGGTCTTGATTTTTTTGAGGCTACCGTGTTTACGCCGGGGGTTCCGAATATTGGGTCGCTGAGGGTTGCCGATGGCATCTTGGCCGACCCCAATACCGTTGCGACGGCATTGCCGGAGCCGGTAGATCCGTTTGCGCCACTGCCCCCTCATCCGGTCATACATCCCCCGGCGTTGGGGGATCCAGCGGGGAGTGGGAACGACAATGCGCTTACGTTAGCGAAGCTTGGGGAGAAGCAGGTAGCTAGCCTTGGCAACCAGACGTTTGCCGCGTATTACTCGAACATCTTGTCCAGTATAGGAACGCGGTCGCAAACTGGGGGGAATGCGTTGGAGGCTGAGCAGGTGGTTGCCGATCAGTTGTTTAAGTTGCGGGAGTCGGAGTCTGGCGTTTCGTTGGATGAAGAGACGACAAAATTGCTTCAGTATCAGCGTGCGTATGAGGCGGCTGCGCGGTTGATAACGGTTGCCGATGAGCTAACGTTGTCTATCCTGGATATGAAGGTTCGGATATAGGTAGGGGCTGGCCCCTGTGCCTGCCCGCGTAGGATTGTAGGGGTAATCCTCTGTGATCGCCCGGCAGGAATTTCCCCTTAAAAAGGGGACTAGGGGGTTGTTACGGCGTAGGATCGGAGGGGTGGGCTTGTGCGTCTGCCCATGTAGAGGGGGTAGTCCATGCGTGTTTCTGATCAGATGTTCAACAGTGTGATTTTGTCTCAGTTGCAGAGGCAGAATGCTACGCTGCTTTCGTTGCAGGAGCAGATCTCTAGCGGTCGAAAGCTGACCTCTCTTTCTGATGATCCGTCCTCACTGGGAGTGATGCTTAGTGCAAATAACACGCTTTCTGCGACCAATCAGCAGCTTAAAAATATAGGGGAGGCGAAGACGTTCCTTTCGGCGGCCGAAACGGCTATCGCCGGGCCTGCCGTAGATACTGAAGGTGGCGTGCTGGGGGCGTTGGGTCGGGCGCGTGACATTGCTATTAAGATGTCAAGTAGTGGCATTTATGGTGCGGCCGATCGTTTGAATGAGGCGAAAAATGTTGGTCAAATATTTGACGAACTGGTGGGTTTGGCCAACACGTCCATCAATGGGCGATTTATTTTTGCCGGTGGGGCAGCGACGACCACCCCTTTTTCCAGCCGCGGCGCACATTATGGGCTTCCAATTACAACGCCGCTTGAGATTACGGCTGCTAGCAATACCCTAATGTTGACGCTTAATGGTGGGGTGCAGACGGCGATTTCTCTGCCCGTTGGAATATACGCAACGCCGGCGGCGGTTATCCAGATGGTTCAAGAGGCTATCAACAATACCGTGCCAGGTGGAGGAACACAGGTTTCCGGAGGGGATGTAACGATTGCAACGAGTGGGAATAGCGCTAACTTGCAGTATAGTTTAGGTCAGGACCTTCGTTCGGGTGGACAAGTTGAAATATTAAATAGCATGGGGAAGGTTGTACGGACAATCTTCGGCCTTGGGTTTCAGGGGGCCGGTTTGCAAACTGTCCAGTGGGATGGCAAGGATGATGTTGGGGGGGCAGCACCGGTCGGGACATACACATTTCGGGTGTTTGGCAGCCCTGTGGTTGGTGAGGTATCGGTTGTCTTTGATACGGATCATCTGGTGATTACCTCTAATGAGGTGGGTGGAATTTCGTCGGTTGTTATTGATCCGGCAAGTAGTGCGGCGGGGATTCTTGGCCTAACTGACCCCGACAGGAGCTTGGCGGCGGGAAGTTACCTAGGTGACGATAATCTGACGTCGGTTCTGATTGGGCCTGGGTCAACGGTAACCACGAATATTTCCGGTGATACTGTCTTTGATGGCGGTGGTGACCCCACACGTAGCGTAATGGGGGCGGTCAGTGCCCTTCAGGCGGCGCTTATGGCGAATGACACCGTGGCGATACAAGCTGCCCTTGATAACATTAACACCGCAAGGGAGCATGTGATTGACCAGGTGGCGTTGATCGGGGCGAGGCTTGAGCGTGTGGGCGCCACGGAGGAAAACTTAAAAGATTTTAAGCTCGTGGTAGAACGGCAGAGATCGGAATCTGGGGATGTGGATATTACGAAGCTCATCTCCGACCTTGCGTTTCAAGAGTCTACGCTGAATGCAACCCGCCAGGTTGCCGCGATGATATTGAGCAAAACGTTGCTTGATTTTATACAGTAGGGGATTTGTCTCCCATCCTTACCCAAGGAGGGGTAAGGGGTGGTAAGGTTTTTGCGGTTGTGGTTTGGTGATGGTTAGTACAGGTAAAACGCAAAAGGAAGGGGTTTTTTATAATAGACCACCCCTAACCCCCTTAGCTAAGGAGGGGAGTATTGGTAGGTTCACTTAAGGAGGGTAGCGATGGCACTAGCGATCAACACAAACATTTACTCATTGATTGTGCAGCGGAACTTAGAAAAGACGGGCCTGGATCTTGCGTTGGCTCTGCAGCGCCTTTCATCGGGGCTTAGGGTCAATAGCGCGAAGGACGATCCTGCCGCCTCTTCGACGGGTAGTCGGATGACCAGCCAGATTATGGGGACTAGACAGGCTATTTTAAATGCCAATAACGGAGTCAGTTTTACGCAACTTGCCGAATCTGCCATGCAGTCTGTTTTGAATGATGTCAATGGGCTTGGACTGCAGCGATTGCGGGAGTTGGCGGTGGAGGCTGCTGATACTACGCTAACGGCGACGGACCGGGCGAATATACAGGCGGAGGTATTGGATATTAAGAACGCGATAGACGACATTGCAAGACGAACGGAGTTTAACGGCAGGAAGGTGTTTGATGGTCGTTTTGGTGACCTGGGGATTGCCAGATTCCAAACGGGGTTCCGGTCTAATCAAACGGTTGATATTACGATTCCGGATGCGCAGACGAACGCTATTGGTAATTTTGTGGTGGAATCGGATAATGGGAAGGCGACTGCCGGCACCGATATAGGGGGTATCGCGGTTCCGACGGCTGCCAAAACAGAGATCAATAACCTAGCGGCGTCACACAACAACGTTGCAAAGCAGACCCTTAACATTGCTGGAAACGTAGGGAGTAGAAAAATTTCCATAGAAAAGGGTGATTCTGCAAAGCAGATTGTCCAAAAGGTTAATGACGCTACGGCACAGACGGGGGTAACCGCAACAACGCGAACAAAAGTGTCCCTTCGTCTGTACACCAGTGATACAAAGTTAAACACGGGTGCCGGGGAGGTGAATGGCCCAGGGACCATTACGTTTGAGCTATATGGGGATAATACTGCGGCCATAGGTGAGCCTAGGGTAATTATCAGCGCGAATGTAAGTGATACGACCACGCAAGCGGGTGTGCAGGGGCTCATTGATGTTATTAACACGTTTAAATCGCGGACTGGTATTGAGGCGCAGTACGATGCCGTCCTGAACGACGGCTCCATAACGTTGTTTCACGCGAGCGGTGCCGATATCAAAATCGGGGAATATGGAAATAGCGCAGCGGGGGCTTCTACGGCTCGTGTAACGGGGGAGTTTGTTCCTTTTACTATCATAACGGAAGGTTTGGCTGACAGCGTCATTGTAGGGGGAAAGGTTACGTTTCAATCTAGTGCCCCATTCAATGTTTCCTCGGATGTTACGACAATCACCGGAAGCCTCTTGAACAAGGCTAAGGACGAGACTTCAAGTTCCGTTTTGCGTAGGCTCTCTGACGTTTCTCTGGCAACCGTTACCGGGGCAAACGATGCCATTCCTGTTATTGACGCGGCGATTACTTTTGTTAATAGCCTGCGGGCAAGGTTAGGTGCGGCGCAAAGCAGACTGGAGTCAACCATCTCTCATCTGACCGATATGCAAACATTTACAGAAGATGCGAGAAGTCGGGTGCTAGATGCGGATTTTGCCGCGGAGACTGCCAACCTAACGCGGGCGCAGATTCTTCAGGAGGCCGGAATTGCCATGCTTGCTCAGGCAAACTCGCTTCCACAGCAGGTTCTGGCCCTTTTAAGGGGGTAGGGGGTGAAATTACGGTAAGGCCCGTCATTCCGGTATGCTACCTATTTGGAACCAATAACGGGGCAGGCTCCGCTGGAATCCACGGGTAGAGTGCCGGGTACCGGCCTCCATTTAGGACCAATAACGGGGCAGGCTCTGCTGGTATGACAAAAGGCTTCTTAAGAGGAGGTGTGAGATGGTAATGGGTATTGATTCGGTTACGGCGACTCAGATGCCTCAGATTCTCCGTGCGTTGCCAAGACCTGCTCCTTCCGCCCCTATGTTGTCCGGGGGAGCGATTTCCCCGTTGCGTAAGTTGATCGGCACAGGAGAGGCCAGCCCGAGTTATTTTTCGGTAAATCGCCAGAGGAATGAGATTCGCTTCGTTTTCGACCCTGAGACGAACAGGATGGTTATGCAGATTGTTGACCTGGCGAGCGGCGAAGTGGTGCGCCATATACCGCCGGAAGTTAGTCAGGTTCTAGGAAAGTGGTTTCAGCAGGATGGGGCTCTGTTTAGTGCCCTGGCCTGATCTTTCAATGGGGGCGTTCTGATGCCGGTTCATGCGACAGGCACGGCTTTGGATGCCGGTCTTTCCGGTCTTATTGATAGGCTGGTGGCGTTTGAGCAAGTGCCCATCACACACGCGAAACAGCGGCAAGAGGCTATTCAAGTTAAGATAGACGCCTATGCGTCGCTGCGTGGAACACTCTCCAATCTCGATGCGGCGCTAACCGCTTTAACAAGTGCTTTTACAGGTGGAGATCCGACGGAGATACAGGATGCCCTAGACGGGTTTGTCTCCGCCTATAATGCAAATATTGCCAATATGAATGCCTTGCAGCGTCGCTCTGAGCAAACGGGGAAAACCGGCCCGCTTATTGGAGATGCTGTTTTACGGCGGATATATGAAATGCTTCAATCTATCGTTAGAGGATTTACACCCGGGATAACGTTTGGCAGCCTGTCTGCTATTGGCATTACGACAGGGACTGGGGGTGCCCTCTCTGCAGACAGTACAAAGTTGGAGGGTGCGCTGGCTGCAAATCTTTCCGGTGTTCGTGACCTTTTCGACCGTCTCTCGGGGGGCGGGCGAACAGGGATCGCTACTCAGATGCTGTCCGCCATTGACTCGATTTTGGACGTGGTGAACGGTACGTTATCTCTTCGTGAATCCGGTTACCAGGCCTCCATCCGTTCTATTGACCAACGTGTTGTCCGAGAGGAAGGGCGTGTTACACGGTTTCGCCAGAGGGTTACTACACGTTTTGAGGCACTGCAAACGTTGCTTGGCCGTCTTCAAACAACACAGCAGCTTGTTTCGTCCAGCATTTTTCAGTTGAATAATCTATCCACTTTCCTCTCGCATGGCCCGTCCGGACAGTCGTCAAATGCCGCCGGCTAACGGCATTGGGCAGTACCAGAACGTCGGCCTTTCCTTTGAACATCCGCATAAGTTGGTCTCCCTTTTGTATGATAGGGCAGTTCGCTCGATCCAGAAGGCGAAAGAAGCGTTCCGTTTGGGAAATCGGGTCACCGCGCGTTCTGAGATTATGAAGGCGGTTGAAATCATAACTGAACTATCCCGGGCACTTGACATGAAACGCGGCGGTGTCCTGGCTTACAGGCTGGAAGGCTTGTACGACCATATCTGCATACGGCTTATTCGCGCAGCGGGAAATCAGTCACAGGCGTTTTTAGATGAGACGCTGAGGTTGCTTATTCCTATTCAGGACGCTTGGAACCGCATTCAGCCGCCTACCCGTCATGTCCCGCGCCTGCCACGGGCAATCTCGAAGCAAGGATGACGATGGAACCGCTTATCAGATTGCTTAATATGCAACAGGCAGCTTATGAGGCCATATTGTTGTTGACGGAGCATGCCCAGGACTGCACATATCAGGAAGCCATCTTGATTGAAGATGAGCGGGCAGACTTGCTTCGTGAGGTGGAGTCTAGGTACAGACAAATTGAGACGGCTATCTCACAGGCGCAGGCGGATAACAGTGATGAGCCTGCTCTCCTGATTGCCCAAAAAAAGGACGTCTTGATGAGTCTCGTAGACAAGGTACGGTTGCTTGATCTTCATAGAACAGGAAAGATTAAACAACAAATTAACGAAACGCGCATCAAGATAAACCGTGTAGTCATGGGAAGCCACGCAACTTACCAGTACCGGAAGGCTCATTACCTCTCCACCCACCATCACACTCGTTAGGGGTATCCCTAAAAACCAAAGGGCACCTCTAAAAACCGTTACGAGCGGCAAGAATGCAAGGGCTACTGCGCACAGGAACCGCAATGTACGTTGTATACACGAGGACTCCGAGCACCACGCAACGCAGCAGTCGGGTCGCGCAGCAGATTTTTAGAGGTGCCCCAAAGGGTACAATAGTCTAGAGCCATAGGGGCGGTGTGCCACAGAAGCACTTCAAGACGTTGCCACAGCGCCGCACCCGGCGTCTTCCTTCGTGGTTTCGGGTTAACCCCACCACCAATGAGCATTACTTAACGATCCGGCACTTGCTTAAAGAAAAGCGTTTACATACCGTTTGTGAGGAGGCTGCGTGTCCCAACCGTTTTGAGTGTTGGAGCCGCAAAACGGCAACCTTTATGATTTTGGGAGACGTCTGTACGCGTGCCTGCGGTTTCTGCGATGTGACGTTTGGACGACCGGTAGGGGTGGATTATGATGAACCTGCACGTCTAGCCGAAGTCGTTGCCACCCTTGGGCTGGTTTACGTTGTCATTACCTCGGTCAACCGAGACGAGCTCTCCGATGGCGGGGCGTCTGTCTTTGCAGAGTCAATCCGACAAATCAAATTGCGTGTCCCCGGTTGTCGCGTGGAGGTGCTGATTCCGGATTTTCAGGGAGAAGAAGCGGCGTTAGAGGTTGTGCTAGATGCCCATCCGTATGTTCTGGGGCACAATATAGAGACGGTCCCCCGCTTGTATCCACTAGTCCGCCCGCAGGCCAAGTACAATCGGTCGTTGCAGGTATTGCGATGGGCACATGAAAGAGGCCAAGTAACCAAGAGCGCGATGATGCTAGGACTTGGAGAACGCCTTGAAGAGGTACACGCTGCCATGGAGGATTTGGCTCGCGTGGGCTGCGACATTCTTACTCTGGGGCAGTACCTTCAGCCGACGGATCGGCACTTGCCGGTCAGCGAGTTTATTCATCCAGATGCTTTCGTAGGCCTTGCCCGGGAAGGCAAGCGGATGGGGTTTCAACACGTTGAAGCAGGCCCACTCGTGCGCAGTTCCTACCATGCCGAAAGCGCACCGATATCAATTGGCACCTCTAAAAACCTACTGCGCGGCCCAATTGCAACTTGACCCGCAGGGTTTTGTACAGTACCTTCGCAGCCCCCCAAAAGCAAAACTTTCGGTGGGATGTTCGTCTCTCAAACGCCCGCACGGCCAACGACTTACCGTCGAAGGAGCATCCGTTGGTATTGCGCTAAGACACGCCCTGTAGTAGTATTCATGGCCTTTGATAAACAGGTAAAATGCAGGAAACATGGGGGACAGTGAAGGCCGTCGGCGAGGAAGTGGACCGGCGTCGGAATTATCAAGCCGGTCGCGCCATGACCATCGTAGAACAGGCAATACAAGCGAAGGTGGCCTCCCGGCAACTGGCGGCACTGCCCGCCTCCGTAAAGAACAAGGCCATTCTGGAGATGGCCACACGCCTGGAAGCTGCAACGCCTTTTCTCCTTGCCGAAAACAAAAAAGATTTAGAGACGGGTAGGACACAGGGGCTGGCCGTACCCCTTATCGCTCGCCTAACACTGACGGCGACACGCATCTCGGAAGTAGCGGCGGGCCTGCGTGACGTGGCGGCCCTTCCCGACCCTGTCGGAGAGATAACGCATCTATCGAGAAGGCCCAATGGCATGCAGGTAGGACAGATGCGTGTCCCTATCGGTGTCATAGGCATTATCTATGAGTCGCGTCCGAATGTGACGGCCGACGTATCTGCCCTGTGCATAAAATCCGGCAACAGCGTCATCTTGCGGGGCGGCTCCGAAGCGATCCACTCCAATATCGCGATTGCCAAAACACTACGAGAGGCCGGCATGGCCTGTGGATTACCGCCGGGGGCCATCACGCTCATTGAAACGACGGACCGTCAGGCGATCCTTGATCTGCTTAAACTGGATACCTATATTGACTTGGTGATCCCGCGGGGTGGCGAAGGACTTATCCACACCGTTGTGGAAAATGCAAAAATGCCCGTCATGAGACATGATAAGGGGGTTTGTCATGTGTATGTGGACGCATCGGCCGATTTACAAATGGCGGAAGAGATTTGCCTAAACGCCAAAGTCCAATCCCCGGCCACGTGCAATGCCATGGAAACACTTCTGGTACACCAAGACATTGCACCGGTCTTTCTCCCGACAATTTTCAACCGACTACAAGCGGCCAAAGTAGAAATACGAGGCTGTCCCGCGACGCTTACGTTGCTTGGAGCGGGTGTGCTTCCCGCCACGGAAACCGACTGGGGAACGGAATATCTTGACTTGATTCTTTCTATAAAGATCGTTCCCGATCTCGATGCAGCCGTCGAGCACATCGCCACCTACGGCTCGCAACACTCCGATGCCATTATCACGCAAACGTACGCACACGCCAATCGTTTTGTGAGCCAGGTAGATTCGTCCGCCGTCTTCGTTAATGCTTCCACCCGTTTAAATGATGGGTACCAGTTCGGACTGGGTGCCGAAATGGGGATATCCACAAGTCGCATCCACGCAAGGGGCCCCATGGGCCTAGAGGCGCTGACCTGCATGAAATTTGTTGTCTTTGGCAATGGACAAATCCGGGCTTAAGACACACCTGAAATGCTTCCCCTCGCCAGGGCAGCGTAGGCGTGCCATTACAAAACGAGTCCCAGGTCTTTTTCCTGCAACCGTTTAATTTGATCGCGCAGGGCAGCCGCCTCCTCAAACGCCAGACGTTTAGCCGCTAAACGCATGTCGCGCTCTAACCGTTCCACCATCTGCCCCAATGCCTTAGGGTCCGTCGGCGCCGGTTCATACATTGTCTTTTTCCTATCCGGTTTCCTTTCTGCAGGCGACTCTTCGGCCGGATACAGCCGTGCAGGGACGGCCTTTTGAACGCCACAGGGTATAATCCCGTGCGCCTGGTTGTATGCCTGCTGAAGGGCACGCCGCCGATTCATCTCTTGGATGGCACGCTGCATGGAACCGGTGACCCTGTCGGCGTATAAAATGACGGTGCCCGCGATATGTCTTGACGCCCGTCCCGCCGTCTGGATCAGCGATTGCTGCGACCGAAGAAACCCTTCCTTGTCCGCATCCAAGATGGCGACGAGCGATACTTCCGGTAAATCAAGACCTTCACGTAACAGGTTAATCCCAATCAAGACATCGAACGATCCCAGACGCAATTCTCGCAAGAGATCGCTTCGGGCTAAGGTCTCGACGTCGGAATGGAGGTACTGAACACGCAGACCGATTTCACGATAATATTCCGTCAGATCTTCCGCCATCCGCTTGGTCAAGGTGGTCACCAGTGTGCGTTCGGACCGTTCAACCCGTTTTCGAATCTCTGTGAGCAAATGGTCCACCTGCCCTTGCGCTGGGGCAACGGTCACCTCCGGGTCAGTGAGCCCAGTCGGGCGAACGATTTGTTCGACCACATGCAAAGCCCCTGCTTTTTTAAGCTCATAGGGGCCCGGGGTCGCCGACACGTAGATGGCTCGGTGGACGAATCGCTCAAACTCTTCAAACGTTAGCGGACGGTTGTCAAACGCGGACGGCAGACGAAAGCCATGCTCGACTAGGTTGACCTTGCGGGCACGATCACCGGCGTACATCCCTCCAATCTGCGGGATCGTCGCATGGCTTTCGTCAATAATTAACAGGTAATCCTTGGGAAAGTAGTCCATGAGCGTGGGGGGTGGCTCACCGGGGGCGCGGCCGGAGAGATGGCGCGAGTAATTCTCAATGCCCTGACAGTAGCCAACCTCTCGGATCATCTCAAGATCAAACATTGTTCGTTGATCAATGCGCTGGGCCTCTACCAAAAGATTGGCCTTTCGGAAATAGGGGATGCGCTCTTCCAGTTCCGCCTCAATATCCGCAAGCGCCTTTTCAATCCTGGCCTTTGGGATCACATAGTGGCTGGTCGGATAGATGGCAATTTTAGGAATCCGCTCCAAAACGGTTCCGCACAACGGATCAACCCGATAGAGGGCTTCAACCCTATCGCCGAAAAATTCAATGCGAATACAGGTATCCTCTGATGCCGCCGGGAACACTTCCACAACGTCGCCACGCACCCGAAACGTCCCGCGGTAAAAATCCACATCATTGCGCGTGTACCGTATCTCAACCAGTTTAGCCAAAACGGCATCTCGTTCAATGGTATCCCCTTCCACCAGGTAGAGCAGCAGCCCATGGTAGGCCTCCGGCGATCCCAGGCCATAGATGCATGAAACGGAAGCGACAACGATAATATCATTGCGTCCAAAAAGTGAGGAAGTGGCCGCATGTCGCATCCGATCGATCGCGTCATTGATGGAGGCATCTTTTTCGATATAGGTGTCGGTATGGGGGATGTAGGCTTCCGGCTGATAATAATCGTAATAGCTGACGAAATATTCGACGGCGTTTTCCGGGAAGAAGTCTTTGAACTCTCGATAAAGCTGCGCGGCGAGGGTCTTGTTGTGTGCCATGACGAGTGTAGGCCGCTGTATCTTCTCAATCACATTGGCCAGGGTAAAGGTCTTTCCTGAACCCGTGACCCCTAAAAGCACTTGATGTGGCACACCACGCTCAATGCCTTCCGACAAGGCGGCAATCGCCTTCGGCTGATCTCCTTCTGGAGAGAAGTCGGCGTGCAGTTGAAAGCGTTTCGTCATTGGGTTTGGAGGGATATCCTTTGGTGTGGCTGCCCCAAGGGCAGCGTAACGACAAACTCCGTGCCTTCTCCCACTTGGCTTTTGACATTAATTGCCCCGTGGTGAATATCAACGATCATTTTATACACAAGGGACAACCCTAAGCCCGTTCCCTAGCACAAGCGCCAACAGTGCTCCAACCCGTGCTCGTTCGAGGCTTAGATTTTGTAAAAAGACCTGGTATCGTTCTTCCACGAGATTTACCTTTTTACAATTAGAAAAATTGTTAATTCCCGTTGCCTCAGCTTCACAAGAGATGGCAGACGCACCACCGATCGTTTCCCGAGCGAGTTGTACCATGTTTCCCTAAAAAAGTGCACTTTTAATTGGACAAGAGTGCACTTTTTTAAGGCTCCTAACAATGCTCGCATTGTTTGCTTTTTCCTTTGCCTTGTGGTTTCCTTAGGGCATCGTGTTATCTTGCAATGTGCATGAAGTTGGGAGATATCATGGCCGTTGATTTTTCCTTCTATCTCATCACGGATAGCAGCCAGACGGGCGGGCGGGGGCTTACCGATGTTGTCCGCGCGGCGGTATCCGTTGGGGTTTCCGCCGTACAATTTCGAGAAAAGACCTTGCCACTTCGGCCCCAACTTGAGCTCGCTTATCGGCTTCGGGAGATTACGTCCGCCTACGGCGCTAAGCTTTTTGTGAATGACCGGGTGGATATTGCCCTCGCGGTGGGTGCCGATGGGATACAGTTACCGGCATCCGGCCTCCCCCTTGCGGCGGTACAACAGATGTTCAAAGGACAGATAGGGGTTTCGTGCCATACGGCAGGGGAAGTCAAAGACGCGGAGTCTGGGGGGGCTGATTTTGCCCTGTTAGGCCCGGTCTATGATACCCCATCCAAGAGAGGCTATGGCCCTCCGTTAGGAGTTGAGGGCCTTAAACGGGCCAAGACAGCGCTTCCCCTGTTTGCAGTGGGTGGCATACAAAGTACCCAGGAGATAGAGGCCGTTTTTGCCGCCGGGGCCTCCGGCATCGCGATGATCTCCGGGGTAATGAGGGCTACATCCGTGGAGAAAACCTGCCAAAGGATTTTGCGCGATATTCAGCGGGCGCTTTTAAGCGGTGCTAGGCATGGTACTAGGCATGGTACTAGGCAGCAGTAGCAGTAGGGGCAAACCATGGCTTGCCCCTACATTTTGATGATGGGTGGGTGAGTTTTGGTGCCGAAGGGGGGATTTGAACCCCCACGAGTCGCCCCACACGCCCCTCAAACGTGCGTGTCTACCAGTTCCACCACTTCGGCTTTTACGTTCGAGTATAGGAGTTTGGTTAATCAGGTGTCAAGCAAACGCATTGGTTTATTAGGTGGCACATTTAACCCCGTTCACAACGGCCACCTTCAAGTTGCCTCACACGTTTACAAATACCTCTCGCTTGATGGTCTCCTCTTTCTCCCCTCAGGTATCCCTCCACACAAAACGGAGCCCATTTTGCCGTCGGTCCACCGTCTTGCCATGATCCGCCTTGCTATTTCCGATTATTCCACTTGGAGCATCTGCGATATGGAAATTAAGCGACCAGGCCCTTCCTATACACTGGATACCTTACATGACATTCGGAAAATCTACCCGTCCGATTATCTTTTCTTTATCCTGGGATCCGATACCTTTCGCAATATTAACGGATGGAAAGGTGGACAAACGGTTTTAACTCTCTGTGACTTTGTTATTATGGGCAGACAGGGTTATCCGCTTGCCGACTGTGCCGGCTTTTTGGCCCCCTATCTTCAGCCCGTCTTAAGCCTCCTTGATCGCAAAGAGGGCCTGTCTTACCATTTACCCACGGGCGCGGGAACGACCCTTCATTTTTTGAAGTGCCATGCCGACAACATCTCTGCAACCGACATTCGACTGAAGCCGCAAATAGGCCCGGATAACTTGCCGCCATCCGTTGCATCGTATATGATGGCAGAGGGGCTGGTTTAGGAGGGGGCAATTCCGAATCGAGCAGTGAAAGTAGCGCGCAAACTTGACGCAAAAGCCAGGGCAATTCAAATTGCAAAAATTGCCGAGAAAAAACATGTTATTGATCTAACCATTCTCCACGTAGGGCCTCTGACGTCGCTTGCCGAATTTTTCGTCATCGGTTCGGCAGATTCCAATGCACAGATGCAGGCCGTTGCTACCGCCCTCCGCCACGCCTTCACAAAAGAAGAAGCCCCTCCCCGTATAGAGCATAGCGACCGTTGGCTCCTGGTGGACTATCACGATATTATCCTCCATATTTTTAGGAAGGAGGCGCGTGCCTTCTACGATCTGGAGCGCTTCTGGACCGATGCCGCCCGAATAGAGATGACATGACGCGATCGTGGCTATTCATGGTGCTTGTCTTTGCATGCGGACTGGCCGTCGCTTATCTGACGCACCTTAATGCAAGTAGTGTCATCTTCTATTTCACGCCGGACTTGTCGTTTCAGTCCAGTGTGGCCGTGCTGGTCATTTCTGCAACGGCGGTGGGTGGCCTCTTCGTGATGCTGGTGGGTAGTATCCGGGAAGCTACACTCGTACGCAGTCGATGGAAGATCGCGCGGCAGAACAAGGAAGAGACGGAAATAGAGACACACTATCACCGGGCCATGCGGGCATTAGCGGCTGGACAACGACACGACGCGATTGCCCTGTTTCGGAAAGCGCTTGTCTCTCATGCGGACCATGGACCGAGTCTGTTGCATTTAGGCAATCTCCATCAGCAAGCGGGAGAACATGAGGAGGCTATCCGTCTGTACAGACGGGCGTGTCATGTGGATAACAAAAATATAGACGCGTTTCTCGCCCTTTCAATTAGCCTCGAACAGGTGGGACAGAGGGAGGAGGCCATTGCTCCGCTTACCAAGATACTTCATCTGGAGGCGTCTCATTTGACGGCGCTTAAGCGGATACGGGACCTCTATGTCCGTCTTGAGAAATGGGAGGATGCCGATCGGGTACAGGAACGGTTACTGAAACTAGATGAAAAAGATGAGGCCCATATCGCGTTTCGTCTGGGTATTTGGTATGCCTTGGGGGAGCGCTGCCTGAAAAACCGTCGGCCCTCTAACGCCCGCAAGTATTTTAAGGCAATCATTAAGCAAGATAAAAACTTTTTGCCGGCCCACATGGGACGGGCAGAAAGCCGCATCCAAGAAGGTAAACGATCGGTCGCCGCAGCCCTGCTTAAAAAGGGATATGAGATGACGGGGCAGATTACCCTATTGCACCGCCTGGAAGAGATATACCTATCGGCAGGGACACCGGAGACAATCATTCATATCTACCAAGAAGCGCTCGTTAAACGGTCGGAGGTTGCCGGTGCGGCCGATACCCTCCTTCTCAAGTTCTCTCTTGCTAATATCTATTACCGTTTGGAAATGATTGACAACGCGTTGTCGCTCCTTACCGAAATAGAGGTACAGGTCGAGCACTTTCCCGACCTTTATAAGATTCTCGGGAATATTCATTTGAAGAGGGGGGAGGTTGGCCTTGCCGTCGAGGCTTTTAAGAAGGGGCTTGCCCTCAAGACACGGGGGGTCATTCCCTATCGCTGCACCTTCTGCAAAGACGAGGTGGGGGCATGGGCAGCACGGTGCGGGCAATGTGGCCTGTGGAATACCTATCAAGCTGATCCTCTATTTATTGTTACCTCCGAAAAGGCGCCCAACTTTCCATATATGGCGGCCGCGGAACCTTTTCTGTGATGATGCACGCTACGCATCGGCTGGTTCTTATCCGACATGGAGAGAGCGTCTGGAACAAGGAGAACCGGTTCACCGGCTGGGCCGACGTGGACCTCTCCGACAAAGGACGTGAAGAGGCTATGGCTGCGGGGCGGCTACTCATGGCCAAAGGCTTCAGCTTCGATCTGGCCTTCACTTCGGTCTTGAAGCGTGCCATCCGCACGCTCCATATCATGCTCGACGAGATGGACCTGATATGGATAGAGGTCGTGCGCTCGTGGCGGCTCAACGAACGCCACTACGGAGCATTGCAGGGACTGAACAAGGCGGAGGTGGCATCTCAGTACGGCGAGGCGCAAGTAAAGATTTACCGGCGTAGCTACGACGTGCCGCCGCCGCCGCTTGATCGGAGCGACCTGCGCTTTCCAGGTCTCGATCCCCGCTACCGCGCGCTTTCACCATTGGAAATCCCGCTCACCGAATGCCTCAAAGATACGGTAGCGCGTTTCCTCCCCTACTGGCACGAGACCATTGCCCCGGCCGTGCGCAGGGGACGGCGCGTGCTGATTGCGGCGCATGGCAACAGCCTGCGCGCCCTGGTTAAGATTCTCGACGGTATCTCAGACCATGACATTGTTGATCTCAACATACCGACCGGCATCCCGCTGCTTTATGAACTCGACGCTTCGCTCAAACCAATCCGCCACCAATATTTGGGCGATCCGGTACAGATAGAAGCGGCCATAAAGGCCGTCGCCGCGCAGGGCAAGGCAAAGTAGAGGTGCCCTAGAAAGGTTTTCCATGCTTCCTTATCCACAAATAGATCCCGTGTTCCTGCGCCTCGGACCGGTTGCCTTTCGGTGGTACGGGTTAATGTATGCCGTTGGATTTATAGCGGCGAATTGGCTCATCCCATCGCTCTCCAAGCGTAGGGGGGTATCATTCACAGCCAATGTACTTTCCGACCTTCTCTTTTATGTGGTGGTGGGGGTAGTTGCCGGGGGAAGGCTTGGCTACGTGTTCATTTATCAGCCTGTTTTCTACCTGAGCCACCCGCTTAAAATGTTAGCCGTTTGGGAAGGAGGGATGTCGTTTCATGGCGGCATGATCGGCGCGATACTAGCGGGACTCCTTTTTTGTAAAAAGCACAAACGCGACTTTTATGAGGTTGCCGATGTCGCCATCGTGAGTGTGCCAATCGGGTTGGGGCTAGGACGTATCGCAAATTTTATCAACGGTGAATTGTTTGGTCGAGTGACACGGGTCCCCTGGTGCATGGTCTTTCCGGACGGGGGCGATGTCTGTCGGCATCCTTCTCAACTGTATCAGGCCGTAGGGGAGGGGGCAGTGCTTTTTTTTATTCTATGGCGCCTCTTTCACACCAACGCGCCGCGCGGCGTGGTGTTTTGGGCCTTTATCCTGTGCTACGGCCTTTCCCGATTCTTGATAGAGTTCTTTCGCGAGCCAGATCTGCAGATGGGCCTTTTTCTTGAATGGCTCTCGATGGGACAACTCTTAAGCCTCCCCATGATCTTACTGAGCGGAATAATGATCCGTAAGCTTTACGCAAGACGTGGGTAGTGTAGTCACGAATTCTTCTGACGAGGCAAATGGTGTGTTAAAGGCGATTATCTTCGATTGTGATGGGGTAATTGTCAACAGCGAGCCCCATCACTTGGAAGCGTTTCAGAGAATTCTTGCAGAAGAAGGGATCACGCTTACCTCTGAAGCCTATTATCAAACCTACCTTGCTATGGACGATAAGGGGTGTTTCGAGGCCGCCCTTACGGCGCACGGGCGGCCCGTGAGTAACCCTATCCTGAAGCGTTTGATTACCCGCAAAATGGCCCTTTATCGGGTATTATCACAACAGTCGTTGTATCTATACCCAGGCGTGGTCGCATTTGTGGAAAAGGCCGGGAAGTCCTACCGGTTGGCCATTGCCTCCGGGGCGTTTCGCGGAGAGATAAAATTCGCCCTATCGAAGGGGAACATGCTCTCGTCATTTCCGGTGATCGTGAGTGCACAGGATGTAAAGCATGGGAAACCGAACCCAGAGGCGTTCCAGACGGCACTTGCGAGGCTCAATGCCCAGACCCCTCACGAGCAGATTCTCCCTTCGGAGTGTGTGGTGATTGAGGATTCGCTGCACGGCGTGGGGGCCGCAAAAGCGGCGGGGATGAGATGTCTTGCCGTCACCAATTCATACGCGAGGGTACAACTGTCCGGGCGCGCCGATCGCGTGGTGGATAGTCTAACGGAGATCGCCCCGGAGGATTTGGAAGCGCTCTGTGGGCATTTACCATGAGTAGACCCTAATCGGGCGCGCGCAGGGGCACACCTCCCGCTAAACACGGGGGCATTGTACCCCTAACTATAATTCCTTTTCGCATTGCCCACAGCGGGTTTCCGTATACGGGTAGGTACGCCCGCATGCTAAGCAGTGCTTAGGTTCAAACCCCGGCGGCGGGCGACGGAATCCTCGAAGTCCTAATATGACAATGCAAAGCCCGGCAAGCGAGAAAACAGTTGCCCAAAACAGCGGCCCGTTCATTAAAATCCGATATTGAGCCGACCGGTATACATGGGAATATCCGAAAAATCGGCTTCAACCACAAAATTTAACGGTAAAAGTGTTATCTTCGCGCCCACAAACGCTTTATTATTACGAATTTGTTCACTCCCTAGCCCTGGCAGATCACTTGCGCCCTTTATCCACACCTGTCCGATACCGGCATAGGGGGTAATAAAAGCAATGCCTTTGCTAACGGAGAGGTCGGCGCCGATTGTTTGTATGCTTAAGTGATCTACCCCCTTGAGTTTTGAATAAGAGCCCCTAAGGGCGATAGCCGGAAGCGCGATGTTGCCCGATACGATTGCCCATTTAACCTCTCCCCCGTAAAGTGAGACGTTAGAGCTTGGCACCTTAGAGTACATCGCCCCGACATCTATCCCAAAGGGAAGGCCCTTTTGAACCTGTATTTTTGGGATAACCAGCATATTGGGAGGGTTGGCGCCGGTCGCTTTCTGCCAGTAGGTATTCCCATCTCGAATATCTACCGACGTGACTTTAATCCCCACATCAAATCCCAGTGGTCCCAGCGGCTCCGCCGGTGAGAGGGGAAGATAGGCAATAGCGAGTCCTACCTCCGAACTAAAATCTCTAAACTCTTGCTGGGTAAGAAGCTGTGTCGTAAGATCAATGTCTACATTGGCCGCAAGTGCCACACCTGTAAAGTGACTCACCATGAAAAATACAAAGACGACTACCCCTCGCCGTATTTTGTCCATCATTTTGTCTCCCTTTTCCCTTATTTGCCCGCGAACGGTTGACCAAGCACGGTTCCCAACACTTTCAATACGTTGTCAGTGTCACCGACGTACAGCACAATGAGCCTTCCTTTCTTGTAAAAGTGTGGCCGGCCAATCCAGTGGATCTTTGCGGTTCCCAGTCCATTGCCATCGGATGAAACCAGAGCGGCCTGTTCATCCCTTACCGTTACATTAGGATATTGAAAGACCTGTATATCCTCCTCATGGACTTTGATTATCCTCCCTTCAACGGAGAAGAAAGGTTGATCTACCTCTTCTCCCGCTTCGACCTGCACTCTTGCCGCGTGCAAGGCGTCTACTAGACTTTCATAGTCTGTTACGGTTTCACCGGGCAATGGATCGTGCCGAGGCTGCGTGGATCCCGATAATTTACCGCCACATGCCGTGAACCCAACAGTAACGATGAAAAGCAGATAGATTGGAAGCTGAAACGGTTTCACAGGGTTCTCAACTGTAGTGGCCCTGTCTGAACACGGACTGACAGGACGGACAAGCGCATGAGGGGGTTAAACTCCACCCCTTACAACCGTTGTCTTACTATAGAGCCTGGGAACGGGCCCCTAGCAGGGCCCATTTATACGGCTATGACCCTTCCCCGTCCGCCCAGACGACGAATGTGAACACCTTGTGCCCGTCACCTAAATTGAGCTTGTACAGACCGGTCCGGCCGTTGTTGGTTGAGCGGATTAGCTCGCCCCACTGGGCATGCCCGTCACGTCTGTTGTTAGTTGCTGCAGCAGGCGACTGAACGGCCTGGCCGACGGTGGTAGAGCTGTCGAGGTGTGCGTAAATGATCTCCAGTTGGTCATAATCATGCTGGTTTGGGTGCTCATTGGAGGGTGGGCCGTACGGGTTATTCGTATAGTCCATGCACGTCCCCAAGTTTGTATTTCCGGAATTTTCGTCCTGGTGGTCGAGGCCGAACGTGTGGCCAATCTCCTGACACATCACAAGATGTCTCCACCCCGGGGTATTATACGTGGCGGTGTTGAAGTACGTGTCATTGAGCTTGACCGTGCCCTGCGTGATGTGGCTGCTGCTATTGACCCAGATCTGAGCCACGCCAAGCCAGCCATTATTACCGTAGGTATGGTTACAGATCTCCACACGCCCGCTGGCAGGACGGCACCTTCTCGGCGTGGTTGTGCCTGCTACGATCGTGGTGTCTAGCACGGAGGATAGGCTCCAGTCGAACGAGGCAACGCCGAGATACGCATCCCACGCGCTCGACACGTTGTCTCCGAGCTTGAGGGTAAATGGGTTGCCTACACGTGCCCAATGGTAACCGCCCCACCAATTGCTTGCAGATGTGAGGGCAGGGAACACGGCAAATGCCAACATAATAACCAGCCAGCCTATTTTCTTCACAGAGCTTCTGTTACGCCTCCGGGTACAACGCAAAGTAGTCATGACTGACTCTCCTTAAGCATCAGACGGAATTAGGCCACCCCCGGCCCGCCACAGTATCAGACAAAGCGTTTAATAAGTCAAGGCAGAAGTCTTACGTGGGAGGCTACGTCAAAGTCAGACGGATGTGGGTGGGGGAGTCCCTTGGCAGGAGTGTTTTGACAGTGGGTAAAGAGGTTGGGAGTGGTTTTGCAGGTGATTGGGTGTGATGAGTAGAGCGGAGAGAGGTTTTAAGGAGGGATCAACGTGGGGTTTGATCGGAATGAGGGTATGCTCTGCCCGCCATGGGAGGGTATGTGCATTTTGAGGGGAAAAGTCGCCGCTCTCCAGAGCGGCGATGCCATCGCGCAGGCCTTTTTGATTAATGTAGCTGTAGCGGTTGAGGGGTTGGGGGTCGCTCGGGTCGGGGACGAGCGTGTCGGCGTGAGGTTAACTAATTCTGCAAGTACAACCATTATGGTTCCATAATGGTTTCATGTCCTAACCCAATGGAGTTTTGTTATGCCAACGATTACCGTTAAAAACATTCCGCAAGAGATATACGAATGGCTCAAACACTCGGCCGATATTAATCATCGCAGCCTCAATAGCCAAATCATTACCTACTTGGAACAGGGTGTACAACGTAGAAAAATGGATCCCGAAGCTCTATTGCTGCGCGCACGTGCATTACGTTACAGCACAAGAGAAAATCCAATCCCTCACCAAAAGTTCACTGCCGCCAAACGGGCGGGTCGCCCATGATTGTCGCAGATACAAATCAGGTAGCCGTATCGTTGGAAACGTTCATTTCTACCTAGTGTCTGATTGCATAAATTAACGATATTGTTTCTGGGTTGGGTAGTCTCACCCTTGTATATTCCCCTCCTTAGTTAAGGAGGGGTTGGGGTGGTTTGTCTAATAAAACTTCCTTTAATTTTTGCTCTT
>SBBL01000102.1 GCA_005239745.1 Candidatus Troglogloeales bacterium | reverse complement strand
CCGGCCCCAAATTTACCGGAAAATTCGTTGCAGGAGATCCGGCCTGACCCGTGACATAGGCGGCCCCGGTCGAATCAACCGCAATATCAAAGCCATAATCAACCCCACTGCCACCGATATATCCCACGTAGACAAAGACAGGGGGATCAAGGATTAACGATTTACTTTTATCGTAGGCACCTAAGTCAAAACCGTAGGCAACGGATTCATTTCCCCTCACCCCAACCCTCTCCCCCAAGGGGCGAGGGAGCAAAGAATAGGCCGACGCAACCTCTACACGTTTTCCATCCACCTCTTGGTAAACATACGGCTTACCTTCGCCAATCGTTCTGACCGGCGTAATCACATGCAGCACCCCTTCTTCGGTTAATCTCACCGACTCGGCACCACGATAGGCCAGTTGCACCTTGGCAGGATTGGCGCCGGGACGCACAATAACGTCATATTCCAGCTGCGCCCCCTTCCCATAAAAAACCATATCAATCCCCGGCCAAAGATTGGAATAAACCACCTTGCCAAAGGTCGGGAGACCGGACTTCCATTGATCCTTTGGCCCCGTAAAATAGCTGATTTTGGCAGGCAGAGGTGATTGGGCAAGCGGGGTGACCTTATTGGCGCCAATAAATTCCAACCGAACGGCCCAGCGTTCCCCCCTCACCCTACCCTCTCCCACAAGGGGAGAGGGTAATAGAGTCGGAGAGGGTAAGGGTGAGGGGGCATCCATACCCGTTAAAGCAAAGGTCACACCCTCTGGGGTAAAGTAAACCGTTGTTCCCTTTCCCGTAACGTAGTAAGAAACGTTCGGATTATTGATCTGTCCCCGGTTTTCAATAAAATAAAGGGGGACCTGGCCTAGGGCCACCTGCGCTGTCTGGGTATGGGTTTCGGCCTTGGCTGCTGATGTGGCAAGTCGCAGATTGGAACCCCCTTCCTTGATCTCTGCCCGTAAGGGGGAACCGAAAAGTATCACGGCAGTGACGGCTGCTATGTAAATGTTGATGTTGGTCCTCATCGGTTTTCCTCCTGTGTTGACGGGACACCCCATTGACAGACAAAATCTCTACCACGCAGCTGCATCGGCACATTCCTTCAAAAACTTAAGGGTGCCCATTATTTGTTTTCTGGTATATTATTTTTCCATCCTGTTTTATTTTGGAACGAAGCACTTCATTCGTTAATGTTTCGACATGAACGAGATCAATCGAAAAGATACAGGGCAAATCGTCAATGCGGCTCCGAAGTAATAAGAAATCGTTCCATGGCAACGTGGGCGCGTAAATGGCCACATCAATATCGGAATGATTTCGGAAAGAACCGGTGGCACGTGACCCAAAGATAACAGCCCTATTCACCTCAGAACAGGCGGCCAGTGTTGTGGTAAGGCTGTTCAAAATAGCTTCGTCTATGCCAAAAGGGGTCATGGCTCAATTCGGGTCTTTTCCAATTGGGTCAACAGCGTTTTAAATAAGACAACGCCTTCGGACTGAATAAAAGCATACACACGACTGGCTGTCCCCTCGTCGTAGGTGTGTGCCGTTAAGTTTTGATTATCGTGTAATCGTGTCCACCCGTTGCCATCGTTAATCAGTCCCTGCTGTAGAGCAACACGGAGCGTGTCTTTTGGATTGCGAACGTCTATATCTTTGGAAAAAAGCCACTGTTTCATGGTTTTCCATGCGAGTTCATACGTAAATTCAAAGCGTTGAATCACCGCGTCTCGTGTTACATCGGTCTCCGGCAGAGACACCCCCTCTAAGAGACGGTAAGCGCATTTTGAAAGGAGGCCTTCTGCTGTTCATACCGTTCACGATCAACCATGATGTTCGTATAGTATGGGAGACACCCAAGAAGGGTCAAGGCGTATGGGAGAGTCGCTGATGAACAATTTAACACTTCGAAGGGAGTTGAAAAGCTAGAAGGGGTGTACAAAGGGAAACAGCATAGAAACGGAGAAGAGAGCACACCCGTTCAATCTGAAAGGAAAGCCGCCTGATGAAATTTTTTTACACACCTCCATATGGCCTCACGAAGAAATCTACCTGTTTTTGAGGGAAGAGCCCCCTTTCGGCGTTTTCTCATTTTAAGGTTTTCTCATTTTAAGCCGGTAGGCTCTGTGACCATGCCCAATTTATCGATACCTACCTGTTTAATGATGTCCATAACGGAAACAACGGTCCCGTAAGGTACGTCCCGGTCGGCGCGCAGGTAGATGGATATTTGCGGTGTATCCGCCTTAAGCGCCTCCAACGTTTTTGAAAGATCGGAAAGCAAAACCTCCGAGTCATCCAGATAAATCTTCCGCGTCTCTCCAATGGTAATGATCTTACGTTCTTCAGGGCGAATGGTATTGGTTGTGGCCGCCGGTAGTTTGATGTCAATGCCCTGATAGAGCATCGGGGCCGTTACCATAAAGATGATGAGAAGCACCAGAACGACATCTACCAGCGGGATGATGTTAATTTCAGCAATCAGCCGATGGCGGCGGTCCATCGCTAGCCCCGTGTCCGTGGGAGGGAATGGGAAGGAAGGGGCACGGAGGGGCGTTCAAAGCGGTTGCTGATCTCATCGGCTACACCCCGTAGGAGGACATCTATTTGGTTGACCTCGTGGACAAAGAGGTTATAGGCGACAACGGCCGGAATAGCCACTGCTAGGCCCGTCGCGGTGGCAATCAGGGCCTCCGCAATGCCGGGCGCCACCGCGGCAATGTTCGCCGTGCCTTGCCGACCAATCTCCTGAAAGGACTTCATAATGCCCCACACGGTGCCGAACAGACCAACAAATGGAGCCGTGTTCCCAATGGTCGCAAGTATATGAAGATAACGTGACTGACGATTGATCTCCAGATCAATCTGGGCGCTTATGACGCGGTTTAACCGTTCAACGTCTTGGATGGAGGTAAGATTTTTGGAAGGCGCTTTTTCAAAAATAGCCTGCACGAGAAGGGTAGTGGGGCACTCTCCAATCCAAGCGATATCCTTTTGCAACGTCTCAATCGGCACTCGTTTTTCGAGGAAGGCAAGTACCTGACGATCACGCGGTTTGCTCCGCCTTAGACCTAAAAACTTCTTCAGGATAATCGCCCAGCTCCCAACGGAGCAGGCGAGCAGAAGTACCAACACGGCCCTCGCAACAGGCCCCGTAGATACAAAAAAATCCCACGCCCTCATAGGCCTCTTGCCACTTTTCCAACGCCCCAGCTAACCCGAGCTTCAGTACGCTTTGACAACAAGTGAAATCCCCGTCAGACCTAGTTTAGGCTGACGCGGATATTCTCTTCAGCGTCTCAAAAGGCATTGAGCTTATAGTCAATGCTGTCTACCAGCGCTTGCCAACTGGCCTCAATGACGTTGTGAGAAACGCCCACCGTTTGCCACGTCCGCCGGCCGTCCCCGGACTCAATAAGGACCCGCACTTTTGCCTCGGTGCCGTCACTTGCAGTCAAGACACGCACTTTATAATCAATCAACTTTACCTCAGAGAGAACGGGATAAAACTTTATGAGGGCACGCCGCAGGGCTTGGTCTAAGGCATTGACCGGGCCGTTGCCGACAGCGGCGGTGTGCTGAATCCGACCGTTGACCTTTACTTCAACGGTGGCCTCCGTGCGATCATGCTCCGCCCCTTTTTCTACTACGACGCGAAACCGGATAAGGTCAAAGGACGGTTTATACTGATGCGTGGCTTTCTTCATCATCAGTTCAAAGGAGGCCTCCGCCCCCTCAAATTGATATCCCTGATGCTCCTTTTCTTTCACGGCCTTTAGTAACGCCCTCGCGGCCTCCGCGGGTAAAGCAATGCCATACAGTTGGGCTTTCTCCAAAAGGGTTCGGGTGCCTGAATAATCGGAAACCAGGACACGTTGCCGATTGCCAACCTTTTGTGGGGGCACATGTTCATAAGACGCAGAAGCTTTCTGCACGGCATGGACATGAACACCTCCTTTATGGGCAAAGGCCGACTCACCCACATAGGGCTGATTTTTGACATGAGGCAAATTGGCCACCTCACTCACGAATTGGGAAACCGCCCGAAGATGTTTCAATTGGTCGCTTCCGATGCACTTGTGATTCATTTTGAGGTTGAGAGCGGCGATAACGGAGCAAAGGTTCACGTTTCCACAACGCTCTCCGAATCCGTTGATCGTTCCCTGCACCTGTGTCGCCCCCACCCTCACGGCGGTCAGGGCATTGGCCACGGCCACGTCACCGTCGTTATGCGTATGAATACCAACAGATGCCTTATCCACCCCCTCTAAAACCCTTCTGCATACATCCTCTACTTGCCACGGCATCGTGCCACCGTTGGTGTCACACAGAATAAGGCATGCCGCCCCGGCAGATTCCGCCGCTTGCAGTGTCTTGATGGCGTATCCGGGACTTGCCAAAAAGCCGTCAAAAAAATGTTCCGCATCGAAGAAAACCCGCTTGCCCTTTGATCGTAAGTAACTTACCGAATCGGCGATCATCTCCAGGTTTTTCTTTAAGGAGACCCCCAGCACTTCAGTGACGTGAAAGTCCCAGCTTTTTCCAAAAATGGTGACGACTTCCGTATCGGCGGCAATGAGTGCCTTCAAGTTTGGATCGTCCGATGCCCGGTTGTTAGCCCGGCGGGTGGCACCAAAGGCAACGGGCTTTGCCGATTTCAGGTGCAGCTTCTTGACCTCTTCAAAATAAAGATCGTCTTTTGGGTTAGTCCCCGGCCAACCCCCTTCAATGTAATGAATCCCAAGTATGTCGAGCTTCTGGGTAATGAGCAGTTTGTCATGAACGGAGAACGACACACCTTCCGACTGCGCGCCATCTCTCAACGTGGTGTCATAGATTTCAACGTGGTGCATGGTGCGCCTTTTTGTCTGTTTTGAGTCGTTTTCGTGTTTTCCCTAACCCGAACGCTTTATGGAGGACGCGCACGGCAAGTTCCGTATATCTCTCATCAATCACACACGAGATTTTTATCTCGGAGGTCGAGATCATAATGATGTTAATACCCTCGGCAGCAAGGCTTGCAAACATTTTGGCCGCAACCCCAGAGTGCGAACGCATGCCGATGCCCACAATAGAGACTTTTGCGATGTCTTTGGTCAGCAGAATATCGCCCATTGCGGTTTCGCTCGCAAGACGATCAATCGCCTGCTTAGCGCGTCCCGCATCGGCGCGAGGAAGTGTAAATGAAATGTCGGTGGCCTTATCCCGCCCGATATTTTGGATGATCATGTCTACCGTAATATCCTCTTTTGCCACCGCGTTGAAAATTTTAGACGCCACCCCCGGCTTATCCGGAACCCCGACGAGGGTAATTCTTGCCTGATGCTTATCGTAGGTAACACCTGAAATAATTTCCCGCTCCATTGCTAGGTCCTCACAAACCACCCATGTGCCCTCATCCGAGGTGTTAAAACTTGACCGAACCCGCACAGGTACCCGATACTTCATCGCAAACGCGACCGCCCGTGACTGAAGCACCCGGGCCCCCAGACTCGCCATTTCCAGCATCTCTTCGTATGAGACGCGTAAACGCTTTTTGGCCTCCGGAACAATACCGGGGTCGGTGGTATAGATACCGTCCACGTCCGTGTAAATGTCACAAATATCTGCCCCAAGTGCTGCGGCCAACGCAACCGCCGTAGTGTCCGACCCGCCGCGTCCCAGTGTGGTAATTTCCGATTCCGGCCCCATGCCCTGAAAGCCGGCTACCACAGGGACGGTCCCCCTCGACAGACTTTCCCTAAGACGCTCGGTGGAGATACGTTGAATGCGGGCATTGGTGTGGGTACCATCCGTGATAATGCCGATTTGTCCACCCGTAAATGACCTTGCCTTAATCCCTTGTCCGTTAAGAACCATGGCCAGTAACGAGACGGAAACCTGTTCCCCCGTGGAGATGAGCATATCCAGTTCACGTTGACTAGGGTCCGGAGTGGCGGTGGTTGCGAGATTAATGAGACGGTCGGTCTCTTTGCCCATGGCCGAGAGCACCACCACAACGTCATCCCCGTTATGACGAGCTGAGGCAACCTGCTTTGCCACGTGTCGCATCTTCTCGATGCCGTCAACGGAGGTGCCCCCGTATTTCTGGACGATCAGCGCCATAGGAAGACTCTTGTGGAGCGTTTCCAACGCTTGTCATTCCGGACAAAGTGAAAAATCTTGACCTTCACTCAGAACAGGCTCCGGGAGAGGTCCTGTCGCGCGCGGTCACCCGTAACATTTCTCGCTATGCTCGAAATGACATCGTTACTAAGACTATCATTCGGGGTCTCCCCACTAGTTTGCGGTTTCTCTCCCCGATATATGTAACTCGACACGGCGATTTTTGGCGCGGCCTTCCTCGGTCTCATTAGAGGCAACGGGCTGAGATTCTCCGTTGCCCAGCACTTCTAAACTGGAAGGGGCCATACCGCCTGACACCATCTCAACGCGAACGGCCTGCGCCCGTTGCTCCGAGAGACGTTGGTTAGAGTCGGTGCTACCGACCGCATCGGTGTGGCCAACGATGATCACGTGATGTTCCGGATATTTCTTGAGAATATCGGTGATCTGCTTGATGGTATTGAGGGCATCCGGTTGCAGGCCAGACGAGCCTGTTGCAAACAGAATATTCCCCTTCAGCGTCGTCACGATTCCTTCTTCCGTACGCTGTGTTTCTGCGACCATGGCCAGCTCCTGAGCCTGTTGATCCAAGCGATGTCCCACATCCCCGCCGATAATCCCCCCCAATGCCCCACCCAGCAT
>SBBL01000109.1 GCA_005239745.1 Candidatus Troglogloeales bacterium | reverse complement strand
TGAAGAAAAGTACGAACGCGTTGATTACGAGGTGACCGCGCAACAAGTGGAATTAAGGTTTTGGATTTACATGAGACAAAACATCACCTATCACGATGATTTTTCTTGTGGTATCCGATGGGCGATGCCGAGTGGTGAGACGCTTACCCTTGCCCGCTACAATGGTCCAAATCATTGTCATGGTGAAATAAAGTACCAGTGTCATATACATCGCGCTACCGAGGATGCTATTCGACAAGGACGAAAGCCGGAGTGTTACGCGGAACCAACAAAACGATTTCGCACACTGGATGGAGCATTACATTGTCTTTTGAAAGACTTCAAAGTTTCTGGACTCGAAAGCCAACCTGATCAACCGGAACTGGAGTTGTTCTAAATGGATATTAATATTAGGACCCTGCAAGACTTACTTTGCTCACACCTGTGTTCAAGTGTTCGGATTATTGAGAGAGGGGGTGGTGTTCTCATGCTCGATACCCCTTTTTCATATCCCGATGGCGATCACTATCCTATTTATATTCAACAAACATCAACGGGAGGCATTAAACTATCAGACGGCGGTCATACGTTCATGCACTTAAGCTATGAAAACGAGGTTAGCTCCTTTCGCAAAGGCACACGGGGAAAGATTTTGGATCAAATCCTTGGGGAAATGGGTCTACACGAAATGAATGGCGAGTTTTTTATTGAGACCTCTATGGATGGACTTTCCGAAGCCATATTTTGCCTGGGACAGGGATTGACAAAGGTCTACGACATCATTTTTCTAAACCGGGCGCGGGTTTCCAGTACTTTCTATGAAGACCTTTTTAATATAATAGTCAATATCATACCGCAGGAAAAAATTTCGCAGGATTATATTGATACACGTATGGAGCAGGCAGAAGACTACCCCATTGATTACTCAATACGTGGAAAAACAGAAGATCCATTATTTGTTTTTGGTGTTCCCAATTCCGACAAGGCACGTCTGACGACAATTACCTTGGAACGACTCCTACGGTATAGAGCAACCTTTGACTCAATACTTGTTTTTGCCGATCAACAGGAGATTCCGCGAAAAGACCTGGCCCGACTGACAAATGTTGGGGGAGAAATGGTGTCTTCCCTCGACGCACGAGATGACCTAAGCAGAAAAATTTTGCGAAAGGCAGCGTAAATGGCCCGCACGACCATTGACCGCCTTATCATCAACTCACCCTATGAAGAACCGAAGCATTACTGGCGCTATGAACGCGAGTCGCGCACGTTCGACATGGCCGACGGTCGCCGCCCGGCGGGGTACGTGGTGGCTTCGGGCAATTCCCAGGCATTCGATGATCCCGGCATCTTTGTGGAAATTTCGCTGGTGAACCAGATCCGCCCGCGCGTTGCGGCATGGCGCGATGCGGGCTATCCGGGGGTTACAGCGATCACCAAACGGCTGCTTTCGTACTGGCGCGATCCTGAAGAGTTCGATGGACGGCGCTTTTTTTTCTGCCAGATGGAGGCGATAGAGACGCTGATCTGGATGCTGGAAGCGCCTGCCGCTGATCGCGTGGGAGTTGAAATTCCCGGCGACGGCGGAACCTTCGTCCGGCAGTGCTGTAAAATGGCAACCGGTTCCGGCAAGACCATTGTCATGGCGATGGTGATTGCTTGGCACATCCTCAATAAGGTGGCTGCACCTCAGGACGCCCGCTTTTCTCGAAACGTGCTGGTCATCGCACCTGGACTGACGGTAAGGAGCCGGCTTGTCGTGCTGGAATCGGCAGGTACCGACAATTATTACGAAGCGTTCAATATCGTGCCATCGGCCTTGTTGGATAAACTGCGCCAGGGCAGAGTGCTGGTGCGCAACTGGCACACGCTGGCCTGGGACAGCGAGGAACAAATTAAAAAACGGCGCGGTGTGGACAAACGCGGCGTTAAGAGTGATGAAGCCTACACGCGGGAAGTCTTGGGCGAAATGGCTAATGCCCACAACCTGCTTGTCATCAACGATGAGGCGCACCACGCCTGGCGTGTCAACTGGGAGGCGGAGGGCAAATACCTGCGTATACGCGACCTGAAGGACAGCGCCGAGGAGGCGACGGTCTGGATTGGCGGGCTCGACCGTCTTCACCGCTCGCGCGGCATCCTCATCTGCTACGACTTTTCCGCCACACCATTCACACCCTCGGGGAAAAAGAGCAGTGAAGAAGCCCTCTTCGGCTGGATCGTCAGCGATTTCGGTCTGAATGACGCCATCGAGTCGGGTCTGGTGAAGACGCCGCGCGTGGTGGTGCGTGACGATGCCGTACCCGACGCCAAGACATACAAGTCCCGCCTCTACCACATCTACAACGACCCGGAGGTGAAGGACGACCTCAACCGCCCAGCCAACCCGGAGGAGCCGCTGCCCGACCTAGTGTTGAACGCCTATTATCTGTTGGGCTACGACTGGCGGGAGACATGGAAAGCATGGAAAGCACAGCGCGAAGCGGGGTTGGCTACCCCGCCCGTAATGATTACCGTCTGCAACCGAACGGAGACGGCGGCGCGGGTTAAACATGCCTTCGATTCCGGGCGTATTCACATTAATGAGCTATGCGACCCAGAACACATCCTGCATATCGACTCGAAGGTGCTGGATCAGGCCGAAGCGCAGAAAGACCCCATCACCCCAACCCTCTCCCAAGGGGAGTGGGGACAAAACAATGAGGCAGAAAAGGAGGAGGCGCCGGTCGAGCGAAAATTAACCAAGGCGGAGCAGGCTGAGCTTCTGCGGCAGACTGTGGACACAGTGGGCAAGGCGGGACAGCCCGGCGAGAATATCCAGAAGGTCATCTCGGTCGGGATGCTCTCCGAGGGCTGGGACGCCAAGACCGTGACCCATATCATGGGGCTGAGGGCCTTTACGTCACAGCTTCTATGCGAGCAGGTGGTGGGGCGCGGCTTACGGCGTACGTCCTATGAAGTTGACCCAGAGACGGGCTTGTTCGAGGCAGAATATGTCAATATTTTTGGTGTACCCTTTACCTTTTTGCCCCACGAGGGGGGAGTGGATGGCCCGCCACCGCCGCCGCTCCCTAAGACGGCGGTCCAACCAGCCTCCGAAAAAGCACCGTTCGAAATCCGCTGGCCCAATGTCGTGCGGATCGATCGCATGTTTCAGCCAACGCTCACGCTCGACTGGGCGAAGGTGCGCCCGCTGGAACTGAACGCGGCCCAGACGGTCAAGATAGCGGAACTGGCTCCGACCCTTGAAGGCAAGCCCGACGTGACCCACATTAACCGCATTGAGCTGGAACGCCTGGCTCGGGAGTTTCGTACTCAGCGTATCATCTTCGAGACGGCGCGTGATGTGTTCGACCAGATGAAGCATACATGGAAAGGAAGCCGCGAGGTCTTGCTGGTAGAATTGGTGCGAATCGTCGAGCGGTTTATCCACTCCGACCGCATCGCAATCACACCGCCACTGTTCTATCAGGATGACCTTCGCCGCCGCTTGATTACCACGCTTAATATGTCACGGGTCATCCAACATGTCTGGGAGGCGGTGCGACAGGAGAACACCGAGCAGTTTACGCCCATCTTTGACCGCGATCACCCTATCCGCTCCACCGGTGACATGAGAACATGGTACACGGGCAAGGCGTGCGAGCACACACGGAAGTCGCACATTAACGTATGCGTGTACGACAGCACATGGGAGGCGTCGGATGCTTTTGTGCTCGACGACAGCGACCTGGTGGCAGGTTGGGTGAAGAACGACCACTTGGGCTTTGAGGTGTTGTACGTGTATCGCGGGGTCGTGCGCAAGTACCGACCCGACTTTCTGGTCAGGCTCAAGAACGGTGACATGCTCGTGCTGGAAACAAAAGGACAGAATACCGAGCAAGACAGGGTAAAACGCCGCTATCTGGATGAATGGACGCAGGCCGTAAACACGCATGGAGGGTTTGGGAACTGGCGAGGTGTGGTGGCAAAAGCTCCTGGAGAAATCTTGGACATTCTAATGCAAGGTCAGGAAGCGCGAACAAAAGACTAATCAGCATTCACAGCGGACAGGCATGATACAAACCTACGGTAACCTTTTTACATGGCTTGACAGGGGCGTGGATAGCGTTGGGGCCTGCGACATAAAAGGGCACCTCTAAAAACTCCGATTATTTTTGAGATTTCTAAGAATTTTTGTAGGATGCGAATACGATTTGGTTGTTCCGTGAGGACTTGATCTTCATGCGGACAGTCGTCACCCCTGCGTAACGCACCGGGGCCCCCAAAACAATGTTTGAGGGTTGTCTTTGTGGGCAAGGTTGACTCTGCTGGGGCGCTGGTTTTATAACATAACCGGTCGCTTTGGGGCTAGGCGTAGAGTGCGTCCCCTTCTAGAGGCTGGGGCGGGGTGTCGTTCCTCCCCGTCTTAATCGTTGTCTACCTCTGACTAAGGGTTCCGCTTCTGATAGGGGATATGACTATCCATGGACTCGTTTCGCTTCATCATCTTGACACCGGCTGGCACGTATCACCCGTCTCTTGCGATTGCAGCCAACCGGGCCGGCGAGTGGGGGATTCTCGATCTGGAATATTGCAGAGATATTAAAACTGCCCATACGTCCATTGAACAGCTTGCACAACATTCAAGAAACCCCTGTGGGATAAAACTCGATTCTGCAGACAACCCCTTTTTCAATCAGATCACAGAAGAACTCCCTCAACCGGTGCAGAGGGTTTTGCTGACCGCTTCAAACCGTGAAGCACTCCCAGGCCAGGTTGCCGTCCTTCGCAAGCGGAAAAAAGACGTTCTCTTAGAAGTCACATCACTTGAAGAAGCCCAATTCGGCCAAGAAATCGGTGTGGCCGGTCTGATTGTGAAGGGGCATGAAGCGGGTGGGTG
>SBBL01000067.1 GCA_005239745.1 Candidatus Troglogloeales bacterium | reverse complement strand
CCCCATAGGTGATCGCATCTCCCAAGTTTTGCAAAGATTCGTAAAGAGGCAAACGGGGATGGCGAACACGGAACTTGGCCCCTGCAAATTCGTGCCACTCATTGGTGCGCACGGCTGGAAATAATGACACCGCTTTATCTCTTCAATACCCTAGCGTCTAAGAAGCAACCCTTTTTATACCCTTCCGGTCGCGTGACGCTCTATGTCTGTGGGATTACCGCTTACGACCATTGCCACCTAGGGCACGCGCGCTCTGCCATTATTTTTGACGCAATAAGAAACTACCTGGAATACAAGGGGTTGACCGTCTGCTATGTCAAAAACTTTACGGATATTGATGACAAAATCATCCATCGCGCGGCAGCGGAGCAACGACCGTGGAAAGAAGTCGCGGAGCAATTCATTGCCTCTTATAACGCCGATATGGCACGTCTGGGGGTCAGGCCGCCCACCGTTTCACCCAAGGCCACCGATCATATCCCCCGGATGATTCAGATCATCGAAAAACTGGTGGCAACCGGGGCTGCTTATGTCATCGAGGGAGACGTTTATTTCGAAGTATCTACTGCAATATCGTACGGTATACTTTCCAGAAAAAAACCGGAACAGTTACTGGCCGGTGCCCGTGTGGAGATAGATGAGCGCAAACGCAACCCGCTTGATTTTGCCCTTTGGAAGGCATCAAAACCCGGAGAGCCCGTCTGGGATAGCCCGTGGGGACCGGGACGCCCCGGGTGGCACATCGAGTGTTCCGCGATGGCCATGGAGTATTTGGGTGAGACGGTGGATATACACGGGGGTGGCAGTGATCTGATCTTTCCGCATCACGAAAACGAGATTGTGCAATCGGAGACCTACACGGGGAAACCGTTTGTTTCCTGCTTTATTCATCATGGCTTCGTGACAATAGCCGATGAGAAAATGTCCAAGTCGCTGGGAAATTTTCTCTTTATTCGTGATATTTTTGAACAATTCGCGCACTTTCCGGAAGCGGTTTTTGGAGAGGTCCTTCGGTTCTATCTCCTTTCCGTTCATTATCGCTCTGCCATTGATTTTTCTAGCGATAATCTCAGGTCCGCCAAGCAGGGATTAGACAATCTCTATACGCTGCTTCAGCGGTTAGATGAAACACAATCGCTATCCCAGCCGGCCCCACCTGGCCTGGACGATGTGTTGGCATCCTACGAGGCTAAGTGGGAGGCGGCTATGGACGACGATTTTAATACCCCGGAAGCCCTGGCTGTCATGCAGACGCTGCGTGCCTACATCAACACACGACTCTCGGCTGGGGACGCCGTCTATTTTGTACGCGCGCTTTTTGTGCGATGGGGTGCCGTCTTGGGACTTTTGCAGGTTTCGCCGGAGGTGTGGCGATACGATGGGTGGTTATCTCCGTTAGTGGAGTGCATAAGTGAAGCAACCGTTCAGGCGTGGATTGCAGAACGGGAGGCCGCACGCGGGCGAAGGGACTGGGCAACATCCGACGCCATCAGAAAGCGTTTGGCGGAGACGGGAATTGTTATTGAAGACCGTCCCGATGGTACCACCCGCATAAAAAGATAGGGGCACCTCCCGTTTTTCAAAAGTCACTCAGATTCAGGCCGTATCGCTAGCAGGGCATCGCGCCGCGATGTTAAGTTGATGAACGGGCTTAGCGTCATGTTACAATGATGCCGGGGTGTTGTCCGGAGATTTCCGTGGTTACCCGTGTGTTGACCGATCGTGATGTACCGCTGAATCAGTTAGAAAAAGTTGTCCCGCTTGGGCTTGCAGACTACGTCGGGCGGGGGGGGTACCGCGCGCTTGAAATCGCCTCGAATACGCCTCCAGCAGACATTATCAAGCAAATAGAGCGATCCGGTCTACGTGGACGTGGGGGTGCAGGGTTCCTAACAGCGAAGAAATGGACAATGGTCTATCCCTCCAAGGGTAAAAAATATCTCTGCTGTAATGCGGCCGAAGACGAGCCTGGGACGTTCAAAGACCGCTACCTCTTGCGGGTGAATCCCCACCAGATCATTGAAGGCGTGATTATTGCCGCTTATGCGATCGGCGCGAGCGAGGCGTACCTTTACATCAACGGCAACTACAAGGAAGAAGTCGCTTTTATGGAACAAGCCCTACAGGCTTCAAAAGAGGCGGGATTCTGGGGCGTGCCAAGTCATGGGGGCAAGCCCACGGCAATGCAGGTTGTTCTAAAGATATGCAAAAGCCCCGGCACTTACGTGGCCGGAGAGGAGACCGCTCTCTTGGAAGTTATCGAGGGTAGGGTGGCTGCCCCCAGGCAAAAGCCACCTTATTACCCGGCGCGACGCGGTCTTTTTGGAATGCCAACCGCTGTCAATAACGTGGAAACATTGGCCAATGTCCCTCATATCCTTCGGGAAGGCGATGCGTGGTTTCGCGGCATTGGGACAGAGAGCGCGACAGGGACCATGATCTTTACGGTCACGGGTGACGTCTGCCGACCGGGCCTTTATGAGAGACCCTTGGGCACCTCGTTGCATGACCTGATCTACATTGATGCGGGGGGGGCAACAGATCGTCGGCGCCTGAAGGCGGTCTTTCCGGGAGGGCCTTCAAATACCCTTCTGCCGGTGGATCAAATTAATGTCCCGTTGGCATTTGATGCCCTACAAGCCGCGGGATCGGCACTCGGTACAGGGGCGGTGATTGTTATGGACGACACCGTTTGCATGGTTAGGATCGCCATTCAATACGCTAGGTTTTTTAACAGGGAAAGTTGTGGACAATGCCCGCCCTGTGTCTTGGGAACCGCACGCCTTGCGGAGATCATGGAAAAAATTGAGGCAGGGGAAGGGACCGAAAAGGACGTTTTACTGGTTGGTGAACTCTGTACAATGGTTAAGGGCCGCGGTTACTGTTACCTATTAACGGGCGCAGCCATTGCCGTAGAGAGTATTTTTAGACATTTTAGAGCGGAATATGACGCGCATATTGTAGGGAAATGCCGTGCGGCCTGAGTAGGGGGGAGGAGAGGAGGAGGAACCGATGATTTCAATGACTGAGAAAGCCGGTGAGAAGATGAAGGCGTTGCTGACGCTAGAAGAAAAGCCGGGCTATGGACTGCGTGTCTATGTATCAGGTGGTGGATGCTCCGGTTTTCAGTATGGGATGGCATTTGAGGAGCAGGAAGCTGATGACGACCAGGTTTACCGGATGCACGGCGTAAAGGTTTTCGTGGACCCGCACAGCGCCACCATGCTTGACGGTACGGAAATTGACTACAACGACGGCCTACAGGATACCGGGTTTACCATAAAGAATCCGACGGCCAAATCAACCTGTGGTTGTGGAAAGTCGTTCAGCACATAGAGGTG
>SBBL01000045.1 GCA_005239745.1 Candidatus Troglogloeales bacterium | reverse complement strand
TGGGGTTTCTGGGTCTTAGCCTTAATCTCGGCATCCGTCTTTGCCGCCTCTGCCAAAGCCGGGGGACTTACAACCTCCGATGCCATCACCCACTGAAGCAAAGGCGCAATAAGGCCCACCGTCAGCAAACCCAGAATAGCCAGTTTATGTGCCATGAGAAAAGTTTCAGGAATACTACGGACGGGCACGCCGGAAGACACCACTACCCACCGACTACCCCCCCGACAATACCACTAAGCGGTGGTGTCGGCAACCACATCATAAGACTTTAGGGCATCTCCCTTGCCGTCAGAGCAGGTGGAATTGTCGCAAGACCTCGGCAACGTGCTCATCGCGTTTGCTGAGCGTCTTCATCGTCTCAATCAGGGCATGGACCTGCTCACGATGTTCGGAAAAGGCCTCCTCTATGGCCTTGACCTTTATCTCAAAGGGACGGATCATGGTACGGCGGTCCCAAACGGCAAAACCGATCGTGCTCGCGACCACCGCGGCGAAGGCCGCCACAATCGCAACCATGATATTCACCAGACGATCAAACTGGGCATTCATGTTAGCTTCCAGGCTTGCAAATCGGGCGTTTATACCAGTTTCCATGCTCTCAAATCTGGCATCTATGCTCTCAAATCTGGCATCTATGCTCTCAAACCGGGCATCTATGCCTTCAAATCTCTTTTCGATCGCATCAAACCGCTGGTTCATCTGAATTTGGAGTTGTTTTTGACCTTCTTCCAGCCGGGCCAGCCGCTCTACAATCTCCCGATCGGAAATCCGCGGGGCAATCTCCACGGCATGCACAGGCGAAAGCGGCAGGAACAAAAGAATGGAGACAAAGAAAACCACCCACCGCCGATGCGGGTTGCCCGTTACCGACATCCTACGATGACCCGTTGCTGTCATGTGCACAATGTACCCCCCCACAGTCGGCCTGTCAATGACGCGAATCGGGCCATTAAATTGACTCACTTTTCCATTGGTGGTACAGCAACGTTATGAGAACGGTGCTTTTCTCCACATTACTAATCGCCCTGCTGACTATCCCCATGCCTTCGCTGGGGATGGAGGTAGCTCCCCGCATCAGTGATCGAGAGATCGTAGAACGCCTGACACGGTTGGAAGAAGGGCAAGCAGCGCTACGGGAAGGGCTAGAACAGTTTCGTGCCGACATGGACGCCAGATTCGATAGCATGGACGCCAGATTAACCGGCATAGACGCCAGATTCGATAGCATAGATGCTAGATTTTCCAGCATAGATGCTAGATTGTCCAGCATAGATGCCCAATTTGACCGTCTGTTCAATATCATGACGGCAATTTTTGGGGCCTTTGTCGCACTAACAGTCTGCACCATCAGCCTTGTCGTCTGGGACCGGCGCACTGCGGTACGCCCTTTTGAGACAAAGGTCAAATCTATGGAAGAGGCCTTTTCCGAGAACCGTCAGCAGGTCCACGCCCTGGTGGAAACCATGAGGCGCTTGGGCCAACGAGACGAACGAGTCGCAGAAGTCCTACGAGAATTCCACTTGCTTTAACTCAAATCACCCGTATCTTTTGGCATCGCCTTTTGAATCAGGCAAGGGTGTTCTGGGCACACCACAAGCGCACCCACACTCACCAGAAGAAGACGGAAACCCAAACCTCCTACACGTCTCATCGAATCTCAACCGCCTGAGAAACCGGCAACTTAAACATCCGCATCCGGTTAACCTACAAGAGCCATATCATGGCACTTTACAAAGATCAAATAGAGAAAACAGGGCATGCCGTTTACACACCTATTCGCTTATTTAGCGTTCGGCGTAATACTCCCAGCCCAAGATTTGGCAGGGAATTGCCGGTTGTGGTATCGTTCCTTGAGATTGGACAGTTCTGAATGCTGCTTGAAGTCGGGCTGATTAGTTTATTTATTATTGCCAACGGGGCGTTCTCGATGGCCGAAATGGCCGTCGTTGCCTCCAGAAAAAGCCACATCCGTCATCTCTCTGAACAGGGAGAGCCGAGCGCGGCACTGCTTCATCACCTCCAAAACCGGCCAGAGCAATTTCTCTCCATGATCCAAATCGGTGTCACCCTAACGGGAGCAACGGCGGCCACCCTGGGCGGCGTGTTTGCCGTAGAGGCCGTAGAACCCTTCTTTGAGCGTTTCCCGCTCCTTCGTCCTTGGGGGGAAGGCGTTGCCGTTACCGTTGTCATTTTTGGCATTTCCTACCTTTCCATCGTTTTCGGCGAGCTTATTCCTAAGTCCCTTGCCCTAAAATACCCGGACCAAATTGCTTTAGGCCTTGCAAGACCCCTTTCCTGCCTATCGCGCGTGCTCGCCCCGGTGATGAGGATACTGACCCGTTCCACCCAAATTTTTCTAAGGTCCGTCGGGAAAAACGTGATGCCAGGCACGCTGGTCTCCGAAGAGGAAATTAAGTTTCTCATCCGAGAAGGACGGGAACGGGGCATTTTCAATCAAACAGAACAGGATCTGATTCATAGCGTTTTTGAATTCAATGACATCTCGGTAAAAGAGGTCATGATCCCACGGCCCAAAGTACAAGCCATCTCCGTTGATATTGCTCCCCACGATCTTCTCAAAGAGGTGATGCGGTACAAGTCTTCGCGTTATCCCGTCTATCGAGAGGCGCTTAACAATATCGTCGGTATCTTGTACTTCAAAGACGTGATGGATACCCTGATCCGGGAAGAAAAAATAGACCTCCAAAAGATGATTCGCCCCGCTTACTTTGTCCCTGAAACAATGAAAATTGGATTCTTGCTTCGAGAGCTGCAGCGGCGGCGGATTCAAATGGCCATCGTTGTTAACGAGTACGGTAGCGTAGAGGGCTTGGTCACCATGGAGGACCTGATTGAAGAAATTGTCGGTGAAATTCAGGATGAGCATGATTTGGAGCGCAGGCCGGTAGAGCAGCTCGCGGACGGCTCATTGGTCATTGACGCCTCATTGGCCATCCGTGACCTGAACCAGGATTACGCATTATCTATCCCCGAATCTCCTCACTATGAAACGCTAGGAGGCTTCTTACTGTTTCACCTCCAGAGCATGCCGAAAGGGGGAGATATTGTTCAACACGAAGGCCGTAAGTATACCGTTGTGGATATAGAAGGCCGGCGTATCGCAAGGGCCAAGGTTGAGGAGGTCGCGCAAGCTTCTGTAGACACAGTGGCCGCGGCGTAACCACGCCGGACAAACTACCCCTAACCCCACAGCCGGCGTCCCGGCCTCCTTAAACTTAAGGAGGGGAGTAAAAGGAGCCCGTAAATTTCCCTATGCACACATTTAAGCGGATGAAAAAGCTGCCCACCTATGTTTTTAGCTCGGTGGATGCCATGAAAATGGAGGCCCGCCATCGGGGGGAAGATATCGTTGACTTCGGCATGGGCAACCCGGACGGGCCCACCCCGTCACATATCGTCAACCAGGCGATCGAAGCGTTGCACCATCCCAGAAACCACCGTTATTCCGCCTCCAAGGGGATTATCAATCTGCGGTTAGCCATTGCCAATTGGTATCGGCGCAATTATGCCGTTGAGATTGACCATGAAACGGAAGCGATTGTCACCATCGGGGCGAAAGAAGGTCTTGCACACCTGGCGCTTGCCCTCTTTAGCCCAGGCGACGTGGTGATGGTGCCCACTCCAACCTATCCCATTCACCCCTATAGCGTTATTATTGCCGGTGCCAAGGTACGCGCGATCCCACTCGTTTCCGATCGTGATTTTTTCCAGGATATCGTTGAGGCAACCCTTCAGCGTCCCAAGCCAAAGGCACTGATTATCAGCTTTCCGCACAATCCCACTACACGGGTCGTGGAGATCGACTTTTTTAAAAAAATTGTCGCCTTTGCCAAAGAACACAATTTTATTGTTGTGCACGATTTGGCCTACGCGAACTTAGTATTCGACGGTTACCGGGCCCCCAGTTTTCTAGAAATTCCAGGGGCCAAAGACGTGGGGGTGGAGTTTTTTAGCCTTTCAAAAAGCTACAATATGCCGGGGTGGCGGGTGGGCTTTTGTGTCGGCAACAAAGCAATAATCGGGGCACTGACGCGCCTGAAGAGCTATTTAGATTACGGCATTTTTCAGCCCATCCAAATCGCTTCCATTATTGCCTTAAACGGGCCACAAAATTGCGTTAAGGATATCGTTGAAACCTACCGAAAACGCAGAAATACCTTGGTGGATGGCCTAAACAGGGTGGGCTGGCCGGTCTCTAAGCCTGTCGCAACCATGTTCGTCTGGGCACCTATCCCGGAGGCTTTTAATAAGACGGGGTCATTGGCGTTTTCTAAACGACTCCTCACGGAGGCCAAGGTGGCGGTATCTCCGGGCATCGGGTTTGGAGCACATGGCGACGACCACGTACGGTTTTCGCTCGTTGAAAACGAACAGCGAATCCGCCTGGGGCTCCAGGGAATCAAACGGATGCTGCGAAACGCTAAATGAAATCGCCGGTACGCGTAGGGTTTATTGGGTTTGGGACCGTTGCAGAGGGTGCCGTTTCCATTCTTACGGGGCAACAGGCGCTCCTTCGCCGGAGAGCGGGGTTTCCCATTGAGATTGTTAAAATTGCCGATCGAGATTTTACGCGCGCGCGCAGCGCCGCTATCCCCTCGGACATACTTACCGGTGACGTCATGGAGGTATTGACGCACCCCGACATTGATCTGGTTGTCGAGCTGATCGGCGGCATTGAACCGGCCCGAAGCTATCTCTTGGAGGCTATCTCTCACAAGAAACATGTGGTCACCGCCAATAAGGCGCTCCTTGCACTACATGCAGACGACATTTTCCAAGCAGCCGCCGACCAAAGAGTGAGTGTTGGGTTTGAAGGAAGTGTCGGGGGAGGCATCCCCATCATTCGGACACTCCAAGAGGGATTATCGGCGGACAAGGTAACGGCCATTCACGGCATCGTCAACGGCACTTGCAACTATATCCTTTCCGAAATGACCCGTCACGGAAAGCCCTTCTCCGATGTACTAAAAGAGGCACAAGACCTCGGGTACGCGGAATCCAACCCCACGCTTGATGTGGGAGGAATGGATTCCGCCCATAAACTTACCTTGCTTGCTCGGCTTGCCTTTGAGACACCCATTGCCTTAAAGGAGATCAGCGTACAAGGGATTGAACACATTACCCAGGCTGACATCGCTTTTGCAGATGCGTTCGGGAGAAAAATAAAGCTGCTTGCCATTGCGAAAGAAACCGATGGGTTTATTGAAGTACGGGTTCACCCTACCATGATTCCCAAACAGTCCCTGCTCGCCGGGGTTGAAGGTGTCTACAACGCCATCTGCGTTACCGGCAAAAATACGGGCGACACTATCTTTTATGGAAAGGGGGCAGGGGCACAACCAACCGGAAGTGCCGTGGTTTCCGATATTATTGACATTGGAAGGCGTATCCAAACCGGAGCAGACAGTCAGGTGACACCCTTTCCCTTAAAGCCTGATGCCCCGTCACTCCCGGTTAAACAAATGGAGAACGTTGAAAGCCTCTATTACCTTCGATTGATGGTAGAGGACAAGCCAGGCGTCCTATCACGGATTTCCGGGGTACTCGGTGGCCAGGGGATTAGCATCTCCTCCATGATCCAGCAAGGGAGAAAGGCAGAGGGGCATGTACCACTCGTGATGATGACCCATAAAGCAAAAGAGCGGCATATCCAAGAGGCCATCGCCACCATCGGCCAGATGCCGGATGTTTCTGAACCGGTGGCGCTCATCCGCGTGGAAGAAGATTAAATCCGTAAGGGACTTTTGAGGCAGGAGATTTTTTGACGGACGTGACCACAGTCTGTATAATGTGTCCACAATAGGGAGGGGAGCATGGCAAGGGGCGTCGGTGTGAGAGAGTTAAAGGCGCATTTGAGTGACTACCTGAAGGATGTCAAAGCGGGTCGGGCCATTCTCATCACAGAACACGGTAAACCGGTAGGACAAATTCTTCCATTAAAGCAGCCTTTTAAGCACCGTCTCCAATTCATGACGGAAGCAGGTCTTATCGGTTGGAGTGGAAAAAAGCCGGCCTCCCTCCTCCCCGTTGCCAAATCCCGAAAAAAGCGGTCTGTTGCCGATCTTATCATCGAGTATAGGAATGATTCTTTACTTTGACTCCAGTGCGATGGTGAAACGCTACGTGGTCGAGACAGGATCGGGTGACGTTGCCCGCCTTTTTGGCCAGGCAGACGTGGTGGGAACGTCGTTGGTTAGCCGTGCGGAACTGTCTGCAGCACTGGCAAAAGCTGCGCGCATCAAACTCTTCCCAAGAAAGGAGGCCGCTCAAGCTTTGCAGATTTTTCGTGCTGAGTGGAGCGATTGGGTAAGGATACTCTTGACTGAAACGATCGTGGCCCAAGCGGATATCCTAAGTTGGGAGTATTCTCTAAGGGGGTATGATGCAGTGCATTTAGCAACCGCGCTTTTCTGGCAGGAGGCCATGGGGGAACCCTTAACCCTTGTTACCTACGACCGTCAGTTATGGGAAGCGGCTTCCAAAACAAACTTGAAGGTCTTTCCAAGGCAATAGACCATGTGGACGGGGATTATTGACGCCTACCGCGCTTATTTGCCGGTTACCGATGCAACACCGGTGGTCTCCCTTCGTGAAGGCAACACGCCGCTGATTGAAGCCCCTCGACTGGCCGACAAAATCGCCCCCGGTGTCCGCCTCTACTTAAAAGTTGAAGGGGCGCATCCGACAGGCTCTTTTAAGGATCGGGGGATGACGCTCGCCATCTCAAAGGCCAAGGAAGCGGGCGCGACAACGGTTATTTGCGCCTCTACCGGCAACACGTCCGCATCGGCTGCCGCATACGCGGCAGCCGGCGGAATGCAGGCGTATGTCTTAATTCCAGAAGGGAATATCGCACTTGGGAAACTTGCACAGGCAATGGCCTATGGGGCAACCGTTTTACAGGTACGGGGTAATTTCGACGCGGCACTGACGTTGGTCCGGCAACTGACCGAGCGCTACCCGGTCACACTGGTTAATTCCATTAATCCATACCGTCTGGAAGGGCAAAAAACGGCGGCCTTTGAAATATGCGATCAGTTGGGCCGGGCGCCGGATTACCATTGCTTACCGGTAGGCAATGCCGGTAATATCTCCGCCTATTGGCAGGGGTTTGGCGAGTATCATAAGCTTGGCAAGTGCACGGCACCTAAAATGATGGGCTTTCAGGCGGCAGGAGCGGCGCCTATGGTGCACGGTGCGCCGGTTTTATCTCCGGAGACCATTGCAACTGCCATCCGCATCGGCAACCCGGCAAATTGGGGTTTAGCTCAAACCGCAGTTGATGAGTCTAAGGGTGGGATTTACGCGGTCAGCGATGATGAAATTGCGAAAGCCTATCGGATGGTGGCGACGCTGACGGGGGTTTTTTGTGAACCGGCCTCAGCCGCCGGGGTTGCAGGTGTCCGTCAATTAAGTGAAAACGGCGTCTTGAAAAGGGGCGACTGTGTGGTTTGCACGCTTACGGGAAACGGTCTGAAGGACGCTGATTTTGCAATCCGTACCGCTGCCAAACCGGTGACAGTGCCGGCTCAGCTAGAGGCGGTGCTTTCTGTGCTTAAGTTTTAGGCAAAACCGCCTAGAAGAGACTTTCAGGCGACACCCAGAGATTTTGGGGCAAGAGGGAAAGAACAAAATGGGGATTGAATCACCCGCAGTGCAAGAGGCCGAGGTGGCAGCCAAAAACAAAAAGATGTTTGAGTTGACCATTGACGACAAGAAGATCATGGCAGAAGAAGGATCGTCCCTTTTTGATGCCGTCAAGCGCGTGGGGATTGAACTGCCGGCCATGTGCTACCACTACGCGTTTTCTCCGTTTGGTTCATGCGGTATCTGTTTGGTTGAAGTCGCCGGAAAGAATAACAACGTTCGGTCCTGCACCGCCAAGGTCAACGGCCCAATGGTCGTGCGCACCGATACCGAAAAAATGGTTGACGCCCGTAAAAAGGCGGTAGAGAAGCACCTGACGACCCACCCGCTGGACTGTCCGGTATGTGACGCCGATGGCAAGTGCGAATTACAAGATATGGCTTATGACTTAGACGTGTACGACATCAAAAAGGCGGTGCGTAAAAACATCCCGGAAGATACCCGCTCCGTTGTCCTTGACTTTAATATGGAGCGGTGTATCCTCTGTGGGCAGTGCATCAACGTTTGCAAGGAGGTGCAGCTCATTGACGCCCTTTGCTTTTATAAAAAGGACGGCAAGACCCACGTCGGCGCGCACGGCGGAGAGGCCCTTTACTGCGAATTTTGCGGGGACTGCTTGGCCGTTTGTCCGGTGGGCGCTATCGTCAGCCGCTTTTCTAAATACACGTTCAAACCGTGGCAGCTTAAAAAAACGGAAACGACCTGCACCTATTGCGCGGACGGATGTACCCTGACGCTCGAAAGCGAAGGGCAAAAGGTGATGCGCGTCACCTCCAAACTTTCATACCTGTCTAAGTTTGGACACGGCGTGGAAGACGGGGACGGACATGGCGGGCTTTGTGTCCGTGGACGATTTGGGTTCCAGTTTATTCAAAGCGAGCGGCGACTCTCCCGGCCGTCTACAAAACCCACGACGCAAACTGACGCGTCCTGGCGCCCCATTCCTTGGTTCACGGCGGTGGCCGAAGTAGGAAAACGCTTAGCTGAAGTCCGAACGCAATACGGCGGTGGGGCCATTGCCGGACTGATCAGTGGCCGTTGTACCAACGAAGAGGTCTATCTCTTTCAAAAACTGATGCGCGCGGCACTCGGCTCTAACCACATTGATACGGCTGCCCGTTATGGGCACATGAACTCCGTCTTGGCTATGCGGCGCGCTTTTGGCGTAGGACGAACCACAACTTCTTTTAAGGCCATGGCCCTTGCGGACGTGATCCTTCTCGTGGGTTCCAATTTAAGCGAGACCCATCCGGTAAGCTCGCTTCGGGTAAAAGCGGCTATGAGTCAATGGGGGGCTAAGGTCATCGTTGCCGATGTCGTTCAGACGAATATGATGAAGCTTGCCACCCATCCGCTGAAGGTTGCCGTCGGCGGCCTGTCGGCACTGGTAATGGGGCTTACTAAGGCGGTGATTGAACAGGGCTTGACCTATCCCTCCTTTATGGAGGAAGCGCCCTATGAAGCCATCAAGAGCAGTGTCGCACACCTCTCAGAGGCGACGATCGCAGAGCAGTCCGGTCTTGCGTGGGAAAAGATTGTTGAGATTGCCGCATTACTTGCACGATCCAAGAGAGGCACCCTCCTCTGGGGAGAAGGGGTCATCCAGGATATCGGTGGGTACGAACAGGTATTGCGGCTAATAGACTTGGCGCGGGTGACGGGCATTGACCGGAAAACGGGTGGAGGATTGCTCCCCATTTGCGAAGAGAACAATGAGCAGGGTGCGGTGGATATGGGTGGAGTTTCCGAATTCCTTCCCGGTCAGGTCCCTTACGACGATCCGGTGGCGCGCCACCACTTTGAGTCGGCGTGGGCCGCCGATCTTCCCGGTGGTATAGGGTCTTCGCTGTTTGAGATCATTGAACGCGCGAGGCGCGGTGAGATCAAGGCGCTTTATGTTGTAGGGGAAGACCCGGTAGGCACGCTTCCGGAAGCAACAAGGGTGCGGGAGGCCCTATCGCGTATTCCACTCATTATCTGCCAAGACCCGTTTCTCACGGAAACGGGGAAGATGGCACACTACCTTTTGCCGGCCGCCACGTTTGCTGAAAAAGACGGGACATTCACCGGCATGGAAGGAGTCTCCCACCGGGTTGTGCAGGCGTTTGATCCGCGTGGTGAGGCGAGACCGGACTGGAAGATCTTCTGCGATCTTTCAAAATATATCGGGTATCCGCTTGCCTATCGCTCGGCTGGAGAGATCACTAGCGAAATTGCGCGACTGGTCCCAAGCTTTAGCGAAGCCGGAGCGCCCGGGGGATCGCCCTCTCAATGCCCGGGTTCCATCGCAGACCGCTACCGGATAAACCGGCATGACCGAGACGACGCCTATCCTTACACGCTAACGCTGGTGCAGAGCATTTATCATTCCGGAAAGCTCTCTACGCGGGATGAGGGCCTTATGAAAATTGACGCCAAGCGCGCGCTTTGTATCGGCACCGAAGACGCAGAACGACTCGGCGTTAAATCCGGCGATTCGGTGAATGTGCGTTCGCTCTACGGTGCCGTGAATCTTCCGGTGGAAGTTGTCGCGACGCTACCGACCGGTTTTTTGCAGTTTCCAGAACATTTCCCAGAAGTAGGCGACCTATTTGCCGTCGTGATTGATCCGGTGACGCACGTTTTGTATCACAAGTCGGTAAGCGTCTCCCTGAAAAAGGCCCTAGACTACCGCTTATTAACCGTCTCGTAATGGGATTGGCCTCCGGTGTCTTTGACACCGCTTACGGACCGTCCAGAAACGTCAGTGCAATGCGTTTCTCTGTAATGCCACGATTGACGGCGTGGTAACGATCGGGAACCCCCACGTCACAGAAGTAACCGTGCATGTCGTATCCGAAAAGCCTCTCCCCCCGCTCGATCATATGAATGTAGGCATCAATAATGGAATACGGCACGGTACCTCCCCGTTGCCCGGAGATGTAATTCACTACCTGCGGCTCTATCACATGAATGCCGGTGAACATTCGTTGACGTAAGCGAAGCGGCGGTGGCGATGACGCCCGGATCAATGCCCCACGAATATCTCGAATCCGATGGGTGTGATCCACGGCCACCAGGCTGTTATTGGTCGGATCGTCGTTTTCACGTAACACCAATGTGGCGATCCCTTTGCGGGCACGGTGAAAGGTGATCAGCCGGGTGAGGTTTACGTCGGCCACCACGTCGCCATTGATCACCACCAGGGGTTCATCCCGGGCCATTGCCTGAATTTGCTTGATCCCTCCGCCTGTTCCCAAAATCCGTGCCTCATGCGAATAGCAAATGTTCATGCCCAAATGATGGCCGTCCCCAATGACCGCCATAACCTGTTCCCCGCAATAGTGGACGTTTATAAAAACATCGGTGATGCCGTGGGCCTTAAGTAACAAGAGAGGATAATGAATCAGCGGCCGTCCACCCACCGGCAAAAGCGGTTTGGGAAGGGTATCCGTTAGAGGGCGCAATCGTGTACCGAGGCCTGCGGCAAGAACAATGGCCCTCATTGAAGCGCATCCACATATTTAGACAGTACCTTCCGCAGTTGCGCAAGACGGGGGTATTGATCCAACGTCTGTCTAATTTTTTCAAGCGTAGGAGGAATATACTGCAAGAAGCTGTCATTTTTCTTGACCTGGGCAATATAAACAAATCGGCCGGCCGCCTTCATATTGCGCTGAAGACCAATAAGATCAAACATCTCTCGAAATAGGGGCGGTTCAATCTTCTCTCCCGTATGGAACTGCCATCCCTCACAATAATAGGCGACGAGCTTGCCGACCATGGTTTCTGGAAGCGTGATATAGGAATCCTTAAGCAGCGAGGCCAGATCATACTGGCATGGCCCCATGAGGGCATCTTGAAAGTCTATGACACGGACACTATTCCCCCCTTGTATCCGTTGAATCATTAAATTTCGGCTGTGGTAATCACGATGGGTAAAAACCCGAGGAAGCAAACTAAAACACAGGGATAAATCTAGACACTCGGCACGCAGTCGGTTTTTGTCGTCGTCTGGAATGGTCCGACCTTCCAGTTTTTCAATGCCGTACTCGATAAAGTGATCAAATTCCCACATGAAGAGCGCTTGATCAAAACGGCGCGCATGCGCAATAGATGGGGACTTGGGCTGCTTTGTTGCCCGCCGGTGAATGATGAGCAGTTCGTCAATGGCGGCCCGGTAATATGAGTAAATCTGATCTGGGGTTGCGTCTTTTATAAGGGAAGCCAACGTTACATCACCCAAATCTTCCAGTAATAGCCACCCTTCTTTGATTTGATGAAATACAACTTCCGGCACGGCGACCCCGCAATGACGAAGATGCCGCCAAACGTTGACAAAGGGCAGTTCGCCGATCACGGGCGACGCCCCGGCCTCCTCGGATTGCCCAAACCCTTCCGGCGCGTTCAATTCCATTAGAATGAGGGAAGGACGCGTACCGCTTGGGTCGGTATCCCCCGGAATGCGGAAGTAGCGCCGATTGGAAGCGTCTCCGGCAAGCGGCATACAGACGATGTCTTTAGTGGGGAAACGAAGCGTATGAAATACCTGTCGGATAGAAGAATGGAGAATCACGGCTTATACACCGAAGGAAGCCTTCTATTTGCCTTCTTTAGTGGAACAGGAATGCCCGCAATAAACCCTCCATATTCAAGGCTTCGCCAAACACCGCCGGTCTTATCCGTTCTCAACCACTTTTCCCTGTACAATCACTGCCGTTGCGCGTCCTCGCATTTTCCACCCAATGAAGGGGGAGTTGCGGCCCTTCGACTTAAAGAGGGTCGCATCCACCACCCATTCCGCCTCAGGGTCAATCAATGTCACGTCCGCGGCACGGCCGACGGCCAGACAACCCATGGTGTTAGCTCTGCCTAGCACGGCCGCGGGCCCTGTCGTGAACGCGCGGATCATGTCGGAGAGCGAGCATACGCCGTCTTCAACCAAACGCAGTGACAACGGCAGTGCCGTCTCTAATCCAACGATGCCAAACGGTATATGCGCAATTTCCTGCGCCTTCTCATAGGCCGCGTGTGGAGCATGATCGGTGGCGATGGCAGTAAGCGTACCATCGGCCAGACCCGCACGAATCTCACGAAGATCGTCAGACGAGGCAAGCGGCGGCTTCATTTTTGCGTTGCCGTTAAAGCCGTCCAGCTGCTCATGGGTCAACGTAAAATAGTGCGGTGCGGTTTCCGCCGTAACGGCAATACCCTTGCGTTTAGCCTCCCGGATAAGGCTCACCGACCCCGCCGTGCTGATATGCGCAAGATGCACCCGGGCACCGGTTAACTCGGCGAGCAAAATATCACGCGCCACCATGACCGTCTCCGAGGCGGCCGGAATTCCTTTAAGGCCAAGCCGCGTGGATGTCATGCCCTCAAAGATAATACCGTCCGCGGTTAAGTTGAGGTCTTCGCAATGGTCAATGACTGGAATATTAAAAATCTTTGAATACTCCATGGCCCTGCGCATGATCTCGCTATCGCTCACCGGATGCCCGTCGTCCGAGACCGCCACACAACCGGCCGCGACCAAATCGCCCATCTCGGCCATTTCTTTGCCTAGCAACCCCTTGGTAATGGCCCCCACCGGCAAAACACGTGCAAAACCCGCCCGCTCCGCCCGCTTGCGGATAAACTCGGTTACCGATGCATGGTCATTGACAGGATTGGAATTGGGCATGGCGCAGAGGGTTGTAAATCCACCCGCCACAGCGGCCTCCGTGGCCGTTGCAATAGTCTCCTTGTATTCAAAGCCCGGTTCGCGCAGATGGGTGTGTAGATCAATAAACCCTGGAGCAACAATTTGTCCCATCGCTGAAATGACACGATGCGGACCCGTCGGTGAAAGATTAGGCCCAATCGCGGCGATGACACCTGCCTCGATCCAAAGATCGAGGACGGCATCCAGCCCGGAGCCCGGATCTATAATCCGGCCACCTCGAATAAGTATATTTTGATGGGTATCTGCCATTTCTATGACATGAGTAAGTAAAGGAGCGCCATACGGACCGCAACCCCATTGGTGGCCTGCTCTAAAATGGCGGATGAAAGACCATCGGCCACGTCGGACGTGACCTCAATATCCCGATTAATAGGCCCCGGATGCATCAGCAACGCCTCCGGGTCCGCCAATCTCAATCGTTTGGCGTTCACACCATAAAGCGTCGCGTACTCGCGAAGCGTAGGGAAGAAGCACCCCGCTCTGCGTTCCGTCTGAAGCCTCAGCGGCATCACGACGTCGGCCCCGGAGATGGCATCTTCAACCCGATAATGAACCGATACGCCCCACCGTTCGATTTCGGCCGGGATCAAAGTCGGTGGCCCCGTGAGATATACCTGCGCCCCCATTTTTAAAAGACCGTGTATATTTGACCGCGCCACCCGGCTATGTAACACATCCCCGACAATCGCAACCTTTAACCCTTCAAGGGTACCTTTTTTTTCTTTAATGGTAAAAATGTCCAGAAGCCCTTGGCTTGGGTGTTCATGCATGCCATCCCCCGCGTTGATGACCGCACTTTGTACGGCACGTGCCACCAGATACGGAGCACCGGAGGCCGGGTGCCGTATAATAATGGCATCCGCCCCCATGGCCTCTACATTTCTAGCGGTGTCGAGTAATGTCTCCCCCTTCAGGAGGCTACTTTCCGATCGGGCGATGTTTACAATATTGGCAGATAGACGCTTGGCAGCCAGCTCAAACGAAGCACGGGTTCGGGTACTAGGCTCAAGAAAAAGATTAATCACGGTCATCCCCTGTAATGGCGGAACCTCCGTCTTATTTTTGAAAGACGCGGCCGTCTGAAGGATGATCTCTATCTCTTCTCTCTCCATCTCTCGAAGGGAGAGGACGTCCTTGCGTTTAAGGCGATTGGGTCGGGGAGGGGGCTTACCCACCGATGTTCACCATGGTGAGAAGCTGCTTTTCTTTTGGGCGAAGGTCAAGTTCATGATATTTCGGCTTTACCTTCATGACGTGATCCAATAGCCGGTTGAGGGTAGCATCATCACACCCACCGCGAAGTGCCGCCTTAAAATCAACGGCCGTTTCGGAGTACAGGCAGGGGCGCATCTTTCCATCGGCGGTTAGACGAATGCGATTGCACGTGCCACAAAAATCATGACTGACCGCGTGAATAAATCCAATGACGCCCGACGCTCCGGGTACGCGGAAATTTTCCGCGGGGCCGGCGTCACCTTCATTCGGAAGCCCCAGAGGGATGAGCGGCCCCCATTCTTGCTCAATGACCTCTTTGACAGGGCCAAACGGCCGGTAGGTGGCTACCCACCGATCCCAATTGGCACACGGCATATACTCAATAAAACGGATGTGGTAGGGCCGCTTAAGGGTCAGTCTGACAAAATCGTCCGTTTCATGGTCGTTCACGCCCGCCTGAAGAACGACATTAATTTTGATGGGATCAAACCCGATCTGCTCCGCCGCTTCAATCCCTTCCCAAACCCGGCTAAAAATGTCTCGTCGAACAATTTTTGCAAAGGTTGCAGGATTGAGGGAGTCTAGACTGATGTTGATCCGCCTCAGGCCGGCACGATATAGGCCGGCCACTTGTTCTTTCAGAAACACGCCGTTGGTCGTCAGCGTAACGTCGCTTAAGGCCTCGATAGCGCGCAGGCCCTCAATGAGGGAAGCAACCCCCGGTCGCACCAACGGCTCTCCACCGGTGATCCGCACTTTGCGCAAGCCCCGCCTCGACGCCACCTCCACCAGTCGGATGATTTCATTATAGGTCAGAATATTACCCGCTTCTAACCACTGTAGCCCCTCTTCGGGCATACAGTAGAGACAGCGCAGGTTGCATCGGTCGGTAATGGAAACCCGTAGATAGGTAACGGGACGTTGATAGGAATCAATGAGTGGAGACATCGTCATTGGGGGACACCTCCGATAAAACCGGCGGAAGTACGCCCATCAGCGGACGGCATGTTCAGGCCCGCGGCCTCGGAAGCCGTCAACGAAACTATCAATGCGCGCTTTGTCATAAGATTTCAGGCGAAGCATATGGCGCCATGCCGTCAGGATAACCGGGTGCTTTTTATCGGGTCGGGCAACCAATAAGACCCCATCCCACTGTCCAATATGTTTACGTGTAAGCTCCGTCAACGCCGCCACGTGTTCGGGGGACAGCATCGTCTGGTTGTAGTAAATCACGACGTTACCATGTTCGAGATTATGCACCAAAAGCTCCGCGGGGGCCTCTTTTTCACCGTAGACGCTGGGCGGCAACCACGCGCCGTAATGCGAGCCGGACGTGGGCGGGTTTGTCTTATAAGGAACCCGTGTGCCATCCTCAACATGTTCTTCCCCTTCCTTCTCAAAGACCTCTACTCCCGCCGGAGGTTTGAGGTTAGGTGGCGGTAGCGCCGGGCCTTCGGCCCTTGCGGCGGGGATAAACGCGTTTCCCCATAACATGACGGCAAAACCCATAAGTCCATATACACGCTTCATTGGGTACCCTCCCGTCTTCACAGCTTGATCGCACTACCTAAGGGCTTGCACGCGAGTATAGCACACCCACATGGGAAGCAAAAACGATGAGCTGTTCCCCTCTAACAGAATAACATAAAGGGCAAGGACCATTCATTCATTGACAGTAGAGAGGGATTCCTATATTTTGGTTCACGTTCATTAGCCGATTGGAAGTTCATCCGCGACGCGTATGACACCCACAACCATTGAAATGCTGCTCAAGGATGCCCTCTTAACCGCACAGAAAAGCGGTTTGCTGAAGGCTGCCCCGCCCGAAGCGATTCCCTTGGAGGTTCCCAAGTCCGACGCATACGGTGATTTCGCCACCCCTATAGCCCTCTCGCTCTCTCAAGCTGAAGGCTGCCCTCCACGGAAGATCGCGCAATACCTGACGGACCTTTGCAAGACGTCGGCACTATTTGAGTCCTCCCGCATTGATAAGATTGAGATTGCAGGGCCCGGATACCTAAACTTCTTTTTACAAGACGCCTACTGGCACTTATGTCTCCAAGCGATCCACAGGGAAGGGAGCAACTATGGGCGTGCAATGGTAGGCAATGGAAAACGGGTTCAGGTTGAGTTTGTTAGCGCCAATCCGACAGGTCCCCTGCACGTTGCCCATGGACGGGCGGCAGCGCTGGGGGATGCCATCGCCCGCCTGCTTCAAGCTACCGGCCACACCGTAGAGCGTGAATACTACATAAACGACATCGGCGGCCAAATGGCCCTGCTCGGGCAATCCACCTATCGCAGATACCTTTCTCTATACGGAAGGACCCTTCCTCTAGCCCCGGAAGGATACCATGGGGCCTATATCGCCGACATCGCGAAGGTCATCCGGGAAGCGGACGGAGACCGTTATCTCTCCGGCCCGGAAGAGGCGCACCTTACCTTTTTTACAAGCCAAAGCTGCAAGATACTTTTGGGATGGATAAAACGCGATCTTGAGCAATTTGGTATCCATTTTGACAATTTTTTTTCAGAAGCGGGGCTCTATGCCAATAACGAAGTGGCCTCCGCCTTGGCGCTTCTGCGGACCAAAGGCGTGTTGTGCGAACGCGATGGTGCGCTATGGGTGACCACCACCAGGCTTGGAGATGACAAAGACCGCGTTGTCGTCCGCAGTAACGGGGAACATACCTACTTCGCGTCAGATATTGCCTACCACCGAAACAAGTTTAATCGTGGCTTTGATCGCCTCATCAACATCTGGGGGGCCGATCATCATGGTTATGTCGCGCGTGTAAAGGCCGCCGTAGCAGCGATGGGGGAGGATCCCGGCCGCCTTCATATCCTGGTCCACCAAAACGTCAGCCTTCTGCGCGATGGAAAACCGGTGCCCATGTCCAAACGAAGCGGCGAGTTTGTTTCTCTAAAAGAGGTTATCTCGGAAGTGGGCGTGGATGCGGCACGATTCTTTTTCTTAATGCGTCGGTCGAATACCGCCCTTGATTTTGATTTGGAGCTGGCAAAGAAGACCTCACAGGAAAACCCCGTCTATTACGTGCAGTATGCACATGCACGGCTCTGTAGTATTATGCGCATGGCCGAAGCGGCCGGTGTTAAACCGGATTCCACCCCCGACAATGTCACGTCGGACGTGCTTTTGTTGCTGAAATTTCCGGAAGAGTGTGCGTTGATGAAGCAGCTTGCCCTCTATCCAAGCGTCATCCTTGGGGCTACGGAGGCCTTGGAACCGCACCGGTTAACCTTTTACTTACAGACACTGGCGGGGCTGTTGCACCGGTATTATTTTCAACGGCGCATCATCACGGATGATGCCCGGCTAACACAAGCAAGGCTTGCTCTTGTGGGCGCCGTCCGAATTGTTGTAAAAACCGCCCTTGACTTGCTGGGTGTGCGCGCACCTGAGACAATGTAGGGACCATGAAAGACAAGGATACCGTTTCGACAAAACCTCATGGTGCGAGTGCTTCCGATATACTGGAGCAACGCATTGTCCGTTTTATCGGAAAGGCACGAAAGGGCAAAACAGGGGGTATCTATCGCCTGCTCATGAACGAGGTTGAGTCCGTGCTCATTACGGTCGCTCTGCGGGAAACCGGAGGCAACCAGGCCGAGACGGCTAGACTCCTGGGCATTAACCGCAATACCCTATCCAAAAAGATTAAGATGCTTCAACTGACATGAGGCCATATCCCTACTTTAGGCCCAACCCTCATGGATGATCGGGACATTTTACATATCGCGGAGGGCCTGCACCCGCTTGAGCGCAAGGTCTTGCCGTTATTCGTAGGTGAGATCGGCCTTTCGGAGGCCGCCCTGTTAGAAAAAGACCCCTCCCTGCAACCTTCCCATCTCTCGACTGCATTGGAATGGCTTCTTAAGAAACAGATTCTGTGCGTAACCGGTGAAACAACTTACGAGACCGTCTCACTCACCCCCATCGGAAAAACATACGCCCAAAATCTACATCCCGTACTTAGGATGGCAACGGATATGGCGCAGAAGGGAGAGGTCACCATCCGGTCATTGCAGCAGCGGACCGACATGGATGCCGAAGAGATAAGCAATGCTATCGGCTGCCTTAAGGAAACCGGGACGGCAACGGTACGTACCGGGGGGATTCTAGCCCTTGTCGCGCCCGACCGGCTAGCCTTGTACGAGCGATTGCAAGAGACTATAGAGCGGCTGAGCGAGCGTGAATGGAGGGTTACCGACTTGTCACCTGAGGACCGGGCGATCATCACCGCACACCATAGAAAACGGGGTAAATCAAAAGGGATATTCCATGTCACCGCGCATTTTAAGCGGCAATATGGCAAGACGGCATTCTTTGAGCCGCTCTACCAAAAAATGCTGGAACGTATGGGAGATGAAGAGATTGGCGCCGTCACGCCCACGCTGTTGAAAGAAGGCCGGTGGCGTGGCAGGCCGTTTCGTAAATATCATATTCAGAGTCTTCCCCCCCGCATTGGCGGAGGACGAAAACACCCCTATAAACATTTCTTAGATGAAGTGAAGCAGCAGTTTGTTTCAATGGGGTTTGTAGAGATGTGCGGGCCGCCCGTCGAGTCCGAGTTCTGGAACATGGATGCCCTCTATATGCCACAGTTTCATCCGGCACGAGAGATACACGATGTCTACTCCATTGATGGGAGGGCGTCAGACCTACCGGCCGATACCGTTTCTGCCGTTGTCAAAGCACATGAAAACGGCGGGAACACCGGTTCACTGGGGTGGCGCTATCCGTTTGACGTTGACAGAACCCGCCGGCTCGTTTTACGCAGTCAGGGGACGGCAGTCTCGGCCCGAACGCTTAGCCATCACCCTATTATTCCCGGGAAATACTTCTCCATCGCCCGCTGCTTCAGGTACGACCAGGTGGACGCCACCCACGCCCCGGACTTCTTTCAGGTAGAGGGGATTGTCCTGACGGAAGAGGCAAACCTTAGAACCCTGCTGGGTCTGCTCACCCTCTTTGCCAAGGAGATCGCGGGGGTTGATGGACAGCGATGTAAGTTCCTACCGGCCTACTTTCCGTTTACCGAGCCGTCCATAGAGATGCATATCCAGCATCCCAACATCGGATGGATGGAGTTGGGCGGAGCCGGCTTGCTCCGCCCGGAGGTCACCCAACCGCTAGGCGTAGACGTGCCTGTGATTGCTTGGGGGCTGGGACTGGACCGGATGGCCATGGTGGCACTCGATATTTGCGATATCCGCGACCTCTTCTCCGCCGACCTCGGTCTCATTCGTACCAAACGGATAAAGCCGTCCTAGCCTCCTAAGACGCTTCGCCCTCAAAGCCGCCTGCTGGATGGGCAAGCGAAGAGTCGAAGTAATAGCAAGACTACGGCAAAGTCAGGCGGATGTGGGTGGGGGGAAGTCCCTTGGCAGGAGTGTTTTGACAGTGGGTAAAGAGGTTGGGAGTGGTGTCTCAAAATACCATTTTCCAATGTATCTTTAAAGAAGTAGAATTCCGGTTTAACCATCGACAGAAAAATTTATTCGAACTGTTTACAAAACACTATTTTAGTTACAAAACAAACTATTACCAATTTCTTTGACAGCACTTCTGGGGTAATGATGGAGAATAGTGGCGGTCGCTTACTCAATACTGGGCTGCGTAGCATCACGCTGTGCGCTAGGTTTATTTTTATATTTTTTCTCGCCAAGTACCTTGACCCAGCCTCGGTTGGTTATTACGGCCTGTTTACTGCCTCTGTTGGATATTTCTTGTATTT
>SBBL01000118.1 GCA_005239745.1 Candidatus Troglogloeales bacterium | reverse complement strand
TTCCTTTTCTCCCGCGCCAGCCAACGCCCCAGCTAACCTGCGCGCGCTTTTTGCGCGTCCGCGTTCAGCGCATGGTTGGACGGTTCAGATCTTTTGTCGAAAGCCTTGCCAGTATAGCAACACATTCTCAACACGCTGAAGTTGCTCATGAGTGAGAAGGCCAAGGCGTCGTAAAAAATACTTGGGTGGAATTGCCTGGATACCTTGAACCAAGAACGCGCTATCTGAAAGAAATCGTGTAGGCACCGAAACCTCAAATTGCGAGCCGCGTGTGGCTGTCGTATGCGGAATAATGCTAATAAGTGCACGGTCGGTATCCGCATAAGGAATGCTGACCACCAAGGCCGGGCGAACCTTCTGGGTGACCCCAAGATCCACCTGCCACACTTCACCACGTTCAGGCACGCTGAGCGTCCTCCTCCTCGTCAAGCGCCCGGAAGGATGCAGCAGCTAATGCGGTGTAATCATCATCCGTTAAGTCGCTGGACATGGGGACGCGCTCTACAATGGCACGCCGAAGTTCTCTGCGCTCGGCATCAGAGAGATGTTCAAATTCACTCAGGATATGAGTTACTGCTTGCGTCATAATGACAAGTTACAAAATTCAAAGAGAAAAATCAACACGCTATTTGCGGTCTGCTGTAGCGCATGGTTAGGCGTTGCGGATATATCAGAAAAGACAGTTAACAAGGCCGACAAAAATGTAGATGATACCACCAACAAGGAGTGTGAGGGGCTAGACAGCAGCGAGAATGAGCCGCTCGGAATCTCCAACAGGTTCGCATTCTAATGATCAAAAAAGAGCAAGCAAAACAGATGGCAAACATTCCCCTATGCCGTTGATTCAGAAGGACCTAACTTAAGATATAGCCCGCTGCATCTGGGCTCATACAACACTTGGATGACGTTTCCATCAGGGTCGGCCACGTAGAACGAATAACTCCCGTCTCGGTGATGACGTAGGGGCTTGATAAACGGGATACCAGCCTCGCCTAACTGCCCAGCCGCTGCATCAACGTCTGCCTCTGTTTCAGCCATTAATCCAAAATGGTCGAGGGCTGGGCTTTGCCCGTGCGGCGCCGTTTCCCCTGGCAGGTATTGGTGAAGCGCTAAATTGTCATTGCCGAACGTCAAATAAAGCGTCTCAGGATCCGGCTGCCAGACCACCTGCATGCCCATTACCCCTTCATAAAATTGGCGCGATGTCTCGATGCTTGCGACCCTAATGGCAATGTGCCCAATGCCACGCACCGGCAGCGGATTTTTCTTATACATGCTCAAAGTTGATACCTCTAGCCGCCTGAATATATCAGAAGTGGGGAGGGGGGTTAAAGCAGGAGGTGCCCAGGTGTTATTAAAGAACCCAATCGCCGGTTGATTAAATGAGGCAACTGAAGGTATGATGCCGCACTGATGGGCCGAAACGCTCAATAGGTATCCGTGTAAAGAGGGGGTCGCATTATGCTGAAGGTTGGAGTTCCTAAAGAGATAGCCGCTTCTGAAAAGCGAGTGGCCTCTACCCCAGATGTTGTCGCAAAGTTGGTCAAGCGAGGCCTTTCGGTGTTAGTGGAACGAGGGGCAGGTAAAGGGGCGCTGATACCGGACAACCTCTACCAAACGGCTGGGGCACAGATTACACCAGACGCCCCATCGCTTTATGCGGAGAGTGATATTGTCCTAAAGGTGCAACGGCCGTCTATTAATGAAGCAAGCATGCTAAAGGAAGGTGCCCTGTTGGTTTCTTTATTGCAGCCGGCGACTGCGCTCGATCTTGTTGAGAAGTTGGAAGCAAGGAAGATCACTGCCTTCGCGGTGGAGCTTATCCCACGCATTACACGTGCACAGAACATGGACGTTTTAAGTTCCATGAGCAACTTGGCCGGATACAAAGCCGTTATCCTAGCCGCTGCCTCACTGGGGCGCGTTTTCCCCATGATGACCACTGCTGCCGGTACCCTCCCACCCGCTAAGGTACTCGTGATTGGCGCGGGGGTAGCTGGGTTGCAAGCGATTGCAACCGCAAAGCGTTTGGGGGCAATGGTAGAAGCCTTTGATACGCGCCCTGCCGTGGCGGAACAGGTAAAAAGTCTGGGAGCCACGTTTATTGATCTGTCTATCGCCCAAGGCCAGACGGAAGACACGGGTGGCTACGCCAAAGCACTGTCAGAGGACTCGCATCGGGAAGAGGTGGCACTGCTTTCACGGTATATGCTGTCCGCCGATGTCGTTATTACCACCGCACTTATCCCTAATCGGCCGGCCCCCTGCCTGATTACGGCAAGTACCGTACGTGCGATGAAGCCGGGATCTGTTGTCGTTGATTTGGCCGCTGAGCAAGGAGGCAATTGCGAACTGACGCGCGCAGGCGTTGAGGTAGAAATCGGGGGCGTCACCATTATTGGAGCCGTGAATCTTCCGTCAACCCTCCCCGCACACGCAAGCTCGGTCTATGCAAAAAATATGGAAAACATTATTGCACACTTTTACACAAATGGGGCGTCGTCTTTAAAAATTGACTTAACCGACGAAATTACGAAAGGCGCTCTCGTGACACACCAAGGGGTCATCGTGAATGCCGCGGTAAAAGAACGAATAAGCCGAGCAGGTTGACAACGATCGTGAAACGGAGTATATGTCCCGCTTCTTTATTCGATGAACGGCTGTGGGTTTTGAAAATGGGTGCCGTGGGTAACCTAAGGAGGAGCTAATGAGAAAAGCTTTGTATCTTTCAGTATCGTTCATATTTGCTTTTGCTTCCGGCGTTTTCGCACAGGGGATTAAGCCGCAACATGAGCCCCTAAAACCGCGTGTTCCACCGGATCAAATTGCCGCCGCGAAGGCAATGAAACCGCCATTCCCCATGACACCACAGAATATTGCAGAGGGGAAGGCACTCTTTACGGGAAAGGCAACATGCTTTGTCTGTCACGGGAACGAGGGAAAGGGGGATGGCCCGGGTGCCATTGGAACAATCGTTGGGCCTAGAAATTTTACCAATCCGGAGTTTCACAAAGCTAAAACCTGCGGAGAAATGTTTTGGGTCGCCTCCAATGGAACCAAGGGGGACTTTTCCGTTAAAGGCAAACCCAGCCACAAAGACGGTACCGGGATGGTACCCTACTTAATCGGCCACAAATCTAAGATAGGTCTCGCCGGTACCCCAACGGTGAACAAAGATGAACTGTGGAAGATTACCCTTTTTGAGAGGAGCTTAGGCGGGGGCAAGTGTTAATTGCATAGGGCCTGCGCTTTTTGCTGTGGTGGACGGCCTGTTGATTGAAACTCTTCCGGCGCCAGAGACCCCATCCGACCTTCTTGGAAAGATGGAGGGTGGGGACAAGGTCCTCCTGGAAGGGGCCGGATGGTTTGATGGACGGTTCTCTCTGTTCGGAATGAACCCCTTTGCCACCTTTCAAAGCAGGGGGGCCTCCAGCCGTTTTGACTATTTGGGGTCACCCGGAAAATCGTACCATGCCGCCTGCGATCCGCTGTCCCACCTCCAACGGTGGCTCGACCACTTTCATCCCTCCTCCCCTCTAGAGGTAACCTCAGATTCGCCCGCCTTGCCGTTTTTATATGGTGGTGCGGTAGGGTTTTTTAGCTATGACCTGGTGCAACAGTTTGAAGCGGTCCCTCCGCATCATTCCCCGGTACCTGATGTTCCGGATGTCCACCTGCTCTTTTTGAATCTCTATATACTCTTTGATACGGAACGATTCCAATGGCATATCCTTTACAATGCCAATCTCGCCATTGCAATGGGTGAAACAAAAGACACAGCAATCAAGCAAGGTACGGCTGCCATTCGCGCAGTGAGGGCAAAGCTACAGTCCAAGGTCTCTTCTTTAGGTAGATATCATCAATCCGTTTCAATGACCATGGAAGATAGGCGCGATGCCTATCTCCGCAAAGTCCAACGCGCAAAGGCGTATATCGCCGCCGGAGATATCTTTCAAGCCAACCTCTCTACCGACATCGTTACCCCGGCAGACAATGTTTCTCTCGTTGCCGTCTATCGGCAGGTGCGTCGGATTAACCCGTCACCCTTTTCTGCCTACTTAAATATAGGCGATATTGAAGCCGCATGCAGTTCTCCAGAGCGCCTACTACGCGTCAGCCGCGACCGTGTAGAGACTTGCCCTATTGCAGGGACGCGGATGCGCGGGAGAGATGCACCGGAAGACCTTCAAATGATCCGTGCCTTGTATGACAGTCCAAAGGAGCGCGCTGAACATCTTATGTTGGTAGACCTTGAGCGAAATGATCTGGGGAAAATCTGCCGATACGGTTCGGTTGAAGTAGAGACGCTAATGGCGCTTGAAAAATATTCCCATGTATTTCATCTTGTCTCCCGTCTTTCCGGTAAACCGCTGCCCGGGGTTAAGCCGCTTGAAGCATTTAGGGCACTTTTCCCCGGCGGAACGATTACCGGGGTACCGAAAGTCCGTTGTATGGAAATTATCGCGGAACTTGAAGACAGGGGACGCGGCCTCTATACCGGGGCCATGGGCTACATTGGTTTTGACGGTGAAATGGATATGAACATTGTCATCAGGACATGGATTCGCTATAACGATCAAATGATTTTGCATGTCGGCGCCGGCATCGTCGCCGACTCCGACCCTGAGGCTGAATACCGAGAAATCTGTCAGAAGGCAGCCGCCATGATTGAAGCGCTAAAGGCTGGGACGCTCTAGGGAGTGAGTTCAACACTTGTGAACTTGCAATTGGTTTTTTGGTTTTACAAAATTGACAGCCAGCGGCGATTTTTGCTACTTAATCCCCCGCCCACATGGGCGATTAGCTCAGTGGTAGAGCGCTTCCTTCACACGGAAGAGGCCGCTGGTTCGATCCCAGCATCGCCTACCATACATGATGCGATAAAAACTGCCGTACCCAATGACCTCCTCCGATTTTCTTATCCGCCGCCTTGAAGAAATTACCAAGCAGTACGACGACTTGACCGCTGTCCTTTCCGATCCAACGGCCATCGAAGATTCCGCGCACCGCATACGTCTGTTGAAGGAGCGTGCAACCTATGGGGAAGTCAGGGATCGCTTTACCGACTATTGTATACTTTTAAGGCAGATAGCGGAAACGGATGCCATACATAACGATAAAGGAGAAGATAGCCAGATGCGGGAATGGGCAGCATTAGAGTGGACAGCCCTGGAGCAAAAGCGGGTTGAGATGGAATCTGTCCTAAAGCGCCTGGTCATTCCTCGTGATCCCAAGGATGACCGAGACCTCTTTCTGGAGATTCGTGCCGGTACCGGAGGGGAAGAGGCTGCACTCTTTGTCTCAGATTTATTGCGCATGTATAGTAAATATGCCGAGCATAAAGGGTGGCGGGTAGAGATTGTCGGATTAAATGAAACGGGTATTGGCGGGGTAAAAGAGGCCATTCTTTCGGTTGCCGGCAAGGGTGCCTACCGGTGTTTTCGATACGAAAGCGGTGTGCATCGGGTGCAGCGGGTACCGGAAACGGAGGCCAGTGGTCGCATTCATACCTCTACGGTGACCGTCGCCGCCATTCCAGAAGCGGACGAGGTGGAGATACAAATTGACCCGAAGGACGTGCGTATTGATACCTTCTGCTCCTCCGGTGCCGGTGGGCAGAGCGTCAATACCACCTATTCAGCCGTCCGGCTGACCCATCTGCCTACCGGCCTTGTGGTATCATGCCAGGATGAGCGTTCTCAGCTTAAAAATCGGAATAAAGGCATGCGGGTACTTCGTTCGCGACTCTTAGCAATGGAGCAAACCAAACAGCAAGAACAGATTGCCAAGGATCGGAAATCACAGGTAGGCACCGGAGATCGTAGTGAAAAAATCCGTACCTATAATTTCAAGGAAGGTCGCATTACCGATCATCGCATCAATCTCTCCCTTTATCAATTAGACCGCATTTTAGAAGGAGAAATGGATACTTTAATTGACGCCCTTGCCCTCCAAGACGAGAACGATAAGCTCTCCCGATTGCGAACAGCCGCCGCATGATGAAGCCATCACCGTCTGATGGGCCGCTTCCCGCGGGCGATAGGAACCTTAAGGCCGTACTCCATCGCGGGGCGGACAAGTTACGTGCGGCTGAAATCCCTTCTCCCCGGCTGGAGGCTGAACTGCTTTTGTGCGCATTGCTTCACCTGCCACGAATGGATGTCTACCGCAGGCCCCTGTTGCCTCTTTCATCCGGGCAAATCACGCGCTTTTTGCGTGCCGTTGCCAGACGCTGTGCACACGAGCCGCTGCAATATATCACCCAAGAAGTAACGTTCTATGGTTTTACCTTGAAAGTTTTGCCCGGGGTTTTTATCCCGCGCCCGGAAACGGAAATGATTGTGGAAGCCGTGCGCGCAATAAATCCCCCCGGCCGCGTCCTAGACCTATGCACCGGCAGTGGGGCCTTGGCCGTCTCTATTGGATCCTTTTGCAAAGATGCCTCTGTGGTTGGAATAGACATCTCCGCGAAGGCCATTTGGGTTGCACGAATGAATACAAAACGGCTCCCCCATGTCACCTTTCTACAAGGAGACCTCTTTCAACCGCTTCAAAGGGGGAAGGACGTGTTTGACCTAATTATCTGTAATCCTCCCTATATTGCGCCATCACAACGATGGAATCTTCCCATAGACGTGCGTGACTTTGAGCCACAGGCCGCACTCTTTGCAGAAGACGAAGGCACGGCCTTTTATCGCCGCATCCTGCAAGAAGCACCGTCTTATCTGGCTCCAAACGGCATTCTGATATTCGAACTTGGGGATGGCGTATGGTTTCGCAAGCATGTTCGGGAGGAAACGATGTTTGAAGCGACCCTTCTCCCAGATCTGAGTGGCATTGACCGTGTGGCTATCTGCAAACGGAGAGTTTAGATGGATAAGTTTGTTATACAGGGCAGGCGGCGCCTTTCAGGAAAGATAGCCATCGGTGGGGCCAAGAATGCGGCATTGCCGATTATGGCCGCGACTTTGCTCTCCTCCCGCTCACATCTTCTCTTAAATATTCCAACACTCGGGGATACCACCACGATTGGACGACTCTTGCAGCGGTTGGGGGCGACGGTTCAATACACAAAAGAAGGGCTCTCCATTTGCGTGACGTCTATTGAACATTGTGAGGCGCCGTACGATTTGGTCAAGACCATGCGCGCTTCCGTCCTAGTTTTGGGGCCGCTGCTGGCCCGATGCGGCGAAGCGCATCTGTCACTACCGGGTGGATGCACCATTGGCTCGCGTCCGATTAACTTACACCTAGAGGCCCTAAAAAAAATGGGGGCGGAAATTTCTATTAACCATGGGGTTGTCCACGCCAAAGCGCGTCGGCTGCACGGGGCCGACATCCATTTCGATATCCCGACCGTTACCGGCACGGAAAATATTATGATGGCAGCCACGGGTGCGCGCGGCACCACCCTTCTTACCAATGCCGCCTGTGAACCTGAAGTTGTTGACCTTGCCACATTTTTAACAACCTTAGGGTTTCGCATTGAAGGTGCGGGCACTCCTCAGATTCGGATTGAGGGAATAGGGCATGAACCGGACCGAGACACCGCCTATGTCATTATTCCCGACCGGATTGAAGCGGGAACGTATATGGCAGCTGCGATGATTACACGAGGGGATATTTATCTGTCCACTTGTCATCCATCTCATCTAGTCTCCATTTGTGGGGCACTGAGGGAGGCAGGGGCAACGATCACGGAGGAAAATGACGGTATTCGCGTACAGGGGGGGAAGATTCATCCGGTTCGGGTTACAACAAGGCCACATCCTGGGTTCCCCACCGACATGCAGGCCCAGCTGATGGCCGTGCTTGCACTCTCAAGTGGTATGTCTGTGGTGACTGAAACGGTTTTTGATGGACGACTCAATCATATCGCGGAGCTTGCTAGAATGGGGGCAGACATTACCCACCATGGACAGGACACGACGATCCGCGGAGTCCCCAGATTATCGGGGGCACCCGTGATGGCGTCTGACCTGCGCGGTGGTGCCGCGCTGGTGCTTGCGGGCCTTGCTGCCGAAGATTTGACCCATGTTTCGCGTGTTTATCACATTGATCGCGGTTACGAAAAAATGGAAGCAAAGCTTTCCGGCGTCGGTGCTTCTATTGAGCGCATTTCAGGGGCCGTCTAACCATGACCCCTCAAACAGGTCGGTCCCCCCGATTAGTCATTGCATTATCTAAAGGGCGGATGCTTAAGGACACCATCGGGCTGCTTAAGCGCGTTGGCATCTGCCCTCCTGGACTGTCCCCGGAGGGTCGTAGATTGACCTTCCCGCTTCCGAATGCGGGTGGGCAGGTCATTCTCGTCCGGGCAACCGATGTGCCGACATACGTTGAGCATGGGGCTGCCGACATCGGGATTGTGGGTCACGATTTGTTACTAGAACAAATGCGCGACGTTTATGTACCGCTTGATCTTTCTTTCGGTGCCTGTAAAATTGTCTTAGCAGAACCCACCCGGAAGGAGCGCTATCCTTCAGGGCCGTTGCGTGTTGCCACTAAATACCCCAATATCACGGAACGCTATTTTTCTGAAAAGGGCGTAGCCGTTGAGATTATTAAGCTGTACGGTTCCATTGAACTTGCCCCTTCAAGGGGTCTCGCGGACCAAATTATTGACCTGACAGAGACGGGTGAAACGCTTCGTCTACACCGGTTGCGGGTGATTGCCGAATTGGTCACGTCCAGCGCCAGACTCATTGTCAATCGTTCCAGCTTTAGATTGAAATACCCTCATATCCAACAGGTGATCGAATCTCTTAGAAAGGCGGCCCTGTGCGAATAAAAGTGGTACGTGCGGGGGATAGTGCGTTTGAAGCGGCCTATCAAAGGGTCCTGCAGCGCATGGACGTGGTTGATGATGTTGCCGTACCGGTGGTGCGGGTAGTCCAAGAAATTCTTGGAGAGGTGAGAAAGCATGGAGATGTCGCCGTTGCACGGTATACGCAGGCTTTTGATCGCCACACGTTGCCGCCATCAAAGTGGCGGGTTCGGAGAGAGGCGTTTAAGCGTGCCTATAAAAAAGCAGACCCAAAAGTAGTCGAAAGCCTAAAATATGCCGCGAGCCGGATTACCGCCTTTCATAAAAGACAAAGACAGGACGGCTGGACCCTTAAGAAGGACGGCATTGTCCTGATGCAACGGGTTCATCCCATCGAACGGGTGGGGCTGTATGTCCCCGGTGGCCTGGCAAGCTACCCTTCGTCGGTGCTCATGAACGCGATCCCTGCCCGGGTGGCAGGGGTCCCTAAGTTGGTTCTTTGCTCGCCCACCCCGGAAGGGAAGCAAAACCCGTACATTTTGATTGCGGCGGATATTGTCGGTATCTCTGAAGTATATGGAATTGGTGGGGCACAGGCCATTGCCGCCCTTAGCTTTGGCACACAAACCATTCCCAAGGTGGATAAAATTGTTGGGCCGGGGAACCAATACGTCGCCACGGCCAAGCGGTTGGTCTATGGCGAAGTTGCCATTGACATGATTGCAGGCCCAAGCGAGTTGCTCATTATCGCGGATGCAAAAGCCGACCCGCGCTACGTGGCGTCTGACTTGCTCTCACAGGCCGAACATGATGAAATGGCCGTCGTCATCTTAATCACCCCCTCCGCGCAGTTGGCGCGAGCGGTTGAAGTGGAGTTGGCCGCCCAGGCTGCGACGCTTCCAAGAAAGGATATTATAAAGGCATCGCTTGCAAAACAGGGTGTTATCTTTATTGTTCGTAATCTGCATCAGGCGACCCGAATGGCCAATGCCATCGCCCCGGAACACCTGTCCCTCTTTGTGGGCAACCCCTTTGATCTGGCCCCCAAAATTGTTAATACCGGCTCACTGTTTTTAGGAGAAACCACACCGCAGGGACTGGGTGATTATATTGCCGGGCCCAATCATGTCCTTCCTACCGGTGGGACGGCCCGGTTTTCTTCACCGCTTTCGGTGGATGACTTTATCCGGCGCAGCAGCGTAGTTTCCTATACTGGAGCGGCGCTTACGAAAACGGGACATCATTTGGTGCGTATTGCACGGGCAGAAGGACTCATGGCACATGCTAATATGGTCACCCTGCGCGTGCCAAAGACTGAAAGGAGCGGCGTTGCGTCGGTGGGCAAGTAAGTTTTTTGTGAGATATGTGGCGTACGTCCTTTATCTATCCGTCCAGTGTGCATCGGTGGCATGGGGGATGCCACCCGCTACGCCGTTTACGCGCGGTACGGTGGATGATATGGTCCAAACGATTGTAAGCTATTTCCCCCCGGTGACGGGAGAGGTGATATGGATAGAGGGGATTGAATCTCAGGTCAATTTGGGCTGGGAGATTGGGTTGTCCAAGGGAATTCTTCTAACGGTCTATCGCGAGACGGAACCCATCCTACATCCGACGACTGGGGTTTTAATTGGGGTTCGTGAAGAGGTATTGACCGATCTTGAAGTAAAAGAGGTACTGCAGCACACCGCTATGACGGTACGGCTCTCTAATGAGCAAGAAATAGGGCTGGGTGACCGCGTCCGGCTCTCTGCCCTTCGAATTCCGCTAGCCGTGGTTGTGAGCGAAGAAGCAGGGGCGCATCCGCTCACTCAAGCCCTTTTGGCAGCCTTCTCGGATACCAAACGATTCAAGATAGAAAAGCTATCTTCCCCTGCAACGCTGGAAGATGCCGCCCAGAAAGGCCTTTTGTATTTTATGCGTATACAGGTGGTACCCCCCCATGGTACCGACATCCCTACAAGTAAAGGGGATACCTATCGCCTGCATCTGACCCTCCAAAACACTAAAACAGGGGGTGTGCTTGCAGACACAGAGGTAGAAATAGCGCCCGCCTCCGAAAGAGATTCACTGTTAGAGCAGTTTAGACGCAAACAGTAGGCAATACCCTTCCCTGGCCTTGATTCTTAGCCGCGGCCCATGATAGTATGAGGCGTTTACAGGGAGTGAAGGAGGCGGTGTGGCTCGTCATGTGTCTTCGTTAAAGCGGGAGCGGCAGGCGCAAAAGAGGCGCGATCGTAACCGAAGTGCGCTCTCCGCGTTGCGCACTTATGTTAAAAAGGCCTACGAGGCACTCGCGGGGGACGACCCGGTATTGGCGCAGTCACGCTACTGTACAGCCGTTTCCTATATCGACCGCATTGCTGCAAAAGGCATTATTCCTCGAAACCGTGCCTCTCGCAGGGTACATAAACTTACCCTATGCCTCAATCTCTTTAGGGTATCGCGGCCTTCTACGGCGGTGTCCTAGACCTAGCGTGGCGCCTCCAACACTTCTTTACCCTTAAAGGTATGTCATTCCGGCATGTTCCCCGTTTAGAACTGTAACTGAGCGGCTCCACGGGGCAGGCTCAGCCGAAATCCATGACAGGAACAAGACACTGGATATGGGTGTAGCCGGTATGATGGAGGATGGGTGACTCACTGTACGAAGCATAGCTAGGCAGCGGGTTTATACATGAAGATTGCTGTTGTCTGCGGGCGGTACGTTGCTTTCGGTGGCGCCGAGCATGTTGTCTCACAGTTTATCAATTATCTGATATTGCAAGGGCATGAAGTCCACCTCTTTGCTGCCGAGTGGACAGAAGCGCTCGGGAGAGGCGATTCCGGTAGGTTAATCTTCCATCGTGTCCCGATACTGCGCTTTGGCGCGTTTTTTAGGTTGGTCAGCTTCATGCTTTTTAGCCGTTTGATGATAAAACGGCAACTCTTTGATTCTATCATTAGCTTTGAGAGAACGCTTTATCAAGACGTTTATCGGGCAGGAGGCGGCTGTCATCGCGAATGGCTCAAACAACGCCAGGTGTCTGGATATAAAAAACTCACGATATGGATAAACCCCTTTCATCTTGCCACCTTAGCCATTGAGAAACATATTTATGTACACACTCCTATGATTATTGCCAACTCCCATCGTGTCAAAGAGGAGATTATTCGACACTACAAAACACCATCAAATCGCATCAAAGTTATCCAAAATGGAGTAGACCTTCAACGGTTTCACCCGTCTAATCGTAAGCATCGGGCGGGCATTCGTTCGTCATTAAAGCTTACGGAACAAACACTTCTTATGCTCTTCGTCGGCTCCGGCTTTGAAAGAAAAGGACTGGACCTTCTCATTGAAGCGGCTGCCCGAATGCACCGGAGTGGGTGTGGCGAGTTTCTGGTGCTCGTGGTTGGGAAGGGGGACCCCAGTGCGTACACGCGTAGGGCTAGGCGCCTGGGCCTCCCTCATCAGATACGCTTTATGGGTGTGATGCACAAAGGAACGCATCCTGACAATACCTTTTATCCTATCGAGTACCTATATGCGGCGGCTGATTTGTTTGTTCTGCCGACACGGTATGATCCGTTTGCCAACGTTTGCTTAGAGGCCATGGCGTCCGGTACCCCGGTGGTCACCACGCAAACCAACGGGGCATCAGAACTGTTGACCGAAGCATTGTCTATGCTCGTATGGAGAGATCAGTCAAATGTGGGTGCGCTTACTGATATCTTATGTAAACTGATGGATGCCCACCTGCGTACTTGGCTGGGGGAGCTTTCCCGTAAAGCTGCAGAAAACTACTCCCATCAACAACAATTTGGGCAATTGACAACCATGCTTTCTCCTCCATATAGTTCTACCCATTACAGCGCTTAAGATGACGCAGCCGGTTACTAAAATTGCAGGAGAGTTGGGAAAAACGTTTAGTCTCCGGCTTTGGGAGGACCGTACGCTGGGGGCAAGATGGACCCCCATTCTGTATGATAGCGTCTCGCTTAAGCTAGTGGGTGACGAGTATGAACGAACACAAAATATTCGGGTAACGGATACGGGAATACATTCGTTCACATTTATGCCACTGCAAATAGGTACACACGCTATTGCATTTGAATTGCGATATGGGTGGAAGTTCTCCGCGCAAAAGCGGCTATCCTATGAAGTCTTGGTTGCTGGTCCCATCGTCTAGTGGCCTAGGACGTTGGCCTCTCACGCCGAAAACACGGGTTCGAACCCCGTTGGGACCACCAAAGTTGATTTGCGCGAGAATTGGAGGGGGCGCTTCGCGCTTGGGCTTGGGGCTTCGTGCAGGGAATTCCATGGTTTTTTGAAATCCACCCCCAACTTCCCCGCCGCCAACCGGCGGTTCGAGCCGATGGTTTTAAGATAAGAT
>SBBL01000094.1 GCA_005239745.1 Candidatus Troglogloeales bacterium | reverse complement strand
ACCATACCGGCTATCTCCATTTTTATTCAGCACGATCCCCATCAGCAGATCACATTGTTAAACGGTCTGGAAAAGGTCAGCCCACTCAATTACGACGGCATGGATAAAAACGAGCAGGGGACGACGGCGGTCAGTCGCTGGCGGGGGGTCCCCCTGCAGACGGGAGACAACCTTTTCGCGGTGGTGCTCACTGATGCCACCGGAAACGAGACCGGCCGATTGGAACGCAACATTCATTTCTCAGATGCTCCCGTGACCGCGCAACTGGTTTACGCGCGTTCGCGCTTGGTCGCGGATGGAAAACATCCCTCCGCGATCGCGGTGCAACTCCGCGATAAGGACGGATACCCTGTTCGCGAAGGGGTCACCGGCCTCTATACCCTCTCTCCCCCCTATGAATCGTATGACCGCGCTTTACAAATAGAGAAAAGCGGACTTACGGAGGTGGGAGACGGCCGTCTCCATTATACGGTTACCGGGAACGAGGGGATCGCCTTCATCCGGATTAACCCCACCACGCAATCGGGCGAAGCGACCCTAACGTTTGAATTCAACGATCGGCATCGAGAGGCGCTGTCTTTCTGGATCCGGCCCGAGATGCGGGATTGGATGGTTGTGGGCATTGCCGAGGGAGAGGTGGGGGTTAACCTTAGACGCGGGAATACGGACGGACTGGATGCTGCTGGGCTTAACGATCCGTTTTATCAGGAGAGTCGTCTTGCGTTCTTTGCAAAAGGAGCGGTAAGGGGAGACTATCTACTCACGCTGGCGTTTGACTCGGATAAAGAAAAGCAGGATCCCTCTACGCTCAAACGGGTGACCGATCCCGGTCGCTACTACACATTATACGGGGATGCTACGGAACAACGCTATGAGGCAGCAAGCCAACGTAAACTCTATCTGAAACTAGAGAAGGAGCGATTTTATGCACTTTTTGGAGATTACGATACGGGACTCACCGTTTCGGAATTTGCACGGTATTCTCGGACGCTAAACGGCCTAAAATCGGAGTATCGGGGTGAACGGTTTGACTATAACCTGTTTGCGACAAAGACCGGCTCGGCCTCCGTGCGGGACGAGATGCAGGGGGATGGCACTTCCGGTCTTTATTCTCTCACCCGTAAACAGGTGATTGTAGGTAGCGACAAGATCGTGCTTGAAACGCGGGATCGTTTTAAGAGTGAGGTGGTTGTTACCTCTCGGCCCCTTGTGCGATTTGTGGACTATCAAATCGCCTATGATGACGGCACGATCTTCTTCAAATCACCGGTCCCCAGCCAAGACGACCGGTTTAATCCGATCTATATCGTTGCCGAGTATGAAGCCGATGATCGGATGGATGAAAAGATTAGCGGCGGAGGGCGGCTCGCCTTCAGGCCATTGAGCGGGGTGGAAGTGGGTGTCAGTCGAATTGAAGAAGGCAACGTAGGAAAGAAGGGATCTCTGACCGGTCTCGACCTCCACTATCAGATGGCTCCGTCCCTCCACGTTAAAAGTGAATATGCCAAAAGCGACGTCGAGAACGTTGGGGAGGGAGACGCATGGCGTTTGGAGGTCGCCAAAGAAACGGGTGCCTGGCGCGGACGGGCCTATCTTCGTCATCAAGGTCTGCAGTTTGGTTTGGGTCAGCAACAAAAGAGTGAGATCGGCACGCGTAAGTGGGGGGTAGAAGCACGACTCAAACAGAACGAGAAAACGTCGTGGGTGGCTGAGGCGTATCACTCGGAAAATTTAAATACGGAAGCCTGGCGCAATACAGTCGCAAGTCGGCTCGATTTTGCCTCCGGACCCTATACACTGACCAGCGGTTTACGTTGGGCAAACGACAGGGATGCATCAGGAGGCAATCGTCGTTCCATCTTATGGACCCAGGGGGGAACATACGCAATGCCGGAAAATCGTCTGGTCTTCCGTCTGAAGGGAGAGGTGCCGGTTACAGGGGATGCCACGCATCCGGACTACCCAACCCGTCTCGTGGGAGGTGCCGACTTTAAGGTGAACGAACAAGTGAGCCTGTTTGCAGAACAAGAATGGACGTGGGGCAATACCCAAGATACGGAGGGATCACGGGCGGGTCTTCGCACGACACCGTGGCAGGGTTCCGTGGTGGAGACGTCCGTTGAGCGTCGGACGTCTGAATCGGGGGAACGTCTTTTTGCCAATCTTGGACTTAATCAATTATGGCAGATTGACCAAAACTGGAAACTGGATTTTGGTCTGGACCGTTCCGCTACGCTAAGCGGGGCAAGCCCCGCACCCTTCCATTCCAATGTGCCTGTGGCGGTAGGTTCTAATGGAAACGATTTTACGGCAGTGGCCGTTGGTGCGGCCTTTCATCGCGACCCATGGCAATGGACTTCCCGCCTTGAGATACGCCGTGCTACCCAAGAAGACAAATGGAACCTTGTGACCGGCCTCTACCGCACGCTGACGCAAGGCAGGGCGGTGGCCTTACACTTACAGCGGACAGATACGCAATCGGTGACCGCAGAGTCAACCACCGGCCGTATTGCGTTGAGCTATATCCATCGTCCGGTGATAAGCCGATGGATCTTTCTTAACCGTCTCGACTATGTTTCCGAAGACAGAAAGGATGCGTCCGGAGGGCAGCGCACACGAAAGATGATCTATAACGCCAACGGCAACTACCTATGGGACCGAGGCACCCAGATTTCACTACAATATGGCGCCAAATATGCGCACAGTGACATTGGCGGACAGACCTACACCGGTTACACCGATCTGTGGGGGGTGGAACTGCTCAGCAACCTAAAGCGGTGGGATGTTGGCGCACGCGCCGCGATGCTGCATTCCTGGTCGTCTCATCGCTTTGAGTCGTCTTATGGGGTCTTCACGGGCTATCTGATGGATCGGGATGTTCGGGTGGGGGTGGGATATAATTTTGCCGGCTTCCATGACCGCGATTTTAAGGCCAGTGGCTACTCCGCGCGGGGTATTTTCTTTCAAATCGGTGCCAAGTTTGATCAGTCGTGGCTCCATTCCGTCGTGGCTCCATTCCATTGATCGTTTAACATACATCGGACGCTTCCTAAGGGCACCACTTGATATTCATGGACTTTTTATCATTAAAAATGTAGTATCGGGCCAGTTGCGTTTACCGAGTGCTAAAGCACGTATCGGTAACCTGAAATTTTTACCGACCTCCTGGCCATGTCTATTGCGTTTTTGTTCCCGGGGCAAGGGTCCCAATGTGTTGGGATGGGAAAAGATGTGTACGATCGGCACGAGGCGGCGCGTGCCACATTCAACGAAGCGCGGCATCTGCTCGACCGTGATCTGATACAACTCTGTTTTGAAGGGCCGAAAGCATCCCTGGACCAGACGGCCTATACGCAGCCCGCCATTTTGGTGACCAGTATTGCCATTTTGAGGTCACTGGAGACGTTTGCCGGCAGGGCAGCCTATGTGGCTGGGCACAGTTTGGGTGAGTACACGGCGCTTGTCGCCTCGGGCGCCATGGAGTTTACCGACGCCGTCTTACTCGTGCATAAGCGGGGACAGTGGATGCAGGAAGCGGTTCCCGTAGGAGAGGGAGCCATGGCGGCGGTGGTCGGTCTAGACCGTGTGTCGGTAGAGGCCATTTGTAGAGAAACGTCCGGGGGTGGAGAGGTTGTCGTTGTAGCTAATTTGAACACATCCGACCAGATTGTGATCTCTGGTACGGCGCGTGCCGTGGATATAGCCGGTGGGATAGCTAAGGGGCTAGGGGCAAGAATGGTGATTCCCCTACCGGTGAGTGTTCCTTCCCATTCACCGCTAATGAACGGGGTTTGTACAAAACTTGCCGATGCGTTTGAATCTATCAGGGGGGGTGCCTTGAAGGTTCCACTGATCAATAATGTGGAGGCCAGGGTAGTACATACATGGGAGGAGGCTAAGTCCGGTCTTACCCGTCAGGTCGCGGCTCCGCTACTTTGGGGAGAGACAATACGGCAAATGGTAGGCTTAGGGGTTGACCTTTTTGTAGAAATTGGACCTGGGAAGGTGCTATCTAACTTGTTGAGGAGGACGGTGTCGGGGGTAACCGGCCTGCACGTCGAAAATAGCGCGGACATTGAACGACTGTGGCACGTGATGGAAGAGAGGGAGAAAAAGTCATGTCCTTAAAAGGTCGTGTTGCCCTAGTAACGGGTGGGGCTCAGGGGATTGGGAAGGCCATTGTGCGGCATCTTGCGCAGGCTGGTGCGGCCGTGATAGCGTTGGATCGCGACGACGAAGCAGCCCATCAGACGGTTTCACAGATCGTCTCGGAGGGCTTAACGGCATCGGCCGTTTGCGCCGATGTCGCCTCTAGCAAGTCGGTTGCGGCCGCGGTGGCGCCGCTGCTGAAACGGTATGGCGCGGTTGATATTTTGGTCAACAATGCGGGTATTACACGGGATGGACTCCTGCTTCGTATGAAGGATGCCGATTGGGATGCGGTGATGTCGGTCAATTTGAACGGGACGTACCATTGTATCAAGGTGGTCTTGCCTTCGATGGTGAAGCGGCGATGGGGGAGGATTGTTAACATTTCGTCCATCATAGGCGCCGTTGGGAATGCGGGGCAGGCCAACTATGCCGCGTCTAAAGGGGCCATCGTGGGGTTGACAAAAACTCTTGCGCGAGAATATGCAAACCGATGTGTTACCGTAAACGCAGTGGCCCCGGGATTTATTGAAACCGAAATGACCGCCGGGTTACCTTCTGCCACAAAAGACGCACTGATGACCCAGATCCCAATGGGGCGTCTTGGCGTTCCGGCTGATATTGCGTACGCGGTGGGATTTTTGGCCTCGGAAGAGGCGGGTTATGTAACAGGCCAAGTGTTTCATGTCAATGGTGGTATGCACATGGCAGGTTAGTGAGGGAGGAAGAGGTAACGTTGTGATTAAGGAGGGAATGTCTTGACGATTGAAGAGCGTGTAAAAAAGGTAATTTCCGGACAGTTTGATGTTGACGTGAGTAGTATATCCTCGGAAGCCTCGTTTGTGGAAGATTTAGGGGCTGATTCCCTCGATACCGTAGAATTGGTCATGGCGTTTGAGGAAGAGTTTTCTGTAGAAATCCCGGATGAAGATGCAGAAAAGATCCTTACCGTACAGGACGCCGTTGAATACCTGCAAGCAAAAGCCTAGCTTGGATCTTCCAGCGCTGATCTGTGCGTGGGCACCTATGAAAACGATAGGTTTTTAGGGGTGCCCACGTGAAAAGGCGAGTTGTTGTCACAGGCCTCGGCCTAGTTACGCCGCTGGGGATAGGGGTAGAGGAGAGCTGGCAGGCGCTTTGTAGGGGTGAGTCAGGGGTTGTCCGCATCACGAAGTTTGACCCCACCGATTATCCGGTCCAAATTGCCGCTGAAGTTCGGGGTTTTGATCCGGCTGACTATATTGACGGCAAAGAAATCAAAAAGATGGATACCTTTATCCATTACGCGATGGCGGCAAGCCGGATGGCAATAGATGATTCCGGTTTCTCTATCTCCACTGCCAATGCCGATAGAGTAGGCGTTTATATTGGGTCGGGCATCGGCGGGCTCCACGCCATCGAGCAGTGGCATAAAGTTCTGCTTACAAAAGGCCCAAAGCGTATCACCCCCTTTTTTATCCCGATGTCCATTATCAACCTGGCCTCCGGACAGGTAAGTATCCGTTATGGGGCAAAGGGGCCAAACAGCGCGGCCGTTAGCGCCTGTGCCACCGGCAATCATTGTATTGGTGACGCATTTCGGTTTATACAGCGGGGCGATGCCGATGCCATGATTGCCGGTGGCACAGAAGCTGCGATTACCCCGCTTTGTGTCGCCGGATTTTCAGCCTCTCGTGCGCTATCCAGGCGCAACGATGCTCCTATTAAGGCCAGCCGCCCGTTTGACAAAGACCGTGACGGTTTTGTCTTAGGGGAAGGAAGCGGTATCATTTTCTTAGAAGCGCTAGAATCCGCGCAATCCAGAGATGCGCGTATTTATGGTGAGGTGATGGGCTATGGAACCACGGCAGATGGGTTCCATATCACGGCGCCTCCGGACGATGGTGAAGGAGCGATTAGGTGTATGCGCCTTGCCCTGGAGGATGGAGGGGTGCGCCCGGAAGAGATTGACCATATCAACGCCCATGCCACCTCCACCATGGCAGATGCCATTGAAACTATGGCGATTAAAACGCTTTTTCAGACATCGGCCAGTGGCATCTCGATCAGTGCCACAAAATCCATGACGGGCCACCTTCTGGGTGCGACAGGCGGGGTGGAGGCCGTTTTCACCCTTCTCTCGCTTCTTGAGGGGGTTGTTCCGCCAACGATCAATCTAGATCACCCTGATCCAATGTGCGATCTGGATTATACCCCGCATTATTCCCGTCAGAGGGAACTCCGTTTTGCCCTCTCCAACTCGTTTGGGTTTGGCGGCACCAATGCTTCACTCCTCTTCGGTAAATACGTTCCCTAACGTTTTTTATGATTTATAGGGGCAGGGTGACCCCCGTCGTCCCTTACCATTACCCACAAGTCCTTGTTTGCCGAAATCACCCTTCAAACCACCCCTTCCCCTCCTTAATGTATAGACTTGGGACATAGGTAACACATGTTCGGAGACATGGGTAACACTTTTTTCTATACTGGCAGGGTTATCCTACACTGGAGGATGCCATGCCTT
>SBBL01000090.1 GCA_005239745.1 Candidatus Troglogloeales bacterium | reverse complement strand
TTTCATAGACTCTTTCCTTTACGCTTTAGTCCATTGTTTTTCCTGCGCCCTTTCAAACCACCCCTAACCCCTCCTCATCTTAAGGAGGGGATTCACCCCCGAGTAATATCCATTAATAATCCAATCAGACACTAGCCTCCACCATAGGACAGCAATAACGGTGCCAGAAAGACATAAAGCTGGGCGGAGAATTCTCCATGCTAAATTTGATTGACACGTCTCAGGAACACTATTATACTCCTCGGCACTTCAGGCTGTTCCGTCATTCGAGGGTATTTATTGGCTTGAGGTGAACCTGTAGGGCATTCCGGGCGCTGGGGTTTCTTAGCCGGCGGGAGAAGGGCGTACGTTACCGTGTTCCAATGATTTAGAGATAAGGAGAGGATGGAGATGAAAACAAAAACGTTACTTTTCGGAAGATGGTTAGTGTTTCGTGCCGTAATTTTCGCGGCATTCATGTTTGGTTCCATGGTCCCTTTAGCTCAGGGGGCCGATCCGGTGATTGATGCTGCTCAGAAGGGCGTGGATTTTATTGTGGATGATGCTGTTGTTTTTGATGGGGCGCATGCCTGTTTCACTTGTCATGTGACGGCTCAGGCTATAAGGGCCGCATCCTTTGCGGATAAGAGCTCGGCCCTCACGGTGGACATCGCAAAATTTAACACCTTGTTGAGTCGCCTTTATACTCAGCAGTATGACGGTGCCGGGTCAGGAAACGGGGCCGTTACACATGTGGGTTCCCATACCTCGTTCGCGGGTCTTCCATGGACAACAAGTGCCTGGGCCTTTTATGGAATGAGCGATATAGACCCCATGACGACGGCGGATTTCGATGAAGATCGTTTTATCCGAGGGGCTAAGTACATTTTAACTTATCAGAATGCGAATGGAAGCGTCCCTCATGACCATTTTCATCAGCCGGTTAATATCGGGGATATTCAGACCACAGCCCAGGCCATCCACACATGGCGGCGGGCATTTGATATGACGGGCGATATGTTGTTCTCTTCTGCTATCTCCGAAGCAGTTAGTTTTCTGATGGGGGCGAGCCCGACGGATGCCGGTGATGGTCGCTATATTGGGGATGCGGTTTGGATTATTATCGGGTTAACCGGAGGAGGCGTTCCCGTTGATGACCCCAAGGTTCTGAGTATGGTCGCGTTACTTAAGGGTAAACAGCAGGGCGATGGCGGATGGTCCGTTACCGCAACAAGCGGCTCAATGGGGGGGGCAAGCGACGCATTTGCTAGCGGACAGGCCGTCTGCGGCTTGCTTGCCGCCGGAGAACTAAATACCCCTGGCTTTCCTGCAATGCAGGGTGGGGTTAACTGGATCGTTGCCAATCAGATGGCTGATGGGGGATGGCCAGGGGCCCCTATCGGCTTACACTCAAGGGTGGTAAGCTCCACATGGGCCACCATTTGCCTCGCTGCGCTTGCGGTAGAGGCGTGCAACGATGGCATAGACAATGATGGGGATGGCTTGACGGATAATGACGATCCGGATTGTCACGTTTGTGGTGACGGCGATACTGATCCTGCCGAGCAGTGTGATGATGGAAACAATACGGATGGGGACGGCTGCTCCGCGATATGTGAAGTTGAGAACCACCCGCCAGACGCCCAGTGCCAAGATGTAACCGTGCCTACGGACCCGGGGGTTTGTAGTGCGGCGTCCGCATCCGTAGACAACGGCTCTTCCGACCCCGACGGGGATGCCATTACCCTTGATCAAACCCCGGCTGGGCCCTATGGCCTGGGGAGCACAGGCGTGACCCTGAAGGTGACGGATGTCCCTGGCGGTCTTATGGATTTCTGTGCGGCTACGGTAACGGTTGTGGATGAGGAGTCACCTAGCATTACTTGTCCTGCGCCACAGGTGGTGGAGTGTACAAGCCCAAGCGGGGCGGCGGCTTCGTTTAGCGCAACGTCTTCTGACAACTGTAGTATCGCGGCAACAAGTTGCCCTGCTTCCGGTTCCACATTCCCGCTAGGAACCACACCTGTTACCTGCAGCACTACGGATGGCTCAGGGAATGCCAACACCTGTAGTTCCACGGTGATGGTACAGGATACAACTCCGCCGGTTATTTCCAGCGTGTCGGCTGGCCCGAACACGCTCTGGCCACCCAATCACAAGATGGTTTCAGTTACTGTAGGTGTTACGGTAACGGACATCTGTGACCCCAACGTCGGCCCGTCCTGTAAGATTGTCTCGGTGACGAGCAATGAGCCAGTCAGTGGGCCTGGCTATGGGAATACCTCTCCGGATTGGCTGATCACGGGACCGCTAACGGTAGACCTCCGAGCGGAACGTTTAGGTAAAGGGGGTGGTCGGGTGTACACGGTTACTACGAAGTGCGAAGATGCTTCTGGAAACGTCTCAGCGCAGGCGGCCACGACCGTCACGGTTCCGCATAATCAGTAGAGGGCTCTAGACCGCTAAAACGGTCTGTAAGTCGCAGGGTGGATACCCCGTTGGGGGTATCCACCCTGTCCCGCAACAGAGCGCTCCCTTACCGGTCACACTCACCCATCACGATATCGTACGTGCCGAAAATCGTAATGACGTCGGCAATCATGTAGCCCTTGGCCATGTGGTCAAACGCCCCCATGTGCACAAAAGAAGGGGCACGGATCTTCATTCGATAGGGTTTGCTCCCCCCTTTACTAACAATATAGAACCCAAGCTCCCCTTTATGCGCCTCGGTCCCGCAATAGATATCGCCCTCCGGTGCCTTAAAGCCTTCGGAGAAAAGTTTGAACTGGTAGATCATGCTCTCCATATCCGTAAAAACACGGTCCTTTTGGGGGAGGACAATTTTGGGAAGATAGGCAAGGATCGGGCCGCTAGGAAGGCGGTCTAGGCATTGTCTAATGATCTTGCTGCTCTCCTTCATCTCCTCCATGCGTATCCAATAACGGTCATAGGTGTCACCGTTTGTGCCAAGCGGCACCCGCCACTCTACCTTGTCGTAGGCGCCATAGGGGCTGACCTTTCTAAGATCATAGTCCACCCCGGACCCGCGCAATGTAGACCCGGAGAGACCAAAGGCAACCGCGTCTTCTCCGGAGATGACGGCAATGCCACGTGTGCGGGACATCCAGATGCGATTGTTAACAAGCAGCGTGTCGTACTCGACGATTTTTTCCGGGAAGCTATCTACAAACCGGTAGATATCGTCAATAATTTTAGGGGTAAAATCCCGCTCAACCCCGCCGATACGATACCAACTGGTTGTAAGCCTGGCCCCACAAAGGTCATCAAATATTTCTAATAAGACTTCACGTTCTCGAAAGGTATAGAAAAAAACCGTCATGGCCCCGATATCCAGCGCTTGGGTCCCCAGCCAGAAAAGATGCCCAATGATCCGTTGTACTTCGGCAACAATGGTGCGGAGAAACTCTGCCCGTTCCGGCACGGTAATCCCCAAAAGTTTTTCAACCGCCCGGACGTATGCAAAGTTGTTGTACATGGCGCACACATAATCCAGCCGATCAGTATGCGGAATAAATTGATGGTAGGTAATCGTTTCGGCGATTTTCTCGACCCCGCGGTGCAGGTAACCCAAGACCGGGACAGACTTGACAATCCGCTCCCCTTCTAGGGTTAGTACAACCTTCAAAACGCCGTGGGTAGACGGATGCTGAGGCCCCAAATTTAGCAGCAGCTCTTCCGTGCGCAGAAGCGGTAGGACCTTTTTATCTGGGGTGGATTTCGCAAGATCAATGATGGACATGGATTGTAAAGGGAGTAGGCCGTTAGGGTGGTAAAGACGGGGCCATGGCTTATAAGCCGACTTACGTATGTCTCCCCTGATGCAATATCAGATCAATTATTTTGTCGAGCCTTTGGTTTGTTGAGTCCATCCGTTGATTCATTGACTGGTTCAAGGCATCTATACGTTTCCCTAAAGATGAACTGATGGTGTCTATACGTTGGTTTGTTAATCTTATTTCCAACTTTAAGTCGCGAATATCTTCCCTGACGTCTTGTGTTTGCTGGCGAATTAAGTCCGCGAGGCATTCCTCGGTAACTTTCTCTGCTGTTTCTATACCAAACATTTCAATCCCTTCCCCTTCCGGTCCAGTTATATCAAACGTTCAGGTTCCGTTTCAATGGAACGTATCGCATCGTCAGGGATCTACCTGAACGGAAGAATAATTGCGAATTGGCTGCTCCGTTTGTTGCAGGTAAAGCCTAACCAGGCGTAGCTCTTCATAAGAAAATCCATCTCCCAACAATGCCACAACAGGCGAAAGAAGTGTGCCGCCGGATGTCTCAAATGCCGTTGCAATTTTAGCCAGGCGCGTAGGTGGCGGCATGAGATAGGCCATATCCAGTTTTTCGCCGGCCGCCGTCAGCCGCTCTAAGTGATAAATAATCCGACTTTCTTTGACGCCCCGGCGCGCCGCCATCGTCTGGAGGGACAATTTCTGGGAGAGTAGCGCACGGGTTTCCTGATACGTCGAATCGGGACGCCGACTGTGGTCGCGACGCAACGCAGAGCGGTGCTTTTCCCTTTTTTGCAATGGAATCTCTCGCGCGGTGAGGGAGTGCTGACGGCTGTATCGCCGGATAACCTCTAAAAACGCTGTGCCAAATTGTTCCAACTTGGCGACTCCCACGCCAAAAATCTGAGACAAGGCCTCCGGACTCTGTGGAAATGTCGTGGCCATCTGTTGCAGTGTCGCATCGCCAAAGATAACAAAAGGGGGAACCCCCCTTTGATGCGCGAGTTCTTTTCGTAACAAACGCAGTTGCTCAAAAAGCTCCAAATCGTACTCCGGCGCAGGTTTACGGGCAGGCAGGGGTTCCACAGGACGCCGCGGCCTTGTAAGGAATAATTTCTCGCGCTGTTTCAGAAAAGTACGACCGGGTTCTGTCACGGCAAGGGTTGGATACGCCTCCCCGTTTTTCGTAAGCAACGCATGAGACAGCAAAAGGCTAATCATTCCCCTAAGTTCTTGGCCGTTGAAATCTTGCACGATGCCATAGACCGACAGTTTGTCATGCCCCAATCCAATTATTTTTTCCGTTTTCCGGCCTTGCAGGATGGCAATGACATGATTCATCCCAAACCGTTCACCGGTACGGATAACGGCTGAAAGAATCTTCTGTGCAATCTCGGTCGCATCAAACCTTTCCTGAGACCCTAGGCAAATATCGCACCCTTTGCACCCCAAAAACTCGTTTTTGGGGACCCCTTTGCACCCCAAAAACTCGTTTTTGGGGACCCCTTGGCACAATGGGAGCGTT
>SBBL01000046.1 GCA_005239745.1 Candidatus Troglogloeales bacterium | reverse complement strand
CAGAGGTCTCGACTTTCTGTTTCGGGCAGCGCGCCGGAGTTCCATGAAGCATCCCCTCGACGCTAATGTCCTCGTCAAGATCAGGCCAATGAACACCTTGGCCACTGCCAATGAGTCGGAAGTGAGCGCGCTGTGCCGCAGTCGCCTCAACAAGTCGCCATGACCATGTAAGAGGCACACTGATCACGCGACCATCCATGAGTTGTGCGATGATCTCGTCTTCAGTAACGCGCACCTGTTCGATACGCGGGTCGCTGCTAGCCACAGTGTTCATGCCATGCCTCCAGAATGATGACGCGATGTGTCTGAATAATGCGCCGAATCAGCTTCAGCTCTCGGGCACTGAAGCCATGACTACGGGCAAGCCCAATAGGCTCAAGCCAGAATTTGCAGGTCTTGCTTTCACGCTCTATATGAACGTGTGGTGGCTCGCTGCAATCGAAGCTTGTGAAGAAGAACCGGTATGGGCCAGGGACATCCTTGACTCGTGGCATTCAGAGACACCCTCTTCTTTAATGCCCCTATGGGCGGAGCCAGTAAATAATTAAACCCATGCGCCATTTTACAGGAAACACCCATGTACTAGCATTTATCGTTCGCGTTTCTCAATAGATTATAAAATATTCCCCATAGCCGCACACCCACCCAATAAGAGCGGTTTTTTGCTCTCGCCCAGAGGCCGCCACTCACCAGTGCCTGGTTGTCCCGTAGCGTAACGGAGGGACAACGTCTGAATTCACCGAGCCGCCAGCCGCTCTACCCAATGGTTAGGCGCAGACTGCTTCATTTGGCCAAGCGTCGCCTCAGCAGGCACAAAAAGGCATACCCCATCTCTTACAAATACGTCGCACACTCGGTATTAGCGCGCATACGGATACCACCATACAGGCAATGGCAAAAATATCTCCGTAGGTTGTGTAGAAAGAGCGGTGATGGCTTGGATAGAGCCGTTTCGTAACGGCGGCTTCAACAAACGTGTCGGTTACATGCAATATCTTGCCGTGTCCGTCAATAAAACCGGATATCCCCGTATTGGCGGCGCGCGCAAAGGCAACGCGATTCTCTACCGCCCGAAAGACCACCATTGAAAAATGCTGATCAGGGGCCGCGGAGTCTCCAAACCAGGCATCATTGGTAATAGTTGTCATGATGGTGGCCCCTCTTTGCACAAAGGGGCGAACAATCTCCGGAAAGATGACCTCAAAACAGATGACAACTCCGATCGTTGTTCCGGCCGCGTCCATGACAACGGCTTCCCTCCCTGGGGCAAACTCGCCAATCCCCTCTACCAGTTTGCCCACAAACGACAAAACGGATGAAAACGGGACGTACTCCCCAAACGGCACCAAATGCATTTTATCGTATCGTGTGATTCCACCCGTAGACGATAACAAATAGGCGCTGTTTTTCAGGGAAATCGTTCCATCCTCCCGTGGTTGCCAGGCAAGACTACCCAAGAGCAGATCGAATTTGTCCCTGGAGAGCGATAAAAGCCGATCCCGATAACGCGTCTCCTCTTGAAAGAAAAAAGGCATGGCCGACTCCGGCCAGACAATAAGTGGGCGTTTATCCGTGAAGTTTCGAGCCTCTTGTAGTGCGACATCCGAAAGCCTCTCATAAGTATTTACCGTCTCTTCCTGAAACGTGTTGTCCCACTTCCGGTCTTGTGCAATATTGCCTTGAATAACCGATACGGACACGGGGGTAGATGCCTGACCCATGGGTTGAGAAAGGCGGAAGTTGCCATAGATTAGAACAAACCCCACCGTGACAACTACGACAGCCGCCATACCCCAAATAGGGCCGAGCCTCCTCTTGTAAGCGTCAAGGCCTAAAAAAATGGCCGTGTTGACCAAGACGATAACGAACCCCACACCATAAACACCGGTTAGATCAGCGATCTGGATAACCGGAAGGACGCGATATTGTGAATAGCCCAGGCTTGACCATGGAAACCCCGTGAGCAAATGCCCGCGCATCCATTCAAGGGCCGTAAAGAAAGACGGAGCAAGGAAAATAACGCAGCCGGGGGTGCGCCGGTAAAAATACCTAACCGCCGCGGCAAAGAGGCCCGTATAGAGAGCGAGATAGGACACGAGCAGGCAGAGGAGTAGCCCACTGGCAATCCACGGAAGGTGCCCGTATTCGTGCATGGTGAGGGTAACCCACCAAAGGGTACCTCCGAAATACACAACACCGGTCAGAAAGCCCCACTTAAATGCCTCTTGCTGTGGGTGGGGGGCAGTGGCCGTACAAGCCAATAAAAGCGGAACCAGTGCAACCCACGCGAGAAAAGCCATTTCAGGGCGGGGGAAACTAAGAACCAGCAAAACGCCGGAGAGGAAGGGAAGCAATGGTTTATATTTTGACAATTTATTCTCCCCTTGTATAGGATACCGCCCTATGAGCATTGCTACAATTTCCCTTATTGTCATGGGCCTCTTTCTTCTGGCCTATTGGCTCTACGGACGTTTTCTCCGTAACACGTTTGACCTAGATAACAAAAGGGTTACCCCTGCCCACCTCATGAATGATGGTGTTGATTTTTCCCCGATCCGACCCACCCTTTTACTGCCGCAACATTTCTCCGCAATCGCGGCTGCCGGTCCCATCGTAGGGCCCATTCTTGCCGGTCTCTGGTTCGGTTGGTTGCCGGCGCTTCTTTGGATTGTGGTGGGTAACATCTTCATCGGTGCTGTACATGATTTCTCCACGCTTACTGCTTCCATGCGCCATCGCGCGCAATCGGTTGCGGAAGTCATTAAGGAACACATGGGAGGCAGGGGGGGGCTACTTTTCCTCCTTTTTGTCTGGATTGCGCTTGTTTATGTCATTGTCGCTTTTACGGACCTGACCGCTTCCACCTTCCTCACAAAAGGCTTTGGGGGAGGCGTGGCCGCTTCGTCTATCTTGTATCTCCTATTGGCCGTTCTAATGGGAAGGGTCATGCGCCAGGCCAAAATTGCTTTGCCCATGGTAACGGTTATTGCCATTGTCCTGATTGTACTGATTATTTGGGGAGGCCAATATATTCCCCTCTCCCTCCCGGAAGGGTACTTCATTAGCCCGGCCAAGGGATGGGGGGTCCTTATTTTGGGTTATTGTTTTTTTGCATCAATCCTACCCGTTTCGCTTCTTCTGCAACCACGCGGATTTTTGGGCGGATATTTTCTCTATGGTGCGCTAATCGTGGGTGTTATTGGGCTCTTGTTCGGTGGAGATGAAGTGAAATATCCGGCTTTCATCGGTTTTACAAACCCCAAAGGGGCCTATCTCTTCCCTATTTTGTTTACCACCATCGCGTGTGGTGCCTGTTCCGGATTTCACGGCCTTGTCTGCGGCGGAACTTCGTCAAAACAACTGGACAAAGAAGGCGACGCCCAACCGGTAGGATACGGTGGCATGTTGTTGGAAGGACTGGTTGCAGTGATTGCTCTCGCCACGGTCATGATGTTTGCTAAAGGGGATGTGGCGCTTAGCAGAGGCCCTACGGAAATTTATGCCCAAGGGTTAGCCCATTTCGCGTCGCTTTTGGGCGTGCCACAGACGTACGCCATGACGTTTGGGCTACTGGCCTTTGCCACGTTTGTTTACGATACCCTGGACGTGGCCACTCGACTGGGACGGCTCATCTTGCAAGAACTGACCGGATGGCAGGGACAGGCCGGACGCATCGGCGCAACCCTGGCCACCCTTGCCCCCCCGCTTTTTTTTCTAATGACGACGGGAGAGGCTGCCTATCTCAAGTTTTGGCCGCTCTTTGGTGCAAGCAATCAGTTACTCGCGGCCTTGAGCCTGTTGGGCATTTCAGTTTGGCTCATTAAAACGGGGCGCAACCCCTGGTATACCCTTGTCCCGATGTTTTTCTTACTCACGATCACCCTTTGGGCCTTAGCCCTTTTTGTCATACCCTGGTCTGTAACGCTTAGCCCCGACGTTAACGGCTTTGTTGCCCTTGTGCTTATTGCCATTACGCTGCTATTGCTTTGTGAAGCGTATCGAACCGTTGGGCAATACGCTAAAGAGTCAACAACAGGGCACCTCTAAAAACCGTCACGAGGCGGCTTGAAGTGCAAGGGCTACTGCGCACAGGAACCGCAATGTACGCGGTGTACATGAGGATTCCGAGCACAGCAGCTCGCACCGGGGTCCCCAAAACAATGTTTTAATGTTT
>SBBL01000133.1 GCA_005239745.1 Candidatus Troglogloeales bacterium | reverse complement strand
GGTAGGGGGGTTGTAAAAAAAAGGGGGTGTCATGAGAGCGCGTGTTAATATACGGATGTCTGGGTTAGGTGGGCAGGGGGTGGTGACGTCTGCCCATGTTTTGGCAACGGCAGCTTCAAAGGCAGGGTTCCACGCCATTTCCAATCCTTTTTTTGGTGCGGAAAAACGGATGGCCCCTGCGGAGAGTTATGTCCGTATCGGGCCGGAGCGGATTTATGACCGAGGGGAGCTTGTTTATCCGGATATTGTCATGATTTTTCACCCGCAGGTCATCACGCTCGGAAAATGCTACACGATGCCGTTCTACTCCGGCATTCGAAAGGGAGGACTCATTATTATCAACTCTGATGAAGAAATCCCTTTGTCTCAGGACAATCTCGACTTTTTAGCGTCCCAAGACGTGCCAATCTTCTATATACCGGCGACCACCATTGCAGTTGAGGTTGCAGGTACGGAGCTTGCCACCAATATGGGGATGTTGGGGGCGTTAATGGGCACGACACAGCTTGTTAATATGGACTCCATGGACTTGGCCTTACAGGATCGCTTTGGGAAGAAGTACGTGGCGTCTGGTGGTACGGCCACGCTCGATGAGGCGATTAAAAAGAAGTTTGCTAAAAAAGGGCAACTGCTACAGAAGAACATGGATACCATTAAGTCTGCCTATGAGCGTGGTGTTGCTTGGGCAGAGAAGATGAAGGCCCCCGTATTGGCATAACCCGCGTTTTCTTAAGAACAAACCACCCCAGTTTCTTAAAGTTCCCCTCCCGCAAGCTGGAGAGGGAAGGGAGAGGGGAGAGGAGATGTTTAGGTGTACGCAGTTGCGGAAGTCGTTGACGAGTTGTGTGTTGCGAATAAGGGGTGTCGCCTGTGCATCATGTACTGCCCAGAAGCGGACACCATTCTCTTTAATAAAGATAAGAAGGTTGCCGTTGTGGTAGAGGAGCGCTGCAAGGGGTGTGAGCTTTGCGTTGTCGTCTGTTCTGCCGCAAAACATAACGCTATCACGCTTGTGCACCGGTAGATAGGAGGTACGCGATGTCTGATGTGGCTGGGCAGCTTAGGGATATTACGTTGGCCATGTCTTCTCTTAACGATCAGTTTCAGGATGAAATTGAGGCGTTACGACGTGACGGTAGAGACGAAGAAACGATCCACGGACTGGTGAAAGGTGCTGCGGCCATGAGGGATGCCAGCGGTATCTATGTGGCATGGGCCGGGCACTTTGTTGAGAAGCTCACGCAGGTTGCAGGGGGCGCCGATCAAGAAGAAGAGGACCACATTATAGTTGAAGGCTAGGTAGTGAGTCCTCGTCATGTCCGCAGCGAAGAAATAAGCAGACTTTGGCAGGTCCAGCCCGAGATCTTCCAAACACAAGCTTAATTTTTCAGTTATGGAATTAATGGAGCGCCCAAAAGACTCACCTATTTTTGACATGATTGTTGTGGTTGGTCTCGTTTTCAACGTGATCATCGTTATCTTCATGTTGCTCTACTGGTTGGACCTTTTTTAGGAAGACTGCCAACTTAGCCGAAGTCCATATATGAAAGACTGGATTCCGGCCCTCGTTTAGGGTTATAACGGGGTAGGCCCCGCCGGAATGCCGACGTGGATTTGCCTTGTTTGTCTCCGGCTTGTCCGGGTCAGGGTTGTTGTTAAGGCGGGGGCGTCCCGCCGTTTTGTGTGCGTTTTACTAAGGAGGTAGGGATGTCGGACGAAATTGAAGTTGGGGCGATAGCACCAGATTTTACTTTGAAGGATCAGGACCAGAAGGAAGTACGGTTGTCAGATTTTCGCGGCAAGAAGAGCGTGGTGTTGGCGTTCTATCCGCTTGATTGGAGCCCGGTTTGCACCGGTGAAAATAAGTGTTTTACAAACGATCTTCCGAAGTTTACTGCTTCCGACACGGAGGTGCTTGGCATTAGCATTGACTCTACCTATTCTCACAAGGCATGGGCCGATGCGTTGGGGCTGAAACACCGGCTGCTCTCCGACATGAAGCGGGAGGTGGTGAAAAACTATGGGCTTTACCTGGAAGAGGCCAACATTGGGAAGCGGGCAACCGTTGTTGTAGACAAGGCCGGAAAGGTGCGGTACAAAAAGGTACAAGAAATCACCACCGCGCGCGACAATAACGATATCCTTAAGGCCCTAGAAGCGATTACAGGATAGGGTGATAAGGTAGTGGAAGTGCAGGTTGTAGATGACGGCAACTACGGCGAGTTCTTAAAGGCGCCGGCGGCCGTCATCGCCTTTGGGATTGCCTCCTGCGTGCCGTGCAATGAGTACGATCCGGTTTTGAAGTGGGCAGCCGGTCGCTTTCCCGCTGTCCTGTTTGGCAAGGCCCAGTTGCATCTCCCAGGCGCGTGTCGGGAGATAAAGCAGCGGTATACTTTTGATACTTTTCCCACCACCCATTTCTATAAGGGGGGTCAACTGGTGCACACCGCGGAAGAGAAGCTAGACGGTGACGCCCTTGCTGCCTGCATTGGACAATACCTCCTTTCGTAACGTTTGGGTGGTAGGGGCTGGCGCCGTCGGCGGCTACTTCGGCGCCCTGCTCTCCCGCGCCGGGGCCGACGTTACGTTTTTGGTGCGTTCCGCCACATACGCTAAAATTGCCGCAGACGGTCTTCAAATAAAAAGCAAGACCGGAGATTTTTCCGTCCGTCCCCGAGTGGTTCAGGGGGTGGGGTCTGCCGACTCCGCCGATCTTATCCTTCTAGCCGTGAAGTGTTACGACCTCATCCCAGCCGTTGCGGCCGTGGTACCGCTGATTCAAAAGGGTGCCACGCTGCTAACATTGCAAAACGGCGTAGACAGCGAGGAGCGCATCTTGTCTTATTTTGCTGCGTCCGACATCCACAACGACTGTCTAGTCGCCGGAGTGACCTATCTTACGGCACGCTTGGTTGAACCGGGTGTGGTCGAACACAGTCACCGGGGGATTATCGCGCTGGGGGCATTATCCGACACGACCCATGAGCGTGCCCATTGGGTCTATCAGTATCTTTCTAACGCTAGTATCCCCAGTCGCTTCTCCGACGACATCAGAAAAACCAAGTGGGAAAAACTTTGTTGGAACGCAACGTTTAATCCCCTATCGGCCATCCTGGGCCATCCCATTTCTTTAATCCTCCATTCAGACAATCTGCTTCAAATGGTCAGGCGCGGGATTGAAGAAGTGATTGCCGTTGCCGCTTGCGAAGGCCGGATCCTTGCGCCAACGATTACTGAAGATACGATCACGACGTCCTACCCACTCCAGAACTGTTATACCTCTATGTACGAAGATTATAAAAACGGTAAGCCAACGGAAATTGAACATATCAACGGAGATATTATACGCCGTGGACGAAACGGCCGCGTTCCTACCCCTACACACGACATGCTCTATGCCCTCATGAAGGGGTTAGAGAAAAAACGAGGCCTTACGTGAAAGGCGTCTTCTTCGACGCAGGCGGGACCCTTTTTAGTATACGCGAAAGCGTCGGACATCACTATTGTCGGTTTGCCAAACAATACGGCGTAAACACGGACACGGCCTATTTGGATAAGCGCTTTTATACGGCCCTTGAAGATGCCCCCCCCATGGCGTTTCCGGGGGTGCCGACGTCTCAATTACATGTACGGGAAAAAGAATGGTGGTATAATGTGGTAGGGTCGGTTTTTAAGGGCATTGCCTTTGACGATTTTGATGCGTTTTTTGAGCGCGTCTACCGGCATTTTGAAAGCGAGGAGGCCTGGATACTTCATGAGGATGTGCCGCAAACCTTGAGCCTACTGTGCGATAGAGGTTACTTACTGGGTATCATTTCAAATTTTGACTCGCGTCTTGAGACCATTTTAGAGAAACTGCATATCCGACATTTTTTTCATGCCGTTATATGCTCAAGCCGCGCCGGAGCGGCAAAACCTGCGCCGGAGATTTTTAGGGTGGGCATGGAGGCCCTGGGCCTATTGCCTTCTGAAGTGGTCCATGTCGGAGACAGCCCTTTGCACGATGTAGAAGGGGCACAAAACGTCGGTATCACTCCGCTTTTGATTGATCGGGGAAGGCAGGGTGGAATTCCCGCCATTCATAGCCTCGCCGCCATTATTGATTTTTTAGATGAGGGTAAACGCACGTGTTGAATATGGATAATTTAACTAAAACCTTTAGAGACTTCAACCACCTGTTAAACTCGTCGCTCGATGAAACACAGGTAAAGCGGCGCGCGATCGAAGCCATGACCGCTATGATGCAGAGTACCGCCGGCACGCTTTTTTTACTGGATGGCGCACGGGAAGAACTCTACTTTGATGTGGCTATCGGAGGGGTGGAAGGTCAGCTAAAGGAAATCCGCTTGAAAGTGGGACAGGGGATTGCCGGTTGGGTGGCGGAACACGACAAGGCGCAAATCGTTAATGACGTTCAAAATGACCCGCGTTTTTCAAGAGATGCAGACCACAAGAGTGGTTTCGTTACGCGAAACATGCTCTGCGCCCCGGTCCACGTTAAGGGAGCGCTGGTCGGTGTCCTCCAAACCATCAATAAAAAAATAGGAACGTTCGACGATCATGACCTAGATCTCCTGATGTCTCTCTCCGACAGTGTGGGGATAGCGCTTGATAATGCCCGCTTGTATAAAGAGGTTAGCGAGGCGTTCCTATCCACGGTCCATGTTCTGACGGACGCCATCGAGGCCCGGGACCCCTATACGGGGCAACATGCCCGTCGGGTAATGGAATATAGTCTAGCGATTGCGGACTCCTTCAACCTCTCTGCCGTAGAGAGAGAGCATCTGCGTTTTTCCTCTATTCTACACGACATTGGGAAAATCGGCGTTGATGACGCTATCTTGAGAAAACCGTCACGCTTAGACAAGGCGGAGCGGGAGGCCATGGAACGCCATGCCGATATCGGCGCTTCAGTGCTTAGCTCCATTCAATGGATGGCGTCGGTTATCCCAGGCGTTAAACATCATCACGAACGATACGACGGCACCGGCTACCCAGACCGCCTAAAAGGTGAAGAAACGCCACTGGCGGCGCGCATTATCGCCGTCGTGGATACCTTTGACGCCATGACCACTACCCGTCCTTACCGTCATGCGTTGCCGGTGGAAACAGCCTTAGCGGAGTTAGAGAAATGTGCCGGAACACAGTTTGATCCCGCCGTAACCAACGCTTTCCTACATGCCTATGAGTCCGGAAAAATCGTCCTGTCAGCTCACGGCATAGCGCCCTTGAAGTAGCGCTCTGACTGATCGGCCATGAGGTTGAGCGTCCGTTCAATTTGAAGGCGATAGGCTGCGGCTTCCGCCAGGGTTGCCTGAGACGAGATAGACATCGGAGGCGCAGACCACAGGCCGGCCCGACTAAACGGGCAGACCATATAAAATCTGCACCAGCTTTTACGGAACGTAAACCCCCACGCACTCCATGAACGCAATGGAATAACGGGTAGTCCCGTTCGGCGTGCCAGTAGCGCAATCCCGATTTTGGCCGTGCGCGCCGGAGGTTTGGGGCCATCGCAGACGAGCATGCCGATGGCCCCTGTTGTACGAATGTTTGCGACAATCGCGTCAAGCGCCGCCTTCCCCCCTCTTGAACTTGACCCTCGAAGGACCTGTGCCCCCAGTTTTTCCATCACAAACGCCGCTAGTGCACCGTCCTTGCTCTGACTAATAATGGTTGCAAGCGGCCGTCCGCTTATCGCCTTTACCAGGTAGGCAAAATTAAAGAACATGTCTTGGTGCCAACAGGCAACCAAAAACGGCCTACCTTCTTTTAGGTAGTCCCCGATCGGACCAATTATTTCGGTACGACACGTTCGGTGGTAGAGCCACACGAGCACGCGCACCAAAAGATAAGCCAGCCAAAACCCCGCCTTCTGCATACCACACCACTTTTCACCAGATCCGCACACTCTCTACGGAGCGCTTGGGTCGAAAACTGGGCCGCCTCCCGGAGGCCGAATTGGACGCGTCATCGAAGGTCTCCTCGACATCATCGGACCGTAGGTTCCAGGACGGCGTTAGGTGGCAGGGGTTCCGTAGCCGTGTCATCCGTTTCAAACGGCAGCGGTAGCTCGCCCTGCCGTATAGGGTCAGACTCTCTATCGGCAATCATCGAAGCCGCATCAGCGACCTCGGAAAACTCTTTAAGCGTTGGAAGCGCCGAAAGATTGGGAAGGCCCAGGTATTCCAGAAAATCTTTTGTCGTGCCGTAGACCATGGGCCGACCGGGCACTTCCTTCCGTCCGGCAATACGCACGACTTTGCGCTCAAGTAGCGTCTTCAACACACCGGCCGCGTCTACGCCACGGATCGCCTCAATTTCAGCGCGGGTGACCGGCTGCTTGTAGGCAATGATGGCCAATGTCTCAAGCCCGGGCCGGCTCAACCGGGCCGACGCCCGACTCCGTTCCATTTTTTTGATCCACGGGGCTAAATCCGCGCGGGTACCCAGTTGGAACCCACCGGCGACTTCGTATAAATCAATGCCGCGCTCAGACTGACGGTACTCATTTTGTAATTCCGTCAGCACCTCACGCAGTTGTGGACGTTTTACCTCGTCTATAACAGCCACCAGGCTATCAAGTGACACGGGGTCTCCTGCTGCAAAGAGCAGTGCTTCCACAACGGCTTTAAGTTCGTGATTATCCATCAACTGTGGGTTCTAGCGTGGAGGATTCCAAACGGGAAGGGGCACGGATCAGTCTTAGTGCCCCGCAGGTCTCTGTCTGCAAAATACGCACCCGGCCCAACCGGACAATTTCGAGTAAGGCAAGTAGTGTGACGACAATAAACAGGCGTGCCTGTGCCCGTGCCATCTCACTTTTATCGAACAATTGGTCAAAAAGGAGGCTCTCTACCTGCTCCATGTGATCCATAATCCACTGCATTTGATCTTTTACGGAAAGGTCATCCAAGGTTACCCTTAAAACCTGCGGATCGGGAAGGCGCGCCAACACCGCCTTCAGGGCCTCTAACAGATGGTATAGCGTGAGGTCCGTAAGCGGCACCTCTTCAGGCTCAAGGGCGACCGGCTGTCTCTCCCTGCGGAAGACGTCTCGCCAATAGGATTCTTGCGCTTCCAGCCGCTGGGAGACTTCCTTAAACTGTTGGTATTCAAGCAGCCGCAATACCAGCGGGCGGCGCGGATCGCCGTCCTCGTCCGTCTCATCATCGGGCTCTGAAGGAAGCAGCATCTTAGACTTAATCTGCATCAGGGTGGCAGCCATTACCAGAAAGTCCCCCGCCACGGTCAGATTCAACGACTGCATCAGGCTGATGGCCTCCAGATACTGCTGCGTAATCAGGGCAATGGGGATATCATAGATATCTATTTTGTTTTCTTTGATAAGGTGCAGCAAGAGTGCCATCGGGCCCTCAAAGCTGCCTACCCTGACTTCGTACCCGGACTCTTCGGCGGTGATCATTGTTTCCTAAGGGCACCTCCGTTAGACAGGCTCACAGAACGGAAACCTGCATGCGCGAAATGTCGGTTGAAGGTGAAGGCCGTTACTCAAGGGCACCTCTAAAAACCGTCACGAGGCGGCTTGAAATGCAAGGCGCATGGAGCACAGGAACCATAATGTACGCAGTGTACATGAGGATTCTTAAGCACCGCGCAACGCGGCAGTTGGGCCGCGCAGTAGGTTTTTAAGGTGCCTTCAAAGATATACTGCGGTTCCTGCGCGCAGTAGCCATTGCATTCCGGACGCTCGTGACGGTTTTCGTGGTGCCCTTAGGTTTGTGTGGGCTGTAGCTTCGCAAGGCCTACGATGGATAGGGCAAAGATCAGCCACTTGGACGGGTCAAAATTATACCAGATGGGACCGTTTCGGTAATCTCTGGGATACGTGTGGTGATAGTTGTGATACCCTTCTCCAAATGTGACGAGCGATACCCACCAACTATTTCGGCTGCTATTCGCATCGCCATAGGGTTGATCCCCTAGCATATGACAGATGGAGTTAATGCAAAACGTTGAATTGAGGACCAGAAATACCCTAAATACACTGGCTAAAAGAAAGGCTGAAACCGCACCCACCCATCCGCGATATATCATCCCCAATACACTAGGAAGGAGAAGACCTGAGACAAGGATCGGAACATAATAGCGATGCTGCCACATAATTAGCGGGTCTTTTTTAAAGATGGCCGTATACTTGTCCGTGGAATAGGGACTTTTTCGAAAAATCCATGTCAGGTGGCTGTGCCAAAAACCCAGCTTGGCGTTGTACGGGTCTTCATCCTGATCCACTTTTGCGTGGTGTCTCACGTGGTCGGAGCACCATTTTAATGCGGAGTTCTCTAGTGCCCACCCACCGGCAATAAGAAAGCAAGCCCTGACCCAATGCGGGCAGGTAAAGCTTTGGTGTGAAATGAGACGGTGGTAGCCGACGGTGATGCCAAGCCCAGTAACCACATAGAAAACGCCAAAGAGTGCCCAGTCAAACCACGTGTACCCATATATAAACCCAAATAAAGGCACCCCCACGATCGTAACGACCGCAATGAGCGCGAACATAGCAATGGTGGGATAGTCTACCCGTCCAAGCAGACGACCACCTGAATGACTAACGATTACCTGCTTCTTCAACACGCCTTCTCCACGTAACATAGGGCCCAGGTAGGAAACGACAACAAACCACAGCTTACCATAACATAGTCTACTGGAGAAAAACAACACCCTGACGGAGTGACGGAGTGATATCGGTCTGCGTGTGTAAAATTTTGAGGGAACATCCGTTTGTTGCTGCGGTTGCAGACGGATTTTCCAATAAGCAGGGATCGAAATCCGGTAGAGAGATCATCCGGATCATAGAGCGGAGGTTGACAACCTCTTCAGCCCGAACCTCTGGATCGGGCGATTGGTCACAACCCCGGCCCACGTTCTGGTTGTTATTTTGCTCAACAGGCGAAAATGGACTCGTCAGTCCGATCTCGCCCTGAGTTCCGCCGATCATAAACTGGAATAAGGTTGGACCTGCCGCCCGCGACCCGAAACGGGAGACCCGAACGACCGGATCGCCTCCGGTAGCGGTGCTTAAGAATCCTCATATATTCAAAGATATATTCCGGTCCCTGTGCGCAGTAGCCCTTGCATTTTGGCCGCTCGTGACGGTTTTTAGAGGTGCCCTTTATTTGGTCAGAATGTTCGCACCACATCAACAAACCACCGGGTCACGCCATTGTCCTTTAGTGGAAAACCCTCAAAGTTAAAGAATGAAACTTGAACCATGGTATCCGCCTGGATAAGATAATTTGCCCCAATCTCATACCCCTTAAAGGCTGTCCCGCCCCCCAGGTCAGAGTCGGCAAACGTAGCCAAAGTGGCATCGGCATCAATATCACGCCACGTATACCAGATATTAAACGGCGCCACCTTCCCCCCTCCTCGTAGGCCACCTGTAAGGCCGTATCCCTTATTGTCTTTATGGATATTTATATTCTTGACATAGTCCCCAAACCAGAAAACCTCCGGTTCCAGAGAGGCCATCCCAATAGGCTCGAGCCAGCCCGTAGGAAGAGAGAGGTGGACTTGACCTGTAATGCTAAGGGGGGAGAATCTTTGATCCATAAACCCTTCGGCCCCCGGGCCCAAATTGATCCGGTTATTCGTTCGTTGAAACCCCTCGCGCAAGAGGAAGGCGTTCGTGCCCGGTGATACAACGCCACCGGAACCTGGGGTAAAGTTTGGGGCCATCAGACCTGCGTTAAGGTTCCGATAATCGTAGATAGCAACGGCAATGGTTCCACCCCCTTTTCCCCCACCGGTGACGGCGAGTTTAAGTTGGTCGCCCCACAAGTAGACGTCGCCGGTCAGGCCTGCAAACCGGTCGTCTGTGGCCTCGTAGACGGTAAAATATCCCACCGTGTTGTGAAGATCAAGATAAGGAACACCGGTCGGTATCGTGGCCTGAAGAACAACCCCTTCGGGGTTGATATCGTCATCCCAGATAAGCTCGTCACGCCATGTTCCCCGGTCCCCACGCCAGAAGGGTTGAGGTACTTTCCCTACGGTAAAGGCAAGACTCTCATGGAGTTTTAGGGGGCGGTACACGATATAGAACTGATCTATATTGAAGGACCTAGACTGGAAGACACTGCCCGTGCGGATAAAGGCAGAGGTAGGGTTTGGATTCTCTCCAGTGCTAAGCCTCAGGCCACCGGACAGACGGCCATTCTGATTATATTCGATAGAGAAGCGAATACGGGTCCGAAGCCCATCAATTTCATTGTCCCCAAGGAGAAGATCGGCCTGATCCTCCAATTTGGTACTATCATAACGGAGAGTGAGGCCGGCCTTTAACTTAAACGGAAGGGATGAGATCAGTTCCTTTGTATCTGATTTCATTTTTTTACCTATTTCTTCCCTAATCCGCCCCAACTCCTCCTCAAGGTTACGTATCCGTTCCTCACTATTTCGTTCCCCTTGTGCTCCAACCAGACCCGTTTGGAGGAAAACCAACAAAATTGTTATTAGTACGGCGGTTAACGATTTCATCATTAGCGTTTCCTTTCTCCCATAGGTTTTTAGAGGTGCCCCTTTTTCGGTTACCGTCACCTGTTCTTTAATGAAGCATCCGCTCGGTCATCCTTGCCTTAAGGGCATTTCCTAGATCACGGTACCCTTCAGATAGCGTCATAAACTGATCCCTTGGAAGAACCACGACATCAACAGGGGTTAAACATCTGACGGTTGCGGTTCTGGCTATGTCCGATAGAAGGGCAATC
>SBBL01000112.1 GCA_005239745.1 Candidatus Troglogloeales bacterium | reverse complement strand
TCGGGCATCCCTGTAAGATCAATGCCAATATAATTTCCGACCCATTGACCGTAAGTGATTTGAGTGAAGGCGCTGTTCGTTGCCACTTGCAGGTAATAGTCCGTTGCGCGGGCCGCCGCCTGCCACCGAAACGGTATCGTTGTTCCCATTACATTCGATCCGTTAGCAGGTGAACTCAAGGTCGGCACGACAGGAATAGCGCTTGGACCGTTGATAACCGACCAAGTGCTGGAATAGGAACTTTGCCCGAGGGCATTGCGTGCTGCGACGCGCCAATAATATGTCTGGCCGTTGTCGGGCATCCCTGTAAGATCAATGCCAATATAATTTCCGACCCATTGACCGAAAGTGACATTCGTGAAGGCGCTGTTCGTTGCCACTTGCAGGTAATAGTCCGTTGCGCGGGCCGCCGCCTGCCACCGGAACGGTATCACCGTGCCATTGACCTTCGATCCGTTGGCAGGCGAACTCAAGGTCGGCACGGCAGGGATAGCGCTTGGACCATTGATAACGTACCAGGTGCTGGAATAGGAACTTGAGCCCAGCGCATTACCTGCTGCGACACGCCAATAATATGTCTGGCCGTTATCGGGAAAACCGGAAAGATCAATGCCAATATAATTTCCGACCCATTGACCGAAAGTGATTTGAGTGAAGGCGCTGTTCGTTGCCACCTGCAGGTAATAATCCGTCGCGCCAGTAACCTGCGACCAGCGAAATGGAATAATCGTACCGTTTACTTGAGAGCCATATGCGGGAGATGTCAGTGATGGGGAACTGAGGGCGTAGGAAACCCGTTGACCGACAACCGTGACGATGCTGGCCGTCAGTAATGTAATTATGAGAAATCTGCGGAGAGGCAGGTTCGGCCTAATAGCCCCCATCTTAAGAATTGATAAGCCAGTTAAAATCATTTTGCACAAAATGGAGCAACGAGACACTCCTCCTCTGACGATCTGCGCCACGTACTGTCTACTCAAATAATTTTTCATTCTAAAACCCTCGGCATTTCCTCATGGTCCCGAGGGTCATAAGGTATCTCAATCGAGTCATAAGGTCCCTCAAACGGGTCATCGTCTGGGCCTATCACTCTTGGCGGTTTTACTCCCGGGCTAGAGCTCTCGATCTTCGCGGTCGGCGCTTTTGCCCCCGGGCTGGAGTTGTTCAAGCTCTCGATCTTCGCGGTCAGCACTTTTGCCCCCGGGCTGGGGTTGTTCAAGCTCTTGATCTTTGCGGTCGGTATCTGCCCGGAAGGTGCGGCTTGGAGGATACTTCCTTGTTTGACTCCACCGCTTCCTTTAACGGGTTTTGAACTACCGGGACCAACTGCACGAACAATCCCGACCAAAGAGAGACTTGCCATTATCGCAGCTACAACCGCAATACAGGTTACGATAGGCTTTCTCATTTTTCACCTCCGAGGATTTAGACAAGGCTGCGTCATTACAAATGCTCACGTAAAAAAATCCCCTCCGTGAGGCCCCCCGCTCTCGCGGGGGGCCTCACGGAGCCTTTCCCACTTTCTCTCACCCGTCTTTGTTCTATTATTAACCGTCTCATTATAGAAACATCTTTAAACGTCACTGGATTCCGGACAAAACATTGCCAGAATGACGGCATCGTGTTGGGTGCCCTAAACATCCAACGTCCCAGATCACCATGACAGATGAACGGATGACCCTACTAAATGCGAGTAGGCATATACCTCCCTCGTTATCCCCGCAATATGGAGAATTCTCCATGCTGGATATTGCTCATATGGCACAAAAATTGCTTGAAAAGGCTCTTCTGGCGAGAAAACTATTCAAACTGTTTACCAAACACTATTTTAGGTACGTTTCAAACTAATTACCTAACAAAATATTCGTCACTATTTTGCGTTTTACGGCTTTTCTTTTATCAAGAATTCAGAAAAATCAATGGGGTAGGAAAATGGAGGACGAGAAAAAGACCAAAAACCAGCCCGGAACCGTGGAGGTTGGGCTAAAAACCAGTTCCATTTTTAATTTTAGGGCTATGCATTTGACTTCCCCATTATAATAATGGCCTAAATTCCTGCTAAGCCTGCCCCGTTATGATTCTAAACGGGGACACGCAGGAATGACGGACAGGGGCTTGACACATAATGTCATTCCTGCATGCCTCTGGCAGGAATCTTGTTTTTGGGGAGAACGACCCAGTTCAGCTAGCCGGCTTCTTCCGGGGTTTGGGCCTGGAGGGTTAGGGCATGGATGTGAATGCCCATTTCTGCTCGCAACAGGTTAAACACCATGCGATGACGATCTAACCTGGAAATCCCACGGAACTGCTCGGAAACAATACGAACGATGAAATGCCCACCTCCACCTGCCGCCCCCGCATGTCCTTTATGCTTGAAAGTTTCATCAATGACGGCGATCGTCGTTGGCGTCAGGGACTGAAGTATCTCCGTCAGCTTGTCTTGTGTTGGGATAGAGGTGGGCTGCATATCGGTCTACGACGACGTGTTAGTGGAGTGAGTGCCTACCTTCGTTGCCGTCGCCAAGTGATCGCGCCATTCACCAAAACGTTGGGATAGAACGGCATAAGCAGATTCGTCATCAACGTCAAGCGCACCACCGCCAATAGAGGTCTGAACGATCTTAAAACGGGTCATAAGCAACGTAGAGATACTGATTTCGATATTTTCCACTGAAAGCTGGTGCCGGAAAAGCTTCGCGACCGATGACCACTTCAGGCAAGAGAAGAAAACGGCCCCATGCGCCAGAAGAAAGAGCAGAATACCGATGGTCCGAGGCGTTGCCTTGATAAGCTCATAGGCAATGCGCAGACGATTTTGCAGTGACCTCTGATAACGATAATCATACATTTTCTGAATGTATCCGGCAGCACCGATCCGACTGGGACGAACGATGTGAAGATTGTTAATCCGATAGACCCTATCCCTTAGATAAAGATAAGCCATCTTTATACCGGGACGGTCCCGTGTCGGATAAAACGGAATAAGATGTTCCTCCGGCGTCATCCCAACGCAATAGTCGTATCGCGTCATATCCGCTTTAGCAATAAACTCTTCTAGTTCCGACGTCGTGAGTAACGGAACGTCATCAGGGACAAAAAGCGCCAGACGGTCCGAATCGGCAAAATTACCGCTCCCTTCTTGGTAGCCGAGGGAATAGGCATAGCCATAGATAATGTTTTCAAGGAGATTTTCGCGCTGTTCCAATACCTCAATGGATTTGGTAAACGTGCAGTCACAGCCGCGAAGCGCCGTGAGAATCGCCTGGCGCGGTCCAATGATATAAATATGGGCAACATCGCGCACACGATCTAGCGCCGATAAAACATGCAGGAACATGGGCTTCCCCTCCAACGTCAGGAACGCCTTGTTCATGCCATGAATAGGGCGGTACCGCTTCCCCTTATCGCCCGCAAGTACAAAAGCGTCAAATTTTCCGGTACCGCGCTTCACTTCATAAGCCATGGGTAAGCCTTTGTCTGTCATGAGTTATTGGATAATGCGTAGGCTAACCTTCATGGCGTTCTGGGCGTCAATCGTACTCGTGAGCGTCTTTGCAATGTCTCGAAAAGTCTGAGATTGTAAGGACGCAGGGTCCGCAACGACAATGGGGACGCCACAGTCGCCCCCCACGCGGATCGCAGAATCAATCGGCACCTCGCCTAGAAACGGAATTTGCAAACGCGTTGCGGCTGCCCGCCCGCCTCCTCGGCTGAAGATCTCAGTGGTCTGATGACAGTGGGGGCAGGCAAAAAAACTCATATTCTCAATAATGCCCAAAATCGGCACATTTACCTTTTGAAACATGGCCAGCCCCTTTTTGGAATCAAGCAGGGCAACGTCCTGCGGGGTCGTCACGATGATGGCCCCGGTCAGCGGCACCAACTGCGAAATGGAAAGCTGCGCATCACCCGTGCCCGGTGGGAGATCAACAAATAGGTAATCCAGTGTACCCCAATCCACATCGCGCAGAAACTGTTGTATCGCCCCGTGCACCATTGGTCCCCGCCAGACCATGGGGGTATCTTCCGATACGAAGAACGCCATGGACATAATCTTCACCCCATGCCCTATAGCGGGAAGGATTTTTTCCCCCTGCGGAGGTTCCGGACGTTCTACCCCCATCATCAACGGCACGTTAGGCCCATGAATGTCGGCATCCATTAAACCGACGGCCGCCCCGGCTTGTGCGAGAGCAACCGCCAGATTAACGCCAATGGTAGACTTCCCAACGCCCCCCTTACCACTACTGACGGCAATGACATTTTTAACCCCAGGGATAAGATTTTCACTTGGCACTCTATTCCTCCCTCTTTATGGTATGCTGAGGCGGAGTATAGCATATCTCTCCCAACCCTGTGGGGACAAATGGTATACCGTACGCCTATTCGTCTGATGCAGACGGATTCCGATGCCATCGCATGTTCTGCAACGGTTATTCGAAACGGTGGGATTATCGCGTGCCCTACCGATACCGTCTACGGGTTAGCCGCTTACCCTTTTAATCAGGCCGCGGTTGAGCGTTTATTCAAAATAAAGCACCGTGACCCGTCACAGCCGATCTCGCTGCTGATTGGCGATCCGGCGATGCTGACGCCGCTAGTGTCGAAGATTCCTCCTATTGCAACGATCCTAATGCATCAATACTGGCCAGGACCACTAACGCTAGTCTTTGAGGCCGCCCCCGGTGTGCCCTCTTGGCTTATAGGGGGAACCGGCAAGATCGGCCTGCGCCTACCCGATTCCAAACTGGTTGTCGCATTGGTTCAGGCGCTTCAATGCCCCGTCACAGCAACGAGCGCAAACCGTTCTGGAGAGGCACCTTGCCGATCTGCCTCGGACATAGAGAAAGCAGGGCTTGCGGTAGACTACATTTTGGAGGGTGGCCTTTGCGATGCTCCCCCGTCAACGGTGTTAGACGTTACCACCCTACCGCCGCGTCTCTTGCGTCAGGGAGGGCTTTTCCTTCCCCTAGAAGATATATGAACACGGACGGCAGTTGCATCTATGACGTTGTGATCGTCGGGGCGGGCCCCGCAGGACTAAGTGCCGCCCTTAAAGCCCATAAAAATGGGCTTGCGTACATCCTTCTCGAAAAGGCAGATCATATTTCAGACACCATCCATTGTTATCAAAAGGGGAAATTTGTCATGGCAGAGCCCATTGCCATCCCCTTACGAGGCGATTTGTGGCTAGAACCGACAACCCGAGAGACCCTCCTTGGCCGGTGGGGTGAAGCCGCTTTGTCATGCGGTGTGAACATCACTCTTAACACCGAGGTGAGTGAAATTGCCAAATTGAACGGCCATTTCCAGATAAAGACAGAGGCCCGGTCTTTTATGGCGAAGCGGGTTCTCATTGCCATTGGGACGCAGGGCAATCCCAGAAAGCTGGGGGTTGTCGGCGAGGAATTACCCCATGTCTACACACGGTTAACGGACCCCGGTCTCTATTCGGGTCGAGATATCGTTGTTGTTGGCGGGGGAGATGCGGCTATTGAAATCGCCTTGTCGCTTGCGGCGAATAATCGGGTCACAATGGCTATCCGAACGTCGGAGTTTATTCGGGTAAAAGACAGTTTAGAGCGTCAGGCATTGGATAAATCTCGAACCGGGCAAATGACCCTCCATTTCTCTTCCGCAGTCGAGCGTATTGATCCTTATAAGGTTACGCTGACACTGCCGCAATCAACCGTTGACGTTAAGGCCGACGTCGTCATTGTCAAGATCGGTGCCGTCCCTCCCAGACCCTTCTTAGAACGTTGCGGGGTTGCGTTCCCCTCGCAAGACCGAGAAGCCACACCCGTGCTTTCGAAATCGTTTGAGACGAACGTCCCTGGATTATTCCTAATCGGTGCCGCAAGCGGGCGAGAGCTTATCAAACACGGGGTGAATCAGGGGTATGAAGCGATCGAACATATTTGCGGAAGGGCAGTAGAACCAGCTGATGAGGCACTATTGCGTGACAAGCTCAATTTTATGGAAGGCACCGTCTCAGAGCGTATTACCGCCCTGCTGTCAAAGGTCCCGCTCCTCTCAAGCGCCACGGAAGCCCAGATCCGAGAGTTGCTCCTTTCTTCAAAGTTTCATCAGATGTCAGTGGGCCAGACCGTGTTTAAGCAGCACGACTACTCCGAGAGTGTCTACCTAATCCTAGAGGGTCTGGTTGAGGTTTTTATAAAGCCGGATGATGGCCCGAAGCGGTTAGTCGCGACGATGAGAGCGGGTGAGTTTTTTGGGGAGATGAGTCTAATCTCCGGTCGGCGGCGTTCGGCAACCGTGACGGTAGTGAGCGCGGCCCTCCTCTGGGAGGTTAATCGGAAGCCGCTGATCAAGCTCATCTATACTACACCCCCTGCCAAGGCGCTTCTTGATAAGACGTTTCTTATTCGTGCCTTCCAGGGCTATCTTTTTCCCCAACTCGATTATGCCGTCCTGGCCCGGCTGGCCGATGGGGCCAAGGTACTCAGATTTGAAAAAGGTAGTCGCATCATCAAGGAGGGGGAGCCGGGTGACGCCTTCTACCTCTTGCGATCCGGGATGGTTAAAATTAGCAAGATGCAAGACGGCCGAGAGATTATCTTGGCCTACCTGACCGCCGGCCAGTACTTTGGGGAGATGGCGCTCCTCAGTCATGAGCGACGGATCGCCACTGTCTCGGCTATTAACAAGGTGGAGGTGATTCAGGTTCTAAAGGAGGAGTTCCTGTTATTCGTGGAAAGCTCTCCTGAACTGAAAGAGAAGCTTAAGCGGGAGAGTAAAAGGCGTCTGGCCAGCAACATTGAAGTAGAGTTACAGCCTGAGCTTGCCGAGCTTTCGCAGTTTATGACTCAACAGGAAGTTGTCGTGGGCACGAATGTTCTCCTGATTGACGAGGATAAGTGTGTTGACTGTAACTACTGTGTGAAAGCCTGCGAGTCCGTCCATAAAGACGGTCAGAGCAGGATCAAGCGGGTTGGCATCAAGTTCGCTAATGTTCTGGTTCCCAACTCCTGCCGGCACTGCGAAAATCCGTTATGTATGACCGACTGCCCTCCGGGAGATGCCATTGTCCGAGACCCACAGGGGGAGGTCTACATCCGGGACAACTGTATTGGCTGTGGAAATTGTGCCTCAAACTGTCCCTACGACACTATCTTTATGGCTCACCCGGGGAAAAAAGAGACGGTCTCGATTTTGGAATGGGCAAGCAGGCTCTTGGGTAGGGGAACGCCTGAGCCGGCAGGAGCGACCTGTGATTCTGGAAAAGCTCTGGCCGTTAAGTGTGATCTCTGTCGCGGGATAAACGGGGGCCCGGCCTGTGTCCGAAGCTGTCCCACCGGCGCGGTGATCCGGTTGAGGCCGGATGAGTACGATAAACGGATTCAAGCGATGATTTTCAAGGAGTAACCCGCTGAGGAAGAAACGTTGTTGACGACGCAGAACAGCCGTTTCTGGCGGCGACTGGGAATCATTCTGGCCGTTCCTCTTGTGCTTTCCTACTACTGGTATAGCCAACGGATGGTACCACGGGGCGGTACGACGGTTGGCCTAGCCTATGGGGTTTTAGGTCTTCTCCTGATCTCCTTTCTGCTCTTTCATTCGGTAAGAAAACGTTGGCACCGGTGCGTCTATGGAAAGACCGAAATCTGGCTAAATGCCCATATCTACCTTGGACTTCTGGCAATGCTCCTGATCTATATGCATGCCGGCTTCCGGTTCCAAGACCTGAGTGCTACGGTCGCCGCAGGCCTCTTGTCTGTTGTAGTGGTGAGCGGCGTTGTCGGAACGATTCTTTACACGGTACTCCCCCAGCACTTGCGCCAGGTGAAGGGAAATCTGATGCCCCAAGAGGTTTCCGACAAAATGAACGAACTGGCCGAGTTGATACAGAAGGCGACCCAGAGGAAATCCCCGTCTTTCCACTCGGCCTGTCAGCTTTTTTTAGAAGAGGCCACCCGCCGAAGGGTGAGAAAGGAAAAAGTCCCCGTGCTGCGTCGTCTTATAGAGCAAATACGGGTGATCCCCGCTGAGGAACAGGAAGCCATGAAACAGGTGGTCCTTTTGGCCAAGCAATTTACGGAAATGCATGCGCAGTTTCGCACCCGAATGAGGCTTAAAAACTTGCTAGAGTCATGGCTCTACCTTCATGTGCCGTTCTCCGTTGCCATGGTTTTGGCCATCATACTTCATCTGTTCGCTGTGGCTTATTATTGATAAAGTTTGAGAGTGTTTACTAACAGATAGATAATGTCTATGATGAGCCTGGACGGGGGGCTTTGTCATGGAAACGTGTGAGAATTGCGGGAACACAAAGATTGTAAAGAACGGGGTGGTAAAGTGGACCCCATTGTCTAGACGATTTTTTCATATTTTTAAGGTAATTTTTCTGAGCTGTTGATTCCTTGTTTTTGACCTCAATTCAGACCACTCCATAGACTTCAGCCGGAGTTTTGTAACCCAGGGACTGATGCGGCCTCTCCGTGTTGTAGAATCGAAAGTACCTCCCCAAGCTCTCTGCCACAGACGGCACATCCGTGTAATCCTTCAAATAGACTTTACTTTTCGATAACCCGGAGCTGTGGATCGGGAGGCGGATACTTTTCGAGAATCTGGAGCTGTGGGTCGGGAAACGGAATCTTTTCGAGGACATGAAGCCCCGGATTTGGATCATTCAATCCAAGCCTTTGCCTAAGCCATTGGTGGAGTGCTTTGGCGCTCGGTGATCTATTTTCAACCTTCCAGTCACCAAAGGAGTCTAGAATAACTGCTTTGTATTGTTTCGTTTGGGAGTTAAAAAGATAGGCGGTATAACTAAAACTTCCCATATCGGCACCGCCGGAGGTACGCACGATTTCGCCTTCGCTGGCGGGCTTGATTAGTTTATATTTTTCTAGCAAGGTTGCCCGGTCAATTTTATCGATTCTAGATCTAATGGACGGACGAGTAAAGTTCGCGAGAATCTCCTCCTCGGTGTAGGTTTCATCACGGGTGTTGATCCACCCAGCATCTCCATCCGTGAATTTGTACTCAAAAACATTGCCTTCGTTGTCGATATAAATCCCATTGTGGGAATAACCCCATGCAAAATTAACGTAAGAAATATTATAAAGCACCTTCTGTTCAATAACTTCTCCTTCTCCTGCAGCAGGACCAATCACGGCCGTAGAGATAAGCACGAAAACGGTAAAAGCAAGGACAGAGGGGCGTTCAAACTCTCTCATAATATGAGTAGACCTAGACATAGTGCTTCCGTTGATGGTTGATGATGCCCAACGAAAAAACTGAGCCGACCGCGAAACGACACCGCCTAAAAGTGCCCAGCTTTTTGCGGTCCGCTGCAGTGCCTTGATACTCATGAAGGCCCCCTTCCCCAGTGTCCTGCTGTGGTACGCTGGAAGGGGATAACCCATTACACTTAACTAAAGGAGGAAGCCTTATAAGATTCTGCACCCAACAACACCAATTTTTCTGCAGTATCGATCTCCATGCCCGTCGCATGTACCTCCGCATCCTCGATACCGAGGGCAAGATCGTGCCGCATCGTAACATGAAAGCCTGCCCAGACGCCTTCTTGAAAGCCGTGGCACCCTACCGGGATGACCTTGTCGTTGCCGTCGAATGCATCTTCACCTGGTACTGGCTCGCCGATCTGTACGCCAACGAGAAGATTCCCTTTGTCCTCGGCCACGCCCTTTACATGAAGGCGATCCATGGCAGCAAGGCTAAGAATGATAAAATCGACGCCCACAAAATTGCCACCCTGCTCCAAGGAGGCATGCTGCCCCAGGCCTATGTCTATCCCCATGAAATGCGGGCTACAAGAGATTTACTCCGTCGCCGCATACACCTCATGCATAAACGGGCCAAGCTCCTCGCCCATATTCAAAACACCAACAGCCAATATAACCTCGACCCCTTTGAAAAGAAAATCGCCTACAAAACTAACCGGACAAATATCGTCGAACAGTTTCCCGGCCCTTCTGTCCAGCAATCCATGCAAATGAATGTTTCTCTGATCAATCATTATGACCGATTGCTTACCGAAACAGAACTTTTCCTCGTTCGTCATGCCAAGACCGATGACGCTAATACCTTTCATCTCCTGCGCTCGGTCCCCGGCATTGGCAAAATCCTGGCCCTTGTCATCCTGTATGAAATTCACGATATCCGGCGATTCCCTCGTGTCCAGGAGTTCCTCTCCTATAGCCGACTCGTGAAATGCGCCAAGGAATCAGCTGGCAAGCGCTATGGCACCTCCGGAAATAAGATTGGAAATGCCTATTAAAGTGGGCCTTCTCGGAGGCAGCCGTCTTGTTCTTACGCGCTAATCCAGAGGGCCAAAAATATCTAACCAAAGTGGAGAAAAAACATGGCAAAGGTAAAGCCTTAAGTATTCTGGCACAACGTCTGGGAAGGGCCGTCTATCACTTGCGGACTCGCAAGCAGGCCTTTGAAATGCAGACGTTTTTGGCCGCATATAGGTCACGGAGCATTGACCACGGTTTCCAGCCACACCGGACCATTGGCATCCGGGATTTGTGTGTTTTGGGGTAATGACCTACCGAGATCATGGTATGCCTCAATCACTGCGGCCAGGGCGTCTTTGACGTTAGCCAACGCTTCGTCCAGCGAATCGCCCTCGGTCACCAGCTCCGGCAATAGTGGCGAGGTGACAGTATAACCTCCTTCTGGCTGTAGATTGAGTACGAGTGGAACTTTGTACAACATCAAACGCCTCCTTTCAGATTAATATCTATTGGTATATGGAAGAGTCAAGCACCGTGTACCAGAGCTCCTATGAGGATCACCCAACGCGCTGCAGATCAGCCGCCAGAATCAGCTTCGTCTTTCCCCCTCTATGATGATGTCCTTCAGCTCCGGGATTATCTCTGATTGTTTGATATTTCGCTTCTGGGTCTGGGAATAGATCGTAAGGTGCGCGTCGACCTGTACCAATTCTCCGATCGCATCGCGGACCTCTCTCAGCAGCCCTGATACTTGGTCCTTCAGACCTTGCCATACCGCACAAATAAGCTGCGTGGAGCGCAATAGGACTTTCGTGCGAAGCTCCTGCCGTTGTGTAGATTGATCAATAACTCTGTTGAATACTTCCGCGAAGCACCTGGCCGCTGTTTGCTCGTCATACAAACGATGGCTAACCTCTGCGAGACCAAACTGTGCCCAGAGTTCGCTCTCTTAAGCCTTCAGGAACCAAGTCCTTGCCTCATCATGCCGCGCCCTTGCATCCACGGGCTCCGCTTGCCTGCACCTATTCCCCTCCACCAATAGAATGTTACCAAGCAGTATCTCTATTCTTTGCTTTCTCTTTTTGGAGGTCTGCGCCCTTGTACATTTCACTATCCAAGCGCCTGTGCAATGACTTTAGGGCCTCAAGGAGATCATCGACTCCGGCGCCAGAAACAGATTGGAACCATCTTGTCTCGAGCATGATCCGTTCAAGCTCATAGTGACGATCAGTATTCGTGGCCAACTCGAGTGCCTTCTGAAAGCTAATCTGTGCATCCGAATGGTCCCCTAGACTATTCTTAACATAACCGGCGTAAGTAGATGGCGTTGCCCTCAAACTCCAACCTCACGAATCCGATAATCCGCACAAACTTCCCATGGTAGTTGTTGGGACTGGCAATGAGTTGAATAATAGAAACGTCGAGCCGGTCATCGGCGGCAACCGGTTGTAAAAACAAATAGAGTAGCGAAAAAAATAGAAAGGCTTTGAAAGTTCTCATCGAGTGTTATGCAGGCTAACGCGTCGGTGAGCGGCGGGCCCCTGTGGGGGGAGAGCGTTTTTGGCTCTTCCCCCACAGGGGCCCGTCCGTCTCCAGTGACTGGTTGTCCCGTAG
>SBBL01000136.1 GCA_005239745.1 Candidatus Troglogloeales bacterium | reverse complement strand
TACCACCACAACGGCTGTGCCGGTGGCCGTATTGGAGTAGTTACTGAGATTGCCTGTAGCATCGGTTGCCTGTACACGATAGAGATAGGTGGTGTTTGCAGTCAGTCCCGTATTGCTGTAACTGGTCGTTGTGGTGGTGGCAATCTGGGTAAAGCCGGTACACCCCACGCCCTGGCAGCGCTCAACGCGATACCCGGTCACGCCCACACTGTCGGTAGAAGCCGTCCACGCAAGATTAAGCTGAGTGCTACTGACAGTAATTGCCGCTAAATTGGAGGGCGCACTAGGTGGAGTCGTATCCGGGGGCGCTGCGACGGGTTCGATTTTGGCGACATGCTGGCCATTCACAAAAAGATATTCGGCTTGAGGAACGCCGGAGGCATTTGTTTCCGCGATGATATTTCCGGAGTGATAGTGATAAAGGGTTGTCTTACCGGTAGTATTGTCGACTTTTTTGATCCGTTTTCCATCCCCGTCATAGGCATAGGTCACCGTTCCGTTGTTGATACTGGTCAGCCGATTCGCCGGATCATAGGAAAGGGGCAAACCCAGGAGCACAGAGATGTTTGCGTTGGCGTCATAGCTGTAGCTTCCGGTCTGTCCGCCGGTGCTGGCGGTAAGGAGATTGGTCGAACCCGAGTAGACATAGTTAGTTGTGCTCCCACTGATGGTTTGGGAGGTACGATTGCCTAAAGCATCGTAGGAAAAGGAGAGGGTGCCCCAGACACCCAACGCGCTCGCCAGGCGATCGCTGTTGTCATAGACCATTGACCGGTTCTTGCCGCTGGTGATCCCATCCACGATACCGGTGACATTGCTGACCCCGTCATAAGAATAAGTGTAATTCAATACCGATGGCATATTGATAGCGTTGAGCCTGTATCGGTTATCGTAACCAAAGGTCGTATTCTTCCCGTTGGCATAACTGATGCTCGCCATCCTTCCGGAAGGATGATAGGTCACATTGGTGACATAACCTGTCAGGCTATTCACGCGGTTGGCGGTGTCATAATTATAGGTGATCGTCCTCCCGGTCGGATAGGTAAGGCCAGTCAAATTCCCCCGGCTGTCATAACTATAAGACGTGGTAAAGCTAGTCCCGCCGATCGTGGCGACCTGCATCGTGAGCGAATCCTCTGCATTGTAAGTGTAGGAATAACGTGCCGTCGCGCTGGTCATATCGGTTCGATTGTCGGCGTTATCGTATGTAAAGGATACGTCGTCCGTCGTTCCAGGATAGTCAATCGTTTTCAAGCGATCGAGGGTGTCGTAGGTGAACGAGGTTGTCCCTTTACCATCCACTTTCGATGTCAAATTTCCGATATTGTCCCGGCCATACGTGATAGTTCCGGTTTCCGGTTGGGTTTCGCTTGTCAGAAAATTCCGCGTGTTGTAAGAGAAGGTTCTTGCAAGACCGCCTGGATGGGTGATCTTGGTGAGATTTCCGACCGCGTTGTAGGTATACGACGTCGTACCGGTAGCATCAGTAACGCCGGTTAGCCGTTTCTCGTCTGGATCGCCGAATGAGGTATAGCCATAGGTCGTTGTGATCCCCCGCTCGTTGGTGATGGCGACGTTTCCGCCGGCGTAAGAATAGGCCTGAGTCTTACCGTCCGGATGCGTCACTTTGGTAACCCGGTCGAGGGTGTCGTAGGTAAAGCTATCGCCGATATTCGAGGTGGTGTAGGGATACGATTGGTAGCTTTTTTGGCCACAGGCGTTATAGGTGAGAGCGGTATTAATTCCCTCACTGGCAGAGGTTCCGGTCAGCCGGCCCATGCCATCAACATTGAATTGTGTGAAGGTGACTCCCTTGGAAACTTTCAGAAAAGAAGCGTCGCTGTTGTCATAGGTGATCGTCGTATCCGTCTCTATGGGAGGATTAATTTGGGTTAGCCTGTTGAGACTGTCGTATGTAAAATAAGTGGTGTTTGTGCGGCCATCAGTCTCACGGTCAAGGGTCCCCTCCCAATTGATGGTTCGGTTAATGGAGTAGATAGGGTTCACGATTCTCGAAACGACGCCGTAGGTATGATCAAAATTCGTCTGATTGTAAAGAGCGTTCTTACGGAAAGTGACGTTCCCGTTGGCGTAACCGAAGGTGGTGGTGACGCCGGACTCGTCGAGCGTCGTTAGATTTCCGTTCCAGTCATAAGAGAAGTTGGTCGTAACGGTACCGCCTCCCGCCGTAACGTTCTTAGAGGCCGGGCGTCCTTTTACAATGTTCTTTGCCGCATCGGTATAATAGGTCAACGTCGTGGTTCGGCTGGCGTCTCCCGTTTCCGAAATCGTCTTCGGATTATCGTAGGGATCAAAATTGCTGTAAGTGGTGGTATAGGTCTTTCCATCCCGAGTAACCGCCTTTGAACCGAGGAGAGGCACATAAATCTGATCGTCGTATAGCCATCCATCCATACTGTACAAATTGCCCGTCGAAATAGCAGGACCTTGAACCCAATGATTGGTTTCCGTCTGCACGACCGTCCCACCATCCAGAATCTCTTTTTTGAGGAGTGCCCCGATTTTCCAGAGTTTATTGACTACGAGCCCCGAGCTTGGCAAAGGCCCCAAACTGGCATAGGTGTAGCGTTCGGTTTGGCATGAGGACTGTGTCACTGTAGTCACCTGATCCGTGCCGGACGCGGCATCGTAACTGTAGGTCCAGTTCGTTGAAGGGAGTCCCCGGCCGCTCAGTGCCCGGCTGGTAACGACGGTGAAAGGAAGGTTTTGGGGACCAACATCGAACCGGACATCAGCCATATGTCAACACCGCGCCGCTGGGATAGGTCACCGTCTTTAATTCATAAAGCCCCGGATTTGTTGTGTGGTAGGTATATTTCCATGAAGGTCCGACCGGAGGTTTTGCCTCAGTGAGCAAGAGACTACAATTAATCAACTGATAAAAGTATGTATAGGTTTTTCCATTGGCGACAATGGAGGTGAGCGCCTTGTGGTGATTGTGATCCACGAGACAGGTCCCGTTTGTGATCGTCGTGTAGTTGAAGGTGATGGAGCGGTTCGCGCTATCAAGAATGGATGTGATGAGTCGAGGATCTCCAGTTTGGTAAGAGAGGGTAATCGTATTTCCATTGGGTGTGGTTATGGAATCTACCTGATAAATAACGACGCCATCTGCCGTCCCATATTGATTGGCTGGAGCGAACGTATAAACGGTCCCGTCGGTTAAAACGAGCTCATATTTCGAGATATTGTTGTTGAAGCGGAAAATCCATCGCTCTCGACTGATCTTCTGTCCGGCCACGGAGCTTTGGTACATCGGATGCGTTGACCCATCCGGCATCTCGATAACCGGACTGTCTGACCCAGGATTCCGGACCCTTCCAAAGTGAAAAGACCAACCCAAGCTCATCACGCTCCTCTCATTCGATGCGATCAGCCCGGGAAAGGAGGTATCCTTCCTCCCCCAGATCCGGCTGTTGTAGGATCGGTGAATCTTAAGATCGAGTCCCCCGTTGCCGGGAAGGATCAAATCCGTGTGGAGAAGATTGAGATTGCCGGTGAAAGGATCAACACTTTCTTCAACGTGTTGAAAGGGAGAGACCGTTCTTTCTCTGGGGATATCAAATGACCCCTTTTGTTGATAAAACGGATCCTCCAAGACTGAAGGATTGATGATTTGAGCGGAGACAACGCCAAAACCTCCCCCAATAATGAGCAGGAAGAAAGCGACAAAAAGTATATTCATTAAGAGACGAGTCATGGCGTCCGGTTAAGAGGGGTGGCTTCCCTTGAAGCAATCAATGCCTGTATTTTTGGTTCCAATTCAGCAGGGAATATAACGGTTAGATGATGTCGTGATTCACTCTTCCATCTTGCGATCGCGTCCATCAGAACCAGCAGATATGTTCGTGCCAAGGAATCATTGCCATCTAGAGGAAGATCAAGATGACGAATGACGACATCACGATCAGGTAACCATGAAAGGTCATTTATACATTCATCAAAAGCGTCCCAATTAACTCCGTAGTAATCGGGAAATTTCAGGCTATTACCTAGTCCCTCCAGTAATTCCCTCTTGGATTGAATGTCCTTTGGAACCTTAACGATCAGGCCGTTGGATTCAACACATTTGCCAAATGTAAAATCACCCTTTTCCATAGATTGTTTAGTTAAGTGGAGTAAATGACTGATAGTGATCCGGAGTGTAATATAATTCGCCTCCTTGACCACGAATAACACGCTGAGGACCTGCGTCTTTTGCTCCGGGGGTCGGATGCACAAATTCTTTGTAGTATCCCGCTGGTTTCTGCGGTAACAATCCCTCTCTGTTCTTAAAAACTTTTTTCGGTTGTAACTGTCCTAATCTGATTTTGCTAAGGGTATCACGGAGGTCAATAGTTCCTTGTCCGATAACCTTCCCGTGAGACTTGACTGTGACATCAGAGAGGAAGTCCGTTGTTGCACCCCCTCCCCCC
>SBBL01000086.1 GCA_005239745.1 Candidatus Troglogloeales bacterium | reverse complement strand
GTCGCTTACATACAGAAGGGTATGCGCGCTCCTCGCGCCTTGCAAACAGGGCGACTCGTTTGCCCTTTGTGTATACGTTATTCCTTGACAAGCCCTTACCCTGGAACCAGTGCGATATCCCCATCCCCCTGATCCACTACCGGCATGGTTTTTCGGCAATGTGGGCACCGGACATAGACCAAATTATCAAACAGACCGATACTGTAGTGATTAACCAATAAGTCAAATGACTTCCGGCACCCCGGACACGATGCAAAGTACCGTTTAGAGGCGCGCTGCGCCTCCGCTGACGCCGCGGCAACCTGTCCACGCAACGCTACCAGTTCCGACTCTATCTTAGCTATCCGTTTTTCAAGTTCGTTAGGCATGGGTGGATACTTTCCGGTCTAGGCTTCTATATTGTATGGCCTCCGCCACGTCGGCGGTTCGGATGTCGTCTTCCTGGGCAAGATCGGCAATGGTTCGCGCTACCTTTAATATCCGATGATAGGCGCGGGTAGATAGCCCTAAGCGCGTAAGGGCAGACTCCAATAACGCCTCCGACTCGCTGTTGATCTTACATCGCTTGGAAATTTGACGGGGACGCAACTGGGCGTTTGACCGTATCGGCTCACCGGCAAACCGCGCCGCTTGTCGTTCGCGCGCCAAAAGAACGCGCTTTCTAATCATTTCCGACGTTTCTTGCGTGTGGGTGGAAGCGATCTCTCGAAAGGCAATCGTCGGCACCTCGATATGCAAATCAATCCGATCAAGCAATGGCCCGGAGATGCGGGCGCGATAACGTGAGACTGCCGTCTCCGTGCACACACAGTTGCGCTTAGGGTCCGTCCGGTAGCCGCAGGGGCATGGGTTCATTGCCGCTACCAGTACAAATTGTGCGGGATAGGTCAGCACCGCGCTTGCGCGTGCGACGGTCACTTTCCCTTCCTCCAAAGGCTGTCTCAATACCTCTAAGACGCTGCGATGAAACTCCGGCAGTTCATCCAGAAAGAGTACCCCGTTATGCGCAAGACTCACCTCTCCCGGCCTTGGGATCTGTCCACCGCCGATCAGGCCGGCATCAGAAACCGTATGGTGCGGGCTGCGAAAAGGCCTAGAAATTAAGAAGGGTTGGTCCGGTGTCAGGAGACCGCAGATACTGTGTATTTGTGTAGTCTCCAGCGACTCCTCGAACCGCATGGGTGGCAGGATGCTGGGGAATCGTTTGGCGAGCATCGTCTTGCCCGATCCCGGTGGCCCAATCATAAGCACGTTATGCCCGCCCGCCGCAGCAATCTCGAGCGCCCGCTTGGCGTGGGCCTGCCCGCGCACCTCCGAGAAATCGTCCTGTGACGCCTCCTCTACCATAACCGCTGGGGAGGTCTTTGGAAGCGTCTGTTTGCCATTTAGAAACTCTACCACCTGCGGGAGGGTCTCTACCCCGTAGACCGACACCCCCTCAACCACGGCGGCCTCTTTTGCATTTTCGGACGGCAGCAGCAGATGACTTATTTTTTGCTTCTTGGCCAAGATGGCCAGAGAAAGGGCGCCTCGGATCCCCTTCACGCGCCCGTCCAGCGCCAGCTCCCCCACGATAAGAGTATCGAGTAGGCGATCTCCCTCGATAACACCGTCGGCCGCGAGCAGACCGATCGCCATCGGCAGATCGAAGGCAGAGCCTTCTTTTTTAAGATCTGCCGGGGCCAGACTCACAATAATCTTTTTGACGGGGAAGCCAAAACCGGTGTTTTTAATGGCGGAACGGAGTCTGTCCTTGCTTTCTTTAACGGCAAGATCGGGCAGACCCACAATGGAAAAAAACGGAAGCCCGGAGCTTAAGTCAATCTCCACTTCAACCGCGTGGGCCTCGATACCTGCCAAGACCCCGCTATTGATTCTGGCGAGCGCCATCCCCCTGCTCCAGACGGTACCTATGGGCCTCAACCCCTAACGGGCGAGCGGAGGTGCCCCCACCTTCCACCGCACCCGCTTCTCACAGGGCTAAGCGCCCAATGTACCACAAGGGGGACACCTAAAGACAATCCGTTATCGGTTTCCATTGCTGGGTTTACGGAAAAATCTTGTCTCTCAGCTTCATCAGGAGGGTTTCTAGGGAAAGGACACGGTTGATATTGCGCACCTGTGCTTGTTGGATTGCCTGCATCTGTGCCATGAAGGCCCCTACCTCTTGCGCGTCCATTCGACCGGCCCAAGTTTTAATCTCTGATAAACGCCATCCGTAAACGAACCATGACGCGTCAAGTGGGGACGTTGTCGCCTGTGCTACCAGAACATCCCGAAACCATGCCAAAAGATAATGAAGCGCTGCCTCCATGGCCTCTTCGTCCCGGGCATGCGCATTGACGGTCTCAAACAAACGGTCGTAGTGTAACAACGTATCCTCTGCCACAAGGGCATGCATCTGTTCCTCTCGTTTTTTGGCCGTTTCCACATCCATACGCAGGCAGCTAGCCAACCGCCCGCCCGCCATCGCAGTCACCAACCTTGCCTCCTGCACACTGTATTGCTTTTTAGCGGTAAGAAACGTCTCAATTTGTGAAAACGATAGTGGATGAAAAGGAATTTTTACACAGCGTGAGAGAAGCGTGCCGGGAAGCATCGTGGTATTCTCCCCGACCAGTATCAAAACAACATCGCCCGGAGGCTCTTCCAATGTTTTCAACAACCCATTAGCAGATTCCATGTTGAGCCGGTCGAAAGGATGAACGATCACTACTTTTTTTTGCCCTTCCATAGGAGCAAAGATAAGACCCTCCTGCATCTTCCTGATCTGCTCAATTTTAATGAAGTGTGCTTTTTTCCCCTTATCGTCTTCAAGCGGTTCAATCAACCTAAAATCGTGGTGATTTTTATGCACAAATTTCTTGCACGCAAGACAAACCCCGCAGGGCTCGGCCCATCCATCCGTCGCCAAACGGTCTAAACAGAGGAGCGTCTGCGCAAAGGTGAAAGCAACGGTCAGTTTTCCAATGCCAGGCTCCCCGGCAAACAACATGGACGGAATGTTACCAGAGCCGATGGCCTTTTGCAGTCGTTCAATAGCGCTCTGATGACCCATGATCTCGCTAAATCGCATGATCTAGGGTCTCCTTTGCGGACAGTGGGTCGCCCTCGCCCGCTTTGCGGGAAAGGGCAGGGGGTGAGGGTTCACGGCAAACGGGTATCAATGATCTTCTGTATGTTCGATCGTATGGCTTCCATGGACGCGTCCGCATGGATGACATGAATTCGGCGTGTGTTACGTTTGGCCAGGCAAAGATAACCCAGATGTACCGCTTTATGGAAGGCGACAGAGGCTTGGTCCAGCCGACTCATCCGGCCTCTCGTTTTAACGCGCCCAAGCGCTGCCGATACGTCCATCTCTAAAAGAAAGGTGATATCAGGGACAACACCTAGTGACGCAAAACGGGCCATACGTATTATTTCGGTAATAGGCAGACCACGGCCATATCCTTGGTAGGCGATGGTAGAATCGGTGAAGCGGTCGCACAAAACAATTTTTTTATGGCGAAGCGCCGGCAAAATAACTTCGTGCACATGTTGCGCGCGGCTTGCAAGATAGGCAAGCAGCTCTGCGTGCGCGTTCATCGGTGGGGATTTAGGATCGAGCAGGAGTGTGCGGATAGCGTTGCCCACGATCGTGCCGCCGGGCTCGCGCGTACAAACCACGGGTAGCCCATGCGCTTCCAAGTAACCCTTGAGCAAGGAGAGTTGTGTCGTCTTGCCACTTCCCTCCCCGCCTTCAAAGGTAACGAACAACCCACCCCTCATGTCACTTTACGCGTAAACGAGGCGACGACCCTAAGATACATCGGGAAATGATATATGGGAACCCTGCAGTAGTTATACAACAGGTACTTCGTAAAACTCCAGAACCCCTACCACATCTTCTCGAAAGTGAGCTTGCAAAAGACGGTTTCGATATCCCACTCGCGTAAAAAGCCGATGCATCTATTCCTACAGCAGAGTTCGACGTTTCCGTCTACCATTGGTGTCGCAGTCCCGTCAGACGAGGAGTAGGTTCGTGTAACGGTAACCGATATTACCGAGCCATGCGGACCGGTGCAGTCGTTGCTACAAGACTGGTAGTAGTATTCGTCGAAATAGGCCAAGATGGCGTAGTGAAAGCGGGCGAGCAACGCGAGGAGAACAAAGTCTCCGATGGAGCGATTTCCCCATGCGCTGGTCTCAAGGTGTATGGAGCGAGGAGCGCCTCACCCAAGCTGTGAACGCGACGGGGCGGAACCGTACTGGATAACGATGTCCGCGCGTTTGAACTCTACTTCGAGCGCCTTGAGGAAGTGGGTCTTGGCAACATCAAAGGCCCGACCTGCTGATCTATCGGACAAGAGACAAGGTCAGGGTAGATTCAGCGGGACGCCATTCGCGGGTTTGACAACGAGATAAAACAGATGTTATACTGAGGCGGCCGTGCTGGTGGCTCTGGGGTTGGGTGATCGGAGTGGCAAGGGGCTTTCGTTAAACTAAATTAAGGAGGTGGCAGGTGAAAAACGCTTTGCGCTTGTTGGGTGTAGTGGCGGTAATGGGTTTGGCGTCCGTGGCAACGGCTGACTATACAGAGGCGCCGGTCACGAATGGCGGTTCGGTCGGTGGGAAAGTGTCGTTCAAGGGAGATCAGCCGCCGCCGGCGATGTTTGAGTTTGCAAAATTTCCTCAGCCGGAGTTTTGTGCCAAGGCGGATTCCGACGGAAAGGGCCACCGCATCCGTCAAGATGTTAAAGTTAAAAACGGCGGACTGGCTGATGCCGTGGTTTACATTGAGAAGATCGAGAAGGGAAAGGCTTTTAAGTTTTCCGGTACCGATGTGGTTGCGGATAACTGTCGTTTTCTAGTACAGGGCGGGCCATCGAAGGCGGTCGGTGTTATCATGCGGAAGACTGAATTTCGGGTGGTCAACAATGATGCCGACCCAAGCGATCCCAAAACAATAGATGGAGTGTTGCATAATCCTCACGGCTACGAGGTAATAGGGAGCGGAAGCAAAACCATCTTCAATAAACCGCTGGCCAAGAAAGGCACTTCAGTCAAAGAGCAGATTAAACCAATTTTCTTCAAGAAAGAGAACTCCTTTATGAAGCTGGAGTGTGATCAGCACAATTACATGAACGTGTGGTTTCTCCCGGTCTCCAACCCTTATTATGCTATCGTCGGTGAGGACGGCACCTTTTCCATTGGGGATGTACCGGCAGGGAAGTACGTCGTAAAGGCATGGCATCCGATACTTGGGTTTCAAGAATCAACGGTTGAAGTTGCCGCCGGTGCAAAAGCAGACGCTAACTTTGAATTTGCCAAGAAATAGTACTATGTTTTGGGGGCGAATGGTCATCCGCCCCCAAAACGCCCCCCAGTCGTTCCCAACCCTGGATTTCGGAGAAGTCCGTCGTTCCGGCATGTCCCCCGTTTAGAATCACAACGGGGCAGGTTCAGTCGGAATCCACGAGTCAACCATTGGATACCGGCGAAAGCCGGCATAACGAAAATGCCCCTTCCGCTGACGATGCAGTTAGATCCGTTTTATATCTCTTCCGAACCGTACTATCGTCCTATCGGACAAGAAATACCGCTTTTTGCAGCCGCTGCCGACGCAAAACGTCCCATCTTGCTCAAGGGGCCAACAGGTTGCGGAAAAAGCCGATTTGTTTCCTACATGGCCTACCACCTGAAACGGCCTTGTATAACGGTTGCCTGTCATGAAGACCTGACGGCCTCCGATTTGGTTGGACGGTACTTATTGAAAAACGATGAGACGGTATGGGTGGACGGCCCGCTGGCACTTGCGGCAAGGCACGGCGCGATTTGCTATCTCGATGAGATCGTTGAGGCACGTAAAGAAACGATGGTGGTGATTCATTCACTAACGGACGACCGGCGCATCTTGCCTATTGAAAAACGCGGGGAAGTTATTCACGCATCGGACCAGTTCATGTTGGTGGTTTCGTATAATCCAGGCTATCAAAGCGTAGTGAAGGACCTAAAGCAAAGTACACGGCAGCGTTTTATCGCCCTTGAATTTGGGTACCCACCTAGGTCGCTAGAGACGGAAATTGTCGTGGAAGAAAGTGGAGTTTCCGTAGAGATTGCAGACCGGCTGGTCTCCATCGCGCAGAAGGTTAGAAACCTGAAAAATCATGGACTGGAAGAGGGAGTCAGTACACGACTGCTCATCTATGCCGGACTCCTCATTGCCCGTGGCATCCCCCCGGTGCTCGCCTGCAGAGCGGCCATGGCCGATGCCATTACCGACGACTCTGAAATGCGGCTTGCCATTTTGAACGTTATCGGCAGTTTCCTTGAATGATTAATGACTTTTCAATAAGACGCGCCAATACCGAGTACATACGATGGTGCGTCACCGTTTAATCCAATCCCAAGTGTCGCGTTCAAAAGCACGGCTGGATTTGCCTGATAGGCAACGCCGCCAAAAAGGGTAGCCGGTCCGGTTTGCCCTCCCCCTTCGATCCCCGTCTGTCCGGCCAGTTCCATGATAAAGCGCATATTGGGCCTCGCTCCAATATCAAGCCCAACCGCGTAACGAAACTCATTGGGGGTCTCTACTTGAGGGGCGTTTCCCATGAAAAAGTATCCAATGTTGAGGTGGGCGGTCAGTTGAGAAAAGTCTTTACTCGCAATGCCAACAAATCCTATGTCCGCTTCACCGCTGGTTCTAAGGACAGTGCTGTGACCGGCGGTTGGGATTTTAACAACCATTCCTCCGGAGAGAGACAGCGGGTTTGCAATGCGCCCCTTCAAGAAACGAACCTTGGCCTTCAGTGTAAGGTCGCCAAGCTGATTATCCGTCTGTGGGACATCCTTAGCAAATCGGTATGGAAGGAATGCGGCCAGTTCCGTATTGCGGTAATGGCCATACCGTAAACCTGCATCAAAGGTTGTCTCACGCCTCTGCGAGGAGAAACGGGTTACTGAAAGGCCCCCCTCCGCTACAAACTGTCCAACCTCCACGGTGTTTGCCGTTTCAACTGCACTGAATGGGCGCTCGGCAAAAGCCGTCTCTGTAGCTAGCATCACCCAGACAGTCCCTACGAAAAAGCCCCGCCACTTTACACGAAGATGAGGGAGGACGCGCATGTTTGATTCTCCTATTGCCTTAAGTTTTACAGTGTTGCGAGTTCTTCTCGTACCCGCTTGGCGAGTGAGGATTTATCATTCTCACCGGCAATGGCGTTTGCAATCATTTCTTTTAGGTAATGATTGATCCCAACTTGTGCAAGCAATGCCTCAAAGAAAGAATCCTCATCTACTTGCAGGTGCCGTTTGAGTGCAGTCACCCCCTCCGGTGCAAGGGCAATGGAATAGCCGCCAACGGATAGGTAGGCCGGATAAATCCTACTTTGCGTCTTTTCAAACCGAAGTGCCACTCTCAAGCCACGGCGCTGACACGATACATTAACCCCTCCAGCCTCCCCTTTGAGCAAAGGGGAGGGCAACCCGCATCACGGGGACTCCCTACATAAGTTAAACTTGCCGTCTCCAACAGTGGGAGGTTATAGTACGGGAAGGTATTGCGCAATTGCAAGAAGACAAAAAATTTCGCTCCCCTATGGACCTTCAGGCTACACTGAACCCGCCCCAACTTGAGGCAGTCATTCATACAAAAGGCCCTATCCTGATTCTGGCAGGGGCCGGTAGCGGCAAAACCCGGGTCATTACCTATCGCATTGCTAACCTTATTCGCAACATGGGTGTGTCGCCCGACCAAATATTGGCCGTTACTTTCACCAATAAGGCCGCAGCAGAGATGAAGGAGAGGGTTAGGCATTTAATTGGAGATACCCGAGGGCTTCTGGTATCTACTTTCCACGCGGCTTGTCTTCGTATCCTTAGACAACATATTCATCATTTGGGATACGAGCGCAATTTTGTCGTCTACGATACGCATGACCAACTTTCCGTGGTTAAGTCCAGTCTGACAGATCTTTCCATCAATGCCGAGCTTTATCCGCCCAAATCCTTTCTTGCCCATATCAGTCAGTTAAAACAGCAACTGATCCACCCCGATCAGTACGCACAAACGTCTGCGACCTTCGGATTAGAGGAGCGGCTTAAGAAGGTCTATGCCCTCTATCAGGAACGTTTGGTGGCAGCGCACGCCGCCGATTTTGACGATTTGATTTTTCTCACGATTCGCCTGCTAGAGTCTGTACCGGAAGCATCAGAGATGCTGCGCAGACGGTTTCAATATATCATGGTGGATGAATATCAGGATACCAATCACGCGCAATATCGTCTTATACGGCTGTTACTGTCCCCCAATCGGAACCTATGCGTGGTGGGAGATGACGACCAGTCTATTTATGCCTTCCGCGGGGCGGATGTCAGAAATATTCTTACATTTGAGCGTGATTTTCCCGATGCCAAGGTGGTTACCTTAAACCAAAATTATCGTTCGACCCAGACCATCTTAAGCGGTGCCGCTTCCGTCATCTCACAAAATGCACACCGAAAAGAAAAACAGCTCTTTACGGAAAATGACAAAGGCCAGCCCATTATTTGGAAACAGGTGGAAGATGAAAAAGCCGAAGCGACCTTTATTACAAACACCATTTCACACCTTCAAAAAACGGATGGCTGCCGATTCGCCGATTTCTGCGTTCTATACCGGACCCACGCTCAGTCCCGCGTGATTGAGGAAGCGCTTCTACGGGCTGCAATCCCGTATACCATCATTGGCGGTCTTAAGTTTTATGAACGCAAAGAGATCAAGGACCTGATTGCCTATCTGCGTCTTATCCTTCATCCGTACGATACCGCCAGCCTACAGCGCGTGATTAACTTACCTCCTCGTGGCATAGGAACGGCGACAATGGAACGGCTGATTTTATTTGCAAAATCCCAGCAACTGCCCATCTACTTTGCTATCGCCCGACTGGCCGACGGGTCTGCCTTACAAGGGGCCGATGCCTTCGGGGCGGCCGGCCGACGCGGGTTATGGGCTTTCTATCGCTTGATTGAAAAGCTACGTGCAGGGGCAACCGCGAGGCCTTCGTCGCTACTGCTCTTACTCATGGAGGAGATTCACTATATAGACATGATCCGTAAGGAATATGGACAAGAAGCGGAAGAACGCATTGAAAATATTTTAGAATTTATTTCCGCGGTAGACGGTATATCCGAAGAAAGCGACGATGAAGAGGACCGACAGTCCGATCTAGAGCGCCTCCTTGACCATATTGCGCTTGTTACCGCGGGAGATAATACAAAAACGACGGACGGCGTGACACTCATGACACTCCATTCCGCCAAGGGCTTAGAATTTTCCACTGTTTTCTTAGCCGGGATGGAAGAGAAGCTTTTCCCTCACGCTAGGTCACAAGGCGACTTACGAGAACTGGAGGAAGAACGCAGGCTCTGTTATGTGGGGATGACACGGGCAAAGACCCGTCTTTACATGACGTCTGCGACGGAGCGTGCCCTTTACGGAGCCACACAATGGAACGCCCCCTCCCGCTTTATGCAGGAATTGCCCCCACAGGCCGTTCAAAAGATTCCCTGTCAGACTACCCTTCACGAACGAATGAGACCGACCCAAAAGGCACAGACGCCACGACAGACAAGAGGTTCTGCCCAAGAGATAGACTTTCCTGATCCGATGGCATGCCGCGTCGGCGCGCGGGTGCGCCATCCGCTCTTTGGGATAGGTCAAGTTGAAGCCGTCTCCGGAAATGGCGAAGATCTCAAGGTAACGGTCTTCTTTTCTTCGTCGGGATCCAAAAAATTAGCCTTGAAATACGCGAAATTGGAGGCCTATCCCTAAGTGGTACTATAAACGGCAAATCTGCTAGTGTAGGGCCTCTATATAAACTCCAATGAGACCGGTGCCTCCTTCACCTCAAAGACAACATTCCACGCGTTTAAATCGTTTTATCGAGGACAATAAAGGGCGTTTTGTTACACACCTCTCCGAGATGGTTGCCATCCCCACGGTGAGTGCCGATCCGCCCTACCCTTCCGTCTTTACCAAAATGGCAGAATACACCCAAAACCTCTTTCAAACCTCTGGAGGCACGGCAGAAATTATTCCCACACATGGAAATCCCATTGTGGTTGGTCTTTTCCACACCGGTCGGAACCGTCCCACCATTACCGTCTATAACCACTTGGATGTGCAACCGGCCACGGAACCGGCATGGGTTTCAGACCCTTTCACCCTTCGAATCGCTAAGAACCGTTATTTCGGACGAGGGACTACCGACGATAAAGGACCGGCCTTAACCGCATTCCTTGCCGCCTCTTTTGCAGCGCAAGAAGGAGTTCCTGTAAATATCCGCTTTATTTGGGAGATGGAAGAAGAGATCGGCAGCCGAAACTTCGAATCATTCGTTAAAACAAAAAGGGCTGACCTTAAAAGCGACGGAATAGTTGTCTCCGACACTGTATGGATCTCGGCGCGGCAGCCGGTCATTTCAACGGGACTTCGGGGTCTTTTGTGCGTTATTTTGCGTCTTCGGACCGGCAAGGAAGACCGCCATTCCGGCCTGACGGGCGGTGCCGCCCGAAATGCCATCAGTGAACTCTGTGAGGCCGTTTGTCGCCTTCATCACCCGCGCACCGGAGATGTCTTAATCCCCGGATTCTATGAAAAGGTACGGCCCCCTACAAAAGAAGAACTTGCCGACTTTGAACAATGCGGCTTCTCGGTGTTAAGATTCAAACGGGATCACAAGTTTCACTCCTTGCGAAGCGGAACCCGTCTTGACCTGATGCGGCGAATCTGGGCAGAACCCACGTTTGAGCTGCACGGAATCGTTGGAGGCCACAGCGGTCCGGGGGTTAAGACCATTGTGCCCCAATCGGCTGAGGCAAAAATCAGTATGCGCCTTGTTCCCCACCAAGACCCGGACGAAATCTTCGATCTTTTGAAAAAATACCTCCGGTCAATTCATCCCGGTATCGAGATCGAAAAGAACGCCAAACTGCTTCCCTTTGAAGGGGTGACATCCGGCCCGCTAATGGAGATGGTGTCAAAAGCGATGGAAGAGGGATTTGGCCGTATCCCCGTACGGGTGCGCGAAGGCGGTTCTATCGGTGCGTTGCCCATCCTCCAAAAATACTTGAAGACAAATGCCGCCGCTGTCCCCGTAACCTTTCTAGGATTGAGTTTACCGGAACATGGCTACCATGCGCCAAACGAACATTTCGATTGGCAACAAACAGCCGGGGGGATTAAAGCGTTCGTTCGGTTTTTCCGAGAAGCCGCTATCCGAAACTGGGTAAAAAAGTAAAAGTATAAGGAAGGAGGGCTACATGGACAAAGAGGAGAATAAGGAAAAGGAGCAGACTTCCCAAGGAGGGGCGTCCCCTGATCCGGCACAAGGGGCAAAGCCACCTGAGAACACTTCACCGCCTCGGACAAAAACAGGCTCTATTGCTATCCCACTGCGCCTTATTCCAAGTGACGAAGAAATGTTCGCAAGGGCAATGGAAGAGGAGTTTGAAGAAGACAAGGTTGTCCATCGGCAAGGGCATAGCGAGCCGGAGGCCGATTAGCATTAAGGGCACCTCTAAAAACCTACTGTGCGTCCAAACGGCTGCCCACCCCAAAACATTCAAACATTGTTTTGGGGGCCC
>SBBL01000135.1 GCA_005239745.1 Candidatus Troglogloeales bacterium | reverse complement strand
TTCGTGGGCGGTTTAAGACGTGTAAGCGTGTCCGTGCCGTTCTTCAGGACGGCACCTTCACCTTTGAAGAAGACGCCGTCCTGGCCACCACCGGATAGACCTTATGAATATTGACGTTCAGCAGATTTTAACTCAAATGGTAGGGTTCCTCATCCTGCTTTGGCTGATGCGGCGGTTTGCATGGACGCCGCTGCTTGGCCTGCTTGACGAGCGGCGTGAGAGGATTGCCCGGTCTTTTTCCGACATCGAAAAGGAAAAGGAGGCGCTGGCCGCGCTCAAAGAGGAGTATCGTACTAAAATGCTTGAAGTCGAGCAGCAGGCAAGACTTAAATTACAGGAAGCCGTACGTGAAGGTGAGCGAGTGGGAAGGGAGATCATAGAGGCTGCGAAACAAGAAGCCGATAAGCGGTTTTCGCAGGCCCAAGCGCAAATTCAGCAGGAAACGGAGGCCGCACAGTTGAGGTTGCGTGATGAAGTGGTTTCGCTGGCACTGGGTTCTGCGGAACGGATCATTCGGCAAGAGCTGAATCAGCCAAGGGACACCGCGTTGGTATTACAATATCTTGAGGAAGTCAAATCGCGTGAGAAATGAGTCCGCGGCGGGACAATACGCGCAGGTCTTATTGGCCATTGCGCGGGAGCGGGGGCAGGCAGATCACGTGCTTAGGCAGGTGAGGGCGTGTGCCCAGGTTTTTCAGGATCGCCTGATCTGGCGTTTTCTTGAGAGCCCAAAAATAAAACGAGAGGATAAAGAGGCCATGCTCGAGAAGCTCCTGGAGGGCCGCTCGTCAGGCGATGAAGATTTGTTGTTCCTAAATTTTGCGCGTATGCTTCTTAAGCGCGCCCGGATCGTTTATCTTAAAACCGTTTTCAAACGTTACGAAGAGATATACACGATTGCCACGGGTGTCCTGCCTGGGCGGCTGTGGGTCGCCCACCCGGTCGGACAAGATATGGTAGATCGCATCGGGGCGGCCATCGGGTCAAAGATAGGCAAGCGATTTATCTTAGCCACCGTTGATGCGCCCGAGATTCTAGGTGGGTTCGTTTTTTCTAGCGGCACTTTTTTTATAGATGCCAGTGTGCGCGGCCACCTTGCCCGTCTGAAGGCACATCTGACAGATCCATCCAATCCAGGACGAACATGACGCATGAGCGGGTCGCGGGCCCCATGCGTCGGCCGGTTTCGAACTACTCTCGACATATTAGGGAAGTTGCCGGCGATAATGCCCTATCGTTAACCCTTTTTGGCTCCATCGCCGCCGGCGTGTTTGATATCAAACAGCATACCGTCAGAAATATCCTTGTCTTGCGTTCGGCCGACCTTGATCTACTTAGGCGATTGGCCAAAGAAGGGGTGAAGTTTGGCAAGGACAGGATTGCCGCACCCCTGATCATGACCCCGGAGTATATTCAGGCGTCGCTCGATACGTTTCCCCTGGAACTACTGGAAATAATGCAATGCCGTCTGGTCCTCTTTGGGGACGATTATTTTGATAATCTGGCATTGACCGAGGGGCATCTTCGGCTTGGGTGTGAACGAGAGTTCAAGCTGATTCTCGTTGAGATGCGTCAAGGGTTATTGGCGGCGGCCGGCCGTGAAAAGCTCTTTTCCACCTTAGAGGCAAATGTTGCACAGAGGCTCGTCCGGACCTTCCGCGGAATGCTTTGGTTAAAGGGGATCAGGGACCCGCGCCCCGCACCAACCGTGATATCGGATATTGAAAAAATTATCAACCGACCCTTGCCGGGGGTACTGGGCGCCATCCATGCCCCCGGGACACATGGTTTCGATGACTTTAGAACACTCTATATTGACGTTGAAGCCCTTAGTAAGACAGTGGATGCGTGGTAGCCGGTTCTTTCTCCTTACCAATCAGTAGGCTTGTTCCCTCATGGATTTTTTATAGATCTCTTTCAAGCGATCATTCTGCCGTGTCCATGGGTGAGATTGGGTAATGCTCACAGAAGGAGAGGGAAGTGATTCAGCCCAGATGTCTCAATGCGGCCGATTGAATCAATCCGCACCAGTACATTATAATGCCGGAATCGGAAGTTCGGTGGAGGCGTTGTGTTGCAATCGGCAGAGTCAGATCGTTTAGCTCCGCTTCGGGCTAAAATTGACGATGTGGATGAGAAGATTGTCGGCCTTTTGAACGAGAGGGCGCGCATTGTTCAAGAGATTGGCCAATTAAAACAGGGGATGAACGAGGCACCTTACTCTTCCTCCCGGGAACAGGCTATCTATCATCGCTTGGCGCAGCTCAACCCAGGTCCTTTTCCGAACGAAGCCATCCATAACATCTTCTGCGAGATTTTGTCGGCATCGTTAGCCCTGGAAGAGCCGCTTCGCGTGGCGTTTCTGGGGCCTCCCACCACTTTTACCCATCTTGCGGCCGTTCAACGATTTGGCCACTCCGTTACCTACGTGCCGGCCGACAGTATCAAAGGGGTTTTCCAAGAGGTTGAACGCGAACAAGCGGATTTCGGCGTGGTTCCCGTGGAGAACTCTATCGAAGGTATGGTGAATTATACCTTGGATTTGTTTATGGAGTCACCCCTAAAAATATTCGGAGAGATACTGCAAGAAATTTCGCACTGCCTCCTCTCTAATGCAGAATCCATAGAAGCCATTGAACAGATATACTCGCATCCACACGCCGTGGCACAATGCAGAAATTTTATTGTGACGTACCTACCACACGTACAAATACGTGAGGCATCGAGCACGGCACAAGCGGCCGCGCTTGCCGCAAAAGATAAAACGGCCGGGGCGATTGCTTCAGAAGCCGCGGCTAGGCTGTACCATCTGGCCATCTTAAAGAAAAAGATTGAAGATAAGCAGGGGAATATGACCCGTTTTTGGGTGATTGCGAAGCGTTCCTCAGAGCGGGGCATTGCCAACAAAACGTCCGTGCTCGTCTCGATCGAGGATAAGATAGGGGCACTTCATGAAGTTTTGCAGGTTTTCTCTCACCACCAGGTTAATCTCACCAAGATCGAGTCCCGTCCCTCAAAACGCAGCGCGTGGGAATATTTGTTTTATATGGATATGGAAGGGCACGTAGAGGACGGTAGTGTTCAGTCGGCCATGCTTAAGTTGCAAGCGCAACAAATAGACGTAAAATTGCTGGGTTCATACCCAACAGCGGAGGCGTATAACAGACATGCCTATGCTTAAGGTTAGCCCCTCCATTGCCCGCATTCCTCCCTATATTCCGGGCAAGTCTGCCCGGTCATTGGAAGCTGAATCGGGGATTCGTCGGGCCACGCAATTGGCCTCGAACCAAAACTCCCTGGGAGCCTCTCCCATGGCGCTTGCGGCCGTTCGGCGTGAGCTAACCTATCTCTGGCAGTACCCCGATAGTCAAAGCGTTGCCCTAAGAGAAGCACTCGCGATTCGGTGGAAGGTTTCACCCTCACAGATTATTACGGGCAACGGCTCGGATGAAGTGATTGAGCTGGTTATTCGCACCTATTTAATGCCCGGGGACAATGCAATTATGGCCTCCCCTACCTTCCCTGTTTATCGGTCCGCCGTCATGGCAAGCCACGGCACCCCGGTGGAGATTCCCCTGCTTGATGGCCGACACCATCTCTCTCAAATGGCTTCTGCCGTTGATAAAAAGACAAAGCTGGTCTTTATCTGTAACCCAAACAATCCAACCGGCACGATTGTTTCGCACGAGGCGCTCGTTCGCTTTTTATCGTGTCTGCCGAGTCGCGTATTGGTGGTGCTTGATGAGGCCTATGCAGATTATGTGGACGACCCAGCGTTTCCGCGGTCGGTGGAATTGGTTTCTAAACGGGTTCCGATTATCTTCCTGCGCACCTTCTCTAAACTGTACGGGTTGGCAGGGCTTCGTATCGGCTATGGCGTCAGTCGGTTACCGGTCATTCGTGACATGCATCGTATCCGTCAACCCTTTAACACCAATCGGCTGGCTCAGATGGCCGCGGTATCCGCCCTTTCGGACGATGCGCATGTCGCGAGATCATTGCGTGTCAACAGAATAGGTAAAAACTATCTCTGTCGGTCCTTTGAAAAAATGGGCATCCCCTATCTCTTAAGTGAGGCCAATTTTGTCTATTTCGACACCAAGAGGGGGAAACACCTGGATCCCAACGTATATTCAAACGCGCCGGCGGGGCAAAAAGTGTATGATGCCCTCCTCCGGAGGGGAGTTATCATCCGTCCGATGGGAGGAACGCATTTTCGCGTAACGGTGGGTACGCCATCCCAGAACCGGAAATTTGTGAAAGCCTTGGAAGAGGTTCTTTAGAGGGCAGGGGTTAGCCGGTGATTATTGTTCTAAAGCCTAGTGCGACTGAGGAAGATATCGCGCATATTGTGGATCGGGTGACGGGGGTAGGTCTGTCCCCGTTCGTCAAGCGTGGGACGGAGCGCACCATTATCGGTGTGGTAGGAGACGAACGACTACTCGCCAGTGTTCCCGTTTCGGCATTCTCCGGAGTCGAGACGGCGTTGCCTATCCTCTCTCCCTATAAACTGGTCAGTCGAGAATTCAAACAGGAAGATACCGTCATTGATGTTGAAGGGGTCGTCATCGGGGGGAACCGGCTTGTCGTCATGGCAGGGCCCTGCTCAGTGGAGACGTCCGATTCATTGCTTTCGGTGGCGGAGCATGTGAAAGCGGCGGGTGCACGCATCTTGCGTGGCGGGGCGTTTAAGCCGCGTACGTCGCCATACGCCTTCCAAGGACTTGGGATGGAGGGGCTTGAGTATTTAAGCCGGGCAAAAGAGAAGACGGGGCTTCCCATTATTACCGAGGTCATGGACCCGCGAGATATTCCTACGATGGTCAAACATGCCGACATTTTACAGATTGGGGCGAGAAACATGCAAAACTTCCGACTGCTCTCGGAAGTGGGCACCTGCAGCAAACCGGTGATGCTTAAGCGCGGATTATCGGCAACGATCAAAGAGTTCCTCTTGTCCGCGGAATATATTCTCGCGGCGGGGAACCACCGAGTGATTCTCTGCGAACGGGGCATACGCACCTTTGAAACGGCCACGCGCAATACGCTCGATCTCTCTGCCGTGCCGGTGCTTAAATCGCTTTCACATCTGCCCGTTATTGTTGATCCGAGCCACGCCGTTGGAAAAACCGCGCTGGTGGCCCCCATGGCAAAAGCTGCCGTCGCGGCGGGGGCAGATGGCCTTATGATTGAGGTCCACGAAAATCCGGAAGAAGCGCTCTGCGATGGCGAACAGGCCTTGTTGCCAAAAGCATTGACAGCGCTGATGAGTGAATTACGGCAGATTGCACACGCCGTTGGCAGGGACCTATAGGGAGGCACGATGTTATTCAGACAGGTAACGGTAATCGGGGTTGGACTTATCGGTGGGGCGCTTGCGATTGCCTGCAAGAGGCGAAAACTTGCCGATATTGTTGTGGGCTACGGAAAGCGACGTGGCGAGCTTCAACGGGCACTAACGCTGGGGGCCATTGATCGTTATTTTCTCACATTACCGAAGGCAGTAGAAGGGGCCGATATTGTGGTTCTGGCAGCACCGGTCAGCGTATTTGAGCGTATTTGCAAAACCATTGCTCCCCACCTGAAAGACGGGGCCATTGTAACCGACGTCGGTAGTGTAAAGGGAAAGATGGTGAGCAAGCTTTCCGCCCTAATGCCCAAGCATGCCTCTTTTGTGGGGGGTCACCCCATTGCGGGTAGGGAAAAGTCAGGGGTGGGAGCGGCAACGGTTGATTTATTTGATGGAAGTTTATGCGTCCTCACTCCCTTACCGAATACACCCGTAAAGGCGGTTAAAAAGGTGGGTTCCCTCTGGGAAGGCTTAGGTGCCCATACGGTGAACCTCGATCCCATGGTGCATGACAAAATTTTGGCGGCAAGCAGCCACCTTCCCCATCTCGCCGCTTACGCACTGGTTGAAACGTTGTTACACCCGCGCATCGCCCTTAACCATCCTCTCCAGTTTTCCGGGGGCGGACTTCGTGATTTTACGCGTATTGCAAGTAGCCCTCCGGAGATGTGGCGGGACATCTTTCTCCTCAACAAAGACGAACTGGTCAATACGATCACGATCTACCAAGACACGCTTGAAAAGATAAAAAAAAAGATTCTTACCGATAACGGCGTCGGACTGTTGGAGATTCTGGCCCATGCCCAAGCTGCCCGCCAAAAACTGTGATACGATTGCAGGGTGAAATTGAGGTTCCTGGCGATAAGTCCATCTCACACCGTGCGATTATTCTGGCGTCGTTAGCCACCGGTGCTAGCGAGATTATCGGCTATCTCCCTTCCGAAGATTGTCAGCGAACTATCACGATATTATCGAATATGGGCGTCCCTATGGTAAAGACCTTGGGGAGCCCACGCCCGACACTCTACATTCATGGGGTGGGTCTTTACGGCCTTAGACCCCCCTCCGAACCTCTCTACTGCGGCAATTCCGGAACCACCATGCGACTGATGGCGGGCGTGCTCTCCGGCCAAAATATGGCGTCCGTCTTAACCGGCGATGACTCCCTTAGCCGCCGGCCCATGGAGCGGGTAATCACGCCTTTGAGGCAGATGGGGGCACATATTAGCAGTACCCAAGGCCATGCCCCACTGTCTATCAAAGGTCTTAGGCTCTCCGGCATTTGCTATGACCTTCCTCTGCCGAGTGCGCAAGTCAAATCGGCATTGCTGTTGGCAGGTCTTACCGCGTACGGGACGACCACCGTGTCCGAACCTTCCTCCTCGCGTGACCATACCGAACGTTTATTCAAGACGTTTGGTATCGAACTGAACCAAAACGAGGGCCGACTTTCAGTCACCGGGGGAACGGCCTTTAATGGGCGCATTCTTCGCGTACCGGGAGATATATCTGCAGCGGCCTTTTTCTTGGTGGCGGGGGCCATTGTGGAAGGCTCTAAGATCACTATCCGTGGTGTCGGCATTAATCCAACCCGTACCGGCATTCTTGACGTGCTCCCGTTGATGGGTGCAGACATTCAAGTGGTACAACGGCCGTCGTTTGGCAATGAACCGGTTGCGGATATCACCGTTTGTGCAAGTGACTTGCAGGGCGTATCCCTCTCGGGAGAGATCCTGCTGCGCAGCATTGACGAATTTCCTATTCTGTGTATTGCGGCGGCAGCAGCTTCTGGAGAAACCGTCATTCGTGGTGGGGCTGAACTGCGGGTTAAAGAAAGCGATCGGATCGCCGTCATGGCTCGGGCATTGCAAAGTATCGGGGTTACAGTGAAGGAGTTTCCCGACGGCGTATCCATTCTCGGATGCCGCACATGGTTAAGAGGCGATTGCGACACGGCCGGAGATCACCGTGTCGCGATGGCAATGGCTATTGCTTCCCTGAAGATCCCGGGAGGCATAACCCTTTCCGATACTTCCTGCATTCATACCTCATTCCCTGGCTTTATGGATTTGCTCTCCCATCTCCAAAAATAGCTCGGAGCCGGACGGGGGATGCGCCGGGATGACGGTGTGGAGGTCGCACTTCTTGTTAAGGGGCGCGGGGACGCGCCCCTTATTTGGGTTGGGGCACAATGCGGATATACGGCTTTGGTGATCTCCAGCCCTCTGGAAACGCTCGCCGTGCCTCCTCGTCCGAGACTGCCGGGGTCAAGATGACATCCTGTCCTTGCTGCCAATTTACCGGCGTTGCAACCTTGTGTTTAGCGGTTAGCTGGCAAGAGTCAAGCACGCGTAACACTTCGTCGAAGTTGCGTCCCGTGCTCATGGGATAGGTAATCATCAGTTTGACCTTTTTGTCCGGACCGATGACAAAGACGGAGCGAACGGTTGAGTTGTCCGCCGGCGTTCGCCCCTGTGCCGTCCCGTGAGTTTCTGCCGGGAGCATGTCGTAGAGTTTCGCAATTTTCAGGTCCGTATCTCCAATCAGTGGATACGTGACGGCGGCCCCTTGTACATCCTCGATGTCCTTCGACCACTTCTTGTGGTCGTCTACGGAATCAACGCTAAGCCCGATAATTTTGCAGTTACGCTTTGCAAACTCGGCTTTTTGTGAGGCCAGATAGCCAAGCTCTGTCGTGCAGACAGGCGTAAAATCTTTTGGATGGGAGAACAACAATGCCCATCCGTCGCCCACCCAATCATGGAAATTGATCGTCCCTTCAGTCGTCTCCGCCGTGAAGTCCGGAGCTATATCGCCTAATCGAAGTGCCATATGGATACCCCCCTTTCTATTCGTCTATTCGCCCTGGACTAACCACGGCAAGGCCCAATGGACCACAGACCCCACCCTCAGCCCATACGCAAGCAACCGTAGCACACCGTTCCATTTTTGGCAAGTATCCGAATCGCGTTGGTGATCGGTGGCAGGAATATTAGGGCACCTCTAAAAACCTGCCGCTCTCGGCCCAAGTGCAAGGGCTACTGCACGCAGGAACCGCCCCCTCCCTTCCCTCCGGTCTTGTATAGACCGGAGGGAAGGGAGGGGGTATGAGGATTCTTAAGCACAGCAGCTCGCACCGGGGCCCCCAAAACAATGTTTGAATGTTTTGGGGTGGGCAGCAATTGGGCTGCGCAGTAGGTTTTTAGGTGCCCATTATTCTTGTTGACTTCGCTGTGTAAGCATGATTAGGATTGCGGGGTAATCGGGTAGGCTATAGATAGGCTATAGAAATGTCCACGTTTGCCCGTCGAACAGCCTCTCGCTGATAGGGACTGTTAGGACTTGACAAGGGGCACAGAAACGTGCCACGCGGGCGGGTCATCAATCAGGGTTAGCAGTTGAGACAGGCCCCGGCACGAATGCTTAGGGGGGGTCCGGATGATGGGGAGACTGGAGAGAGAATGAGTAGGTATCGTGTTATGGCAGGGCCTGAGGCCTTTCTTCCACCGGCGGCGGCCTGTATGGGGGTGGTACTTCCCGATCCGGGGCAGGCCCATATTAATGGCGAGATCGTCCATGAGAATGTCGCTATAGAGGAGGCCGCCCGGAAGCTCTTACGCGCAAAGGTGCCCACACTCTTTCCTGGCCCGCTGGTGTTGTGGGCATGGAACGAAACTGCCGTAAAAAAGGCGACTGCCATCTATGCCCTCTATACTGCGCTGCGGGCAGCCAACAAGGGCGCCTTGTTGATCCCCATGCCGGATTATCGCCCCAAATACCCCAAAATTAACCCTGAAGTTGAAATTAACCCAAACCATCCGAACCTTACCATCTGGCACAACAAAATTGATGTTTGTATGTTTGTTGGGGTCCATTGTCATCAAGCCAACCTTTCCCTAAAGATTATCCGGGGGGGGACCGATTGTTACACTATTGCGATGTGTGCACAGGCGGGGCATGAAGACGCCATGCTCTCCTTTCGGGATGCCACGCCCGAGAAGATTAACAGATTAACGGAAGCGGTCAAGCGCACTTCAGGGGAAGTGTCATCAAACGGACGTGTGTCCCATTAAACAAGGAGGAGAGCGATGAGCAGCGGGAAATCCTTAATCGGCACGGTGAATAAAAAGGGGCAGAGGATTGTTGATCCTGAGTATCTCTTCTTCGAGGCCCCTAGACAGCAGTATTTTATGACAGGGAGTGAGGTCACGCGAGAGGCTGTTCGACGGGCAAGCGTGGACATTTCTGTGGCCTACCCGATTACCCCGCAGAGCGAAGCGGCGGCGATGGTAGGTGATTTATATGTAGAGGGTTACGTGGGTGATTACTTCCGCGGCGAGAGCGAGTTTGCCGTGATGTCTCAGTGTGCGGGGGCATCATTTGGCGGTGCCCGTGTTTTTACCACTACCTCCGGTCCCGGGACGTTGCGCGCCTACGAAAACTTTCCGATGTGGGTGGGTTCTAGGCTGCCGATTCTTATCAATGTGATGGTGCGTGGGATCAACTCCCCTCTAAATATTCAGCCGGACACGCTTGAACTCGGGATGATCCTAGACACCGGCATGCTCATCTGGCACGCGGAGACGGGGCAGGAGCTCTTTGATTACATTCTTAAGGGTTATCTAGTGGCCGAGCAACCGGATGTGCACCTCCCTATTGCGGTTGTGATTGACGGTTTCTTTGTAAGCCACACCAAAGATATTCTGATGATCCCTTCTGCGGACTTAGCCCTGCCCCCCTATGATCCTTACCGCTCACCCGTTCCGTGTATGGACATGGAAGTACCGCCGGTGCGCATGATGCGGGATCCGTTTGTGATGAAGAGTAACTATATCAGCTATGCCACCCATGCCAGTTGGCAACAGGAAACGCGGGCAGCGTGCGAACGCTCCAGAAAGCACACCATCCGTCTGTTGGGTGGTCTGATTGAAGAAGACAACGGGGACGCGGATATACTGATTGTCTCGTCTGGAACCGCGGTTGCGCAGGGGCGTGAAGCTGCCCGGCTGCTCGCGGCCGAGGGAATTCGTGTCGGCATCGTCAAGATAAAGACCCTGCGTCCGTTCCCGACGCAAGAGATCATCGAAGCGACTAAGCATGCTAAGTTAATTTTCGTTCCTGAATTCAACGTTGTGGGTTGGATGGCGCGCGAGATTAAGGCAGTGATACCCGACAATCATCGTGTGATTGCAGGCCCACACGTGGCCGGTGGGATGACCATGCCGCCGGAGGTGATTGTTGAGGAGATTAAAAAGGCGATGGTTGGAGTCATGGAGGTTGCGCGATGAGCAAGGAAAGGATCAGGATTTGTGATGAGTTTTACGGTGTGATGCCGCCGGAGTATCAGGATCTGGTTGAGAGCGCCACGTATGGAAAGCAGGACCGCGGGTGGAAGGATGTCGGTATCGCAAAGGAGCTGATTGAGGAGCATTCTCTCTGTGCCGGGTGCCCTGAGTCTATTGCTTTTCGTTATGTCTTGGCCTGCTTACCCAATCCGGAAGATACGGTGATGGTCGGCTCGACAGGTTGTACCAGCCTTGTTTTTCCGCATGTTGCCGTGCACAACATCCATTCCCTTTTTGGAAACCAGAACGCGATTGCTTCCGGGTTGAAACGGTCGCTTGCGCTGCGGTTTCCGGGCAGAGTAAAAGACGTGGTTGTGTTGGCGGGTGACGGCGCGACGGTTGACATTGGCCTTGACATGACGCTTCAGTCATGGTTTCGCCAAGAGAAGTTTACCACCATCTGCTTTGACAACGAGCTGTACGCCAACACCGGCGGTCAGGAAAGCGGGTTAATGCAGAGGGGATTTGTTTCAAAGATGGCACCGGCGGGCAAGCGGTTTGATAAGGTTCGGCTTCCGGAGATTGCGCAAGAGTCCGGCTGTCACTACGTGGCGACATTAACGGTCAGCAAGCCAAACCGCGTGGAAAAAGCCCTCAGGCAGGCCATTTTAATCGCGCGTGAGGTGGGCCCCACGTACATTCAAATGTACACGCCATGCATTCTCGAGATTGGGAAGCAGGCAATGGAAGGATTACAAGAGATGCGTGACTCTGAAGGGCCGAACGATCGGTTTGCCTTCAAAGAATACATGTCTGACGAGGCTAAGGAGTACCTCGCAAGTATTGCACCTGCGAAGAAGCAGCCGGCGCTCTCTGAAAACTAGGCTGTCTTATTAAGGGGTCTTATCATTGAGGCGGCGCTGTGCCGTCGTTCCCGCGTGTTTTAAGCGGGAATCCAGTGGTTTTTGGGGGTGGGTTCTCGTTTCGCCTGGGAATTCCCCCTTAAAAAGTGGGGT
>SBBL01000002.1 GCA_005239745.1 Candidatus Troglogloeales bacterium | reverse complement strand
CGGTGGCCGGTTCCTATACGGTCGTCTACAAAATCTGCGAGAAGCTAAACCCGACGAACTGCGACACGGCGAACGTGGTGGTGACGGTGACTACGGCGACGATTGATGCGGTGGATGACAGCGGCAGTGTTGGGGGTCTTTCCGGTGGGACGGCGGTGTCGAACGTGTTGGTGAATGACACGCTCGGCGGTGTGGCGGTGGCGTCGGCTAATATCAACCTGACGCAGGTGAGCGCGACGAACGCGAACGTGACGCTGAATACGACAACTGGTGCGGTGAACGTGGCGGCGGGGACGGTGGCCGGTTCCTATACGGTCGTCTACAAAATCTGCGAGAAGCTAAACCCGACGAACTGCGACACGGCGAACGTGGTGGTTGCGGTGACGGCGGCCCTTTCGATTGATGGTTTTTCGCGAGTGGAAGGCGATAGTGGATCGAAGTTGTTCGAATTTGTTGCGAAATTGTCCTCTATGAGCTCCCTGGATGTTAGCTTTGATTTCAAAACGGCGGATCAGACGGCCAATGCCGGTACAGATTACCAAGAGACGATAGGGAGATCTACCATTCCCGCGGGGTCCCTATCCGTGGTGATTCCAGTGACCGTCTTCGGTGATACCTCCATTGAGGTTCCCGAAGCGTTTACCGTGAACCTCTCTAATGTGAGCCGGTTTGCCACTATTACGGGCGCTCCAGGACTTGGGACGATCGAAAACGATGACTTCCCGGTTATTTCAGTTTCTGACAATTCGTCTGTGACGGAAGGTGATACCGGGACTACCCCCATTTCCTTTAAGGTGGTCCTATCGGAGGCGGCTCCATTCAAGGTGAGCGTTCAGTATCTAACGCAAAATGATACGGCGACGGAGAGTGACTATGTTACCACGTCAGGGGTGTTGGAGATCCCAGACGGTCAGACGGAAGGGACCATTGAGGTGCAGGTGAAGGGGGATGTGGAGGTAGAACAAAACGAGACGTTCAAGGTAGTTTTGGGCATGCCTATTGATGCGACACTGTCTAGTAACAACATCTGGACGGGAACGATTCTTGATAATGATGGACCCAAGGTCTCTATTGCCGATCTGCCCGGAATAAAGGAAGGCAATAGCGGGACGACGAATGCCGACTTTACCGTCAGCCTTTCTGTGCCAAGTCCGGTCGGTGTGTCGGTGGTGGTGCAGTACAAGACGGAAGACGGTACGGCGCGTTCGCCCTCTGACTATTTGTCGGTTTCCGGAGAGTTGATAATCCCGGCGGGGGAGACAAAAGGTACCATTCAGGTCCCCATTGTTGGCGATACCATTGTAGAATCTGGGGAGAAGACCTTCAAAGTTCTTCTGACCTCCGTTCGGTACGACCTTTCCGGTGGGGGTACCGGGCCTGCATTAGATGTGATGATATCGGATGGAGAAGGGGTTGGAACCATTGTAGATGACGATAACCAACCCCCGGTTGCGAACCCTGATTTTGTGTCAACTGCCCCTGGCACCGCCATTACCATAAACGTTTTGGGTAATGACACGGACCCTGATGGAGACACGCTTTCAGTGTTGCCAATTTCCAGGACGGATTCCCAGGGGGTGCTTAGCTGTGGGGCATCTAATTGTATCTTTACCCCGGCGACTGGATTTGCCGGAGATTATGCCTTTAGCTACACGGCTTCGGACGGTCGGGGTGGTACAGATGATGCCGCGGTAGTGGTTACGGTAACGGGCGTCGTAAATCCGGTGATAGACTTAAAGATAGAAAAGTCACATGCGCAAAACTTTATCGCGGGCGGGCAAGGGGTCTATACCCTTATCATGCGCAACATTGGGGCGCTCCCTAGCAGGGGCGTCATTACCGTAACCGATATGCTCCCTGCCGGGTTATCTCTTGTTTCAATAGAGGGGGCCGGGTGGGGGTGCAGTGGCCTTACCTGTACCACATCCGAGTCCATCGCCGGTGGTGGCAGCCGTTCTATTCAACTGACGGTCAATGTGGCAGCCAACGTGGCCTCGGTGATCGAAAATAAGGCGTCCGTTTCCGGTGGTGGCGATACCAACAATGCCAATAATACGGCCACCGATCCCACGCGGGTTATTGTTGGCGAGCCGGCGCCGGTTAAGCTTGATGCTTACAAACAGGAAGACTTTAAGGATAAGACCGGTGACGTCACTGTAGACAAGCCTATACTGATTCAGGCAGAGGCTTCGGATTGCAATGTCAATCTGCTTGCCCCCGACCGTCGTATCATCACGTTAATCACCGAGTTAAGCCGTGACATTGAAGAGTTTCCAGCCATCGAGACCGGCAACGATACGGGTATCTTCCAGATCGTTGCGGACGAAACAAAACCCAACGATCATGCGGTGCCCACGCGCAATGCGGCGGATCATCCGGTGAGGCTCAGGAACGGTTTTATAGAGATGGATCGCAATGACCGAGTGGTGGCCGAGCTTATCTGTCCGTCCGGGAAGGCGGTGGTCACACTCTTTGCGACGCCAGAGATTCGATACTTTACCGGCGACGGGTTTGATACGGAGGCAACGGCCATATCGTTAGGGGCATCACTTTTTATACAGGCCGATGCGTCCCGCTGCAATGCAGAACCAAATGTCATTGAGGTGAGAACCATTGTTCTTACCTCTAAGCTTACGGGAGACCGTGAAATTTTTGAAGCCACTGAGAGTGGTAAGGACACAGGGGTTTTTCGCGTTCTTTCTGTTAGGACGCGCAATGCGGACGAACACCCCACAGAGGCGGGCAATGATGTGATGGAGCTTAAGAAACACGATACGGTCACGGCGACGTTGGAAGGGTGTGGTGGGGTTTCGGTGTCCGCCAATATTCTGATTGACCCGTTTGGTATTGTTTTTGACAGTAAGACCAATCTACCCGTTGCCGGTGCGACGGTCATTCTCATTGACGTGACAGGCAATGGTAACGGCGGTCGTCCTGGGGAAGAGGCTACTGTGTTCCTCGAAGATGGGGTGACGCCTGCGCCCAGTCGGATCGTAACGGGGATAGGAGGAGGATTTGCGTTCCCGTTGGTGCGGGCCAGTACCTATCGGCTGCTGGTTATTCCGCCGGATGCATATAATTTCCCGTCTCAAGTGCCGGTGAGTGACCTGCCTACGGGTCGTGAGATTGATCTCTTTGGGTCCTATGGTCGGGACTTCCGGGTCTCTGTGGCAACGGGGGCGGTTCAACTGGATATTCCAGTGGATCCGTTGCCGCCGGGTGGTTTCTTCATTGAAAAGACGGCCTCTCGCCAGAACGTTGAGATCGCTGAATTTCTGGACTACACCGTCAAGGTGAGAAATACTACCGGGCGGGTATTGAGAGATGTTGTTCTACACGATACCCTGCCGCCGGGCTTTGCCTACCAAAAGGAGACGGCGCAACTGAAAGATGCATCAGCGGCCCTGCGGCCACTTAGCGATCCTTCGGATCGTGGTCCGAAACTGGCGTTTGGGATAGGCGCGCTGGCTGTTGACGAAGCGGTAACCCTGACCTATCGCGTGCATGTTGGGCCTGGAGCATTGGAAGGTGATGGTGTTAATTTAGCTCAGGCGGAGGCCGTGGTTGTCGCGACGGGAGAGAAGGTTACCTCCAATGAAAGCAGGGCAACCGTTCGGGTTACCGGAGGCATATTCACCGATCTTGGGTATATTATCGGGAAGATTTATGTTGACTGCGTAAAAGATGGGGAACAGATTCCGATGCAGGTGCCGGAGGATCTGGGGATCCCCGGGGTCCGCCTCTATCTGGAAGATGGCACGTCGGTGATCTCCGACAGTGAGGGTAAGTATAGCTTCTATGGCGTTTCTCCCGGCACCCATGTCTTGAAGGTAGATAGCACCACGCTACCGTACGGCGCGGTACTTGCCAATATTGCAAACCGTTCGGCGAGAGATGCCGACAGCCTCTTCGTTGATCTGAAGAAGGGCGAGCTCCACCGGGCCGATTTCGCGGAAGGCTCCTGCTCTGAAGAAGTCATGGCCGATGTGCAAGCGCGTCGGGCGAAGGGTGAGGTTTTTGTTGCCGAGACGGATCGTGGTCTAGAGAACCCGCTTCGGCCTGAAGGCGAAGGGCAGGGGGCGCTTATTGATCCTAGTACGCAACCGGCAAGCGGCCTATTGGGTGGAAGCAAGGATGTTCGGTTTGACGAGCTTCTGAAACCGGAAGCCCCTGTTGCATCTGCCAGTCTACCCACTGCGCCGGTGGCCGATGTGCCGGCAGTTCCGCTAGAGACTTTGATGAAGGAGCTTACGCCGGAGCTTGGCTTTGCCGGGATAGAAGATGGCGCGGTCCTGCCCATTGCGCAGACCCGTCTGCATGTTAAGGGAACGCTAGGCAACACGTTTAAGCTAATGGTAAATGGGAAAGAAGCTGCGGCTTCCCGTATTAGTCGTCGGCTAACCCTTCCCGACAGGCAGCTCCAGGTGTGGGAATACATTGGGATCAACCTGCTGGCCGGGGAAAACGCTTTGGAGGTCTCGGAGATTAACCCCGCAGGAGAGACGGTTGCAACGAAGCCCCTTAAGTTGATTGCACCCGATCAGTTGGGCAAGATCACGCTTGAGGTGCCGGAGTCGGTGCCGGCCGATGGGCGTACCCCAGCGGTGGTGGTGGTGAGGCTACAGGATGACAGGGATGTGACCATTACCTATCGTACCCAGCTTACCCTAGAGTCGTCGCTGGGACGATGGAATGTGACCGATCTTAACGCAAACGAGCCTGGGGTGCAGGTCTTTATGGAAGGGGGACGCGCCGAGTATCTGCTTATGTCGCCGCAGTTGCCTGGGGACGCCGTTGTGCGGGTGACGTCCGGTATTATTACGGCACAGACGCGGGTTTCGTTCGTTCCAGACTTACGGCCTATGATTGCCGTGGGTCTCCTTGAAGGCACGTTGAACTTGAATAAACTGGATAAGTCTAGTCTGGTGCCTGTGGATCAACGCGATAGCTTTGAAAAGGAGCTGACGGGACTCACCCTGGGTCACGCCGGAGATTCCGTAACGGCCGGTGCCCGCGCCGCCCTCTTCTTGAAGGGCAAGGTCCAGGGCAAGTATCTACTGACTCTGGGTTTTGATTCCGATAAAGAGACGGGCACGCGCTTGTTTAGGGATATTCAGCCGGAGCAGTTCTATCCGATCTACGGAGACTCGTCCGTGCGCGGTTTTGACGCGCGGTCAACGCAAAGGCTTTATGTCCGTATTGATAAGGAGAAGTCGTATCTGCTCTATGGTGACCTTTCAACGCAGACGGGTGGGTATGGCGGGCGTTTAAGCACGTATGGACGGAGCCTGACGGGGTTGAAGCATCACTATGAAGACGGAATGGTATCTACGAACGCTTTTGTTAGCAGGGATACGTTTAGGCAGGTGGTTGAGGAGTTGCCGGCGCTCGGGATCTCCGGGCCTTACACCATTGGAACCACGAATGCCATCCTAAATAGTGAACGGGTAGAGATCCTTACGCGGGATCGGGAACAGCCAAGCGTTATCTTAAAAACGGAGAGTAAGGCACGCTTTAGCGATTACGGGTTCGAGCCGTTTACGGGTGAGATTCTATTTAAGTCGCCGATTCGCAGTTTAGATGAGAACCTAAACCCCATTTCTATTCGGGTGACCTACGAGGTAGACCAGGGCGGCAAGGAGTTTATTGTCGCCGGGGTGGATGCCCAGGTAAAGCCTATGGAGAACCTAGAGATTGGGGCCTCTTATGTGGAGGACCGGAACCCACAGGATAAATTGAAACTGTCCGGCATCTACGCCACGTTAAGGATGGGCGCCAATGCGCATCTGACGGCCGAGGCTGCCCACAGCTATAAGACGTCTAAGGGGACGGGGACGGGATGGCGTGCGGAGTTTATCAGTACCGGGACGTTATTGAATATACAACTACAGTTGGGCCGCACCGACGCCGATTTTGCCAATGCGTCCGCCGGGCAAAGCTCCGGACGGATTGAGCTTAGGCCGCGTGTGAGTTACCAACTGGGCAAGGGGACCGAACTAAAGGCGGAGGGCTTGTTGAGTGAAGATGTCATAACGCACGGGCGTCGTTCCGGGGCCACGGTGGGTGTTTCTCATCACCTTGAAAACGGGCTCATGGTAGAGGCGGGTGCCCGTTATTCTAAGGAGACGAGCACGCCGGCGGGCGCAGGTAGTGTTGGGGCAACGCCCAATGAGCTAACAAGCGCCCGTGTAAAGGTAGGGGGGCAGATACCGGGGCTACCGGAGGTGTCGGTGTACGCGGAGTATGAACAGGATATCCGCGATAGCAGCAAGCAGATGGCGGCGTTGGGTGGCGACTACCAGATTGCGAACATGGGCAAGCTCTATGCGCGGCATGAGTTTATCTCCAGCCTCGGTGGCCGGTACGCGCTGAACTCCAGACAGGAGCAGAACGTGACGGTGTTTGGTATAGACAGTGCCTACATGAAAGACGGGCGTGTGTTTAGTGAGTACCGTGTCCGCGATGCGATCAGTGGACGTGACGCCCAGGCGGCCATAGGTCTGCGCAACCTGTGGGCGGTGTCGGAAGGCCTCCGGTTGAATACCAATTTTGAGCGGACGAAGGCTGTAAAGGGGGAAAGCGGTCAGGATAGCACGTCTGCCACGCTAGGGGTGGACTACACGGTAAATCCTCTGTGGAAGGGGACGGCCTCGTTTGAAGGGCGCAGGAGCCGCTCGGCGGATACGTGGCTCAACACCTTGGGGTTTGCCCGTAAGCTTGACCGTGATTGGACGTTCCTTGCCAAAAACGTACTGTCCATTACCGATGGCGAAACAGGGCAGGATCGCTTAACCGAGCGGTTACAGATAGGGCTTGCGTACCGAGATACCGATACCAACAAGCTCGCGGTCCTAGGGATGTATGAATACAAGCATGAGAGTAACGATGGTGCTGCAGGGGTGCCGGGTAGCGGGGCGCTAACGTTAAAACGCCGTGTCCATCTCTTTTCGTCGCATGCTAATTATCAGCTGGAGCCGCGTGTGATCTTAAGCGGGCGGTTGGGGACGAAGTGGGCGCAAGAGGGTTCCGGCAGATCAAAGACCACGAGTCATGTGAGTGTGGCAGGTGTCCGGCTGACGTATGATGTGACCGATCGTTGGGATCTGGGGATAGCGGCCGGTACGCTCTTTAGGGGGGCGTTTAAGGGTCGGCAGTATCGGCTGGGGGTGGAGGTTGGGTACTTGGTGCAGGATAACCTTTGGGTCTCCGGTGGCTTCAACTTCTTTGGTTACTCGGATGACGATCTTACCGGCGAAGAATACAGTGACGAGGGGGCGTACCTGAAACTGCGCTACAAGTTTGATGAAGACCTGTTTGTGACGCCGGAGATCGGGCGGCGTGCCGCCGCGGCCGCCACTACGGCACCGGCCGTGCCTCAGCAGCCGTACGAGGATGCCCCTCCCCAGTGAAGATGCAGCGGATGGCGGATAACACGACGTAGGTGTGGTCCTAGTGACTGCCCGTTGGGCGTGTTTATGAAATCGTTACCTATTCGCTACGATGTGTCGGTGGGGAGTTAGGGTCGTGGATAGGGGGTGCCTTTGCCTCTTTGTGGTTTTGTTTCTTGTGACGGGCCCTGTCAGGGTTGTGCTGGCTGCCTTAAAGGGGCAGGCCATACTTGTGGAGGAGTCTCGAACGGGTGAGGTCGTCCCTTTCACGTTATCTGACCGAGATCGTCTGATTCGATTGGAGGAAGGCCAAAAATCGCTCCAGCGTCAGATTGATGACTTCAGGGTGGAGATGGGTGGCCTAAAGGTGGCTACCCAACGTCAGATGGGTGACCTAAAGGTGACTACCCAGCGTCAGATGGGTGACCTCAAGTTGCAGATTGATGATTTGAAGAACCTTATTTATGTTGTTTTGACGGGGATGATAGGCCTGATGGGTGGGATGATTGGAATGGTGGGGTATGTTGTCTGGGATCGCAGGACCGTGGTTGCGCCGGTTGCCAAGAAGCATCTGGAGCTTGAGGAGCGAGAGGATTTGGTGGAGAGGGCGTTGAAGGCGTATGCCGAGGTAGAGTCGCGCATGGGAGAGGTGCTGCGCTCTATCCGATTGATAAAGTAGGGGGTGCTTGATGTGGGGGGTAGAAGCCGCAAAGCGTGTGGCTAAGGAGCCGCTTTATGAGCTGATTGACGAGCGCACAAACGATATCCGGGGGGATATTAAAGACCTTCGGCAGGAGGTTGGCGCGACGAATCAGCGATTAGATGCTTTCAATCAGCGGTTGGATGCGGTGCATCAAGACCTTCGGCAGGAGATCGGTGCGACGAATCAGCGATTAGATGCTTTCAATCAGCGGTTGGATGCGGTGCATCAAGACCTTCGGCAAGAGGTTGGCGCGACGAATCAGCGGTTAGACGCGACGAATCAGCGGTTGGACGCAACGAATCAGCGGTTGGACGCTTTCAATCAGCGGTTGGATGCGGTGCATCAAGACCTTCGGCAAGAGATTGGTGCGATTAGTCGAAAATTGGATGAAGAGGTAAAGGGGTTGCATCAGCGGTTGGACGCGACGAATCAGCGGTTTGATGCGGTGCACCAGAGGTTGGATACGATTGTTATGTTGCTGTACCGGAATGGGCACACCGCAGG
>SBBL01000015.1 GCA_005239745.1 Candidatus Troglogloeales bacterium | reverse complement strand
GGCCAGCGCGCGCGGCTGGCGGCATAGCCCCGGTTGAGCGCACGCGAGAGCAACATGTCTTGCGTGCCGATGAGGATCGCCTCGCGTTCGGGGCGGATGTCCCAGTCGTCATGGCCTTCCCCACCCATGAGAATGTGAACGGAGACCGAATCCCGGAGACCCAGATGGTCAATCCAACACCTCGCGTTATCGCGGGTCTGTTCCACGAGCACGCGCATCGGCAGGCAGTAGACCAGGCGTCGTGGCGTGGCGGCGCTTCGATCTCCGTCACCGCCGAAACGCCTCCAAAGCCAGCCGACCACGACCATGGCCGTCTTGCCCAACCCCGTGGGGACGGAGACGAGCGGCGGAAGCCCCTCGGCAAACGTTTTCTGGAATGGGAAGGGACCCTCTCCTGTTGCCTCCTTGAAGAAGTCCTCGAAATTCATGGATCGTGTGAATGAGAAAGCATTTCCGGGTGGGTATCTAATGTGGTATCCGTAGTGGCGGGTTTTAAACTTTCCACTACGCCATTATGATGCTCCTCTTCATGATGGTGTCCCTTGTGCTCCTGTGCCGGGATAAGCCACCCGTATAACGTTAATCCAACCAGCAAAAGGCAGAAGACACCACCAGACGCCAGTATACCCCGTCGCGCTTTGAACGCCCGGTCGTTTGATCTGTCCAAGAGCGGAACGAGCGCAAGAAGACCAAAAAAAACCGCTCCCAGGTAAATAATCACCTGGATTCCCCAGACGTTTTCAAACCCATACATCCAGAGAAACGGCCATGGGGGCTTTAACGGTCCGTGTTCCCCGGAGGGGGCATCTAAAAGCGGCGCGCGAACAAAACAGGCAATGAGAATCAACGGCCCATAATACAACAGGGAAAAACGGACAATGGCCCACAGATGCTCACTGAAGCCCACCTTCATTTGGTCTGGGGGAGCGGCCTCCGCCGCCGACCAAGGTTCAGTCGGGGTAGGCGACAGATTGAAGAAGTGGACCAGGCAGAAATGGGCGATCATGAGTGCAATAAGGAGCACTGGGAAAAGGGCGATGTGAAAGCTATAAAGGCGAATAAGCATGGGACTGCTACCGGGTAGTACATTCGTCAGTACGTCTCCCAGCGGGCCAAAGATATGCAGTGCCTCTTGGTAATGTGCGAGGGCGTCTGCTCCGGAAACATCCCATCGAAGTACCGTTCCCGTAAAATAGGCCCCCATCATCATGATGAATAGGAGCGCAAGGCCAATCCACCACGTTATCTGACGGGGCCGTTTATAAGCCCCGGTGATAAAAACGCGGACGACGTGCAACAAGAGCATGGCTAAAATACCCTGTGCCGTGAAATGGTGAATAGAGCGCAGAAAGGCAACCAGGGGGATTTGCTGCATTTGCTGGAGACTACGATAGGCCTCTTCGGGGCTTGGATGATAAAATTGCGTAAGTAGGATGCCGGTGACCATCATGATGAGGAAACCGACAAAGATCGTCCCCCCTATTGCGTAAAGAAGTGATGCCCCCTGTTTAGGAAGACGGTAGGACAATATCCATTGAGTGAAGCGCGTGTAAAATTGCGAGGCAGGCATTCTACTTATCTTTCTTATTTTGAGTCGGCATCTGGAATGCGGACAATAACATTCCCCTGCACTTTGGTTTGGCAGGAAAGACGGTAGGGAGGCAGAAGGGCGGCTTCTTCCAGCATATTTTCTTCATCCAAATCAATTTTTGAAAGAGACAACATGCCGTCTTCCACGAAGACGCGACAGGTGCTGCACGTGGCAAACCCTCCGCAATCGTGGCGTATGGGTACACCTAACTGTTCTGCCGCATCAAGCAGACTAGTCCCCTCCGGGACATCTCCGCTGATATCCGACGGACGAAACGTGACCGTTGGCATAAGGAGGACAACCGCAACACAGGGCGGTACACGGGAAAGTTGCGGGGGCAGGATTTGAACCTACGACCTTCGGGTTATGAGCCCGACGAGCTACCAGACTGCTCCACCCCGCGCCTCTTTGTAGCAAAAATAAGTCGCAAAAGTCAATGGCCCTCACGACTTTGTGGGGGTCATTCACACGGCAAAGATAATCGCGAACGCAACCACACCCGCCACCATAACTAAGAAATAATGCTGAACGGCGCCGGTTTGCAGACGCCGCAGGAACCCGGCACACGCGTTTAGAGAAGAAGAAAGACCGTCCAGCAGGCCATCAATAACCGAGCGGTCAACGATACTAGAGGCCTCTCCTTCCTGTAACGTGATCCAACCGGAGAAGTTTACCAGCCCATCAATCACAACCTGATCAAAACGCCACAACAGGTGCGAAAACCCCTTCAATGGCTGAATCAACATGGCATCGTAAATCTCATCTACCCAATACTTGTTGCACAACGTTCGATAAAACCCGGGAACCCGCTCCGTCCACATCAGTGGTAGCGCTTGACGCTTGATGTAGAAAAGAAACGCTAATCCCAAGCCCAAAGAGGCAGCAAATACCGAGAGGGACATGAGGACCAGCTCCGTGCTTAGGGAGAGATGATGCCCGGTTTCCGCACCGGCAACGGGAAGCAAAAAGTGATGTAACCAACCTCTACCGGGTGGAAAGCCAACCAGCAGGCCAATGACCGCTGAAAAACCCGCAAGAATCGCTAGCGGAAGGGTCATACTTTGCGGGGACTCGTGTAAGTGATGCAGAGCTTCTGGCAGGACACGAGAGGTTCCGTAGAACGTAAGAAAGAGTAGACGAAACATATAGAAGGCAGTCAATGTGGCCGCCAGTAAGGCCGCACCAAACAGTGCAAAATGGCCGCTCTGAAACGTTGCCGCTAGAATTTCATCCTTGCTCCAGAAACCTGCCAACGGAGGGAGACCCGCAATGGCTATTGTGCCGATTAGGAAAGTTTTATGGGTTGTTGGGATGGCACGAGCCAGCCCTCCCATCTTCCGGATGTCCTGCTCTCCGGAGCAGGCGTGGATGACACTCCCTGCCCCCAAGAAGAGAAGTCCCTTAAAAAAGGCGTGTGTGAAGAGGTGGAACATGGCCGGGATAAAGGCGCCCACACCACAGGCCAGAAACATAAACCCTAACTGGCTAACGGTAGAGTAGGCTAGCACCCTCTTAATATCCGTCTGAACCAACGCAATGGTTGCGGCAAACAGGGCGGTGACCGTGCCGATGACGGCAACAACTTCCATGGAAAAAGGGGCCAGCAGGTAAAGCGCGTTAGAGCGTGCCACCATATAGACACCGGCCGTGACCATGGTAGCCGCATGGATGAGCGCAGAAACCGGTGTGGGGCCTTCCATGGCATCGGGAAGCCAGACGTAAAGCGGGATCTGGGCCGATTTTCCAACGGCGCCAATAAAGAGTAAGAGGGTGATTATCGTAAGAGTTGCTTCAGTGGCGATACCCGCTTGAGGAAAAATATCCGCGTAGCGGAGGCTGCCGTAGGTTGTAAAGAGGGTAAACGTGCCGAGCAAAAATCCGGCGTCGCCGATACGATTAACGATAAACGCCTTCTTCCCCGCGTCTGCCGCTGCCGGTCGCTGATACCAAAACCCAATGAGCAGGTAAGAACAAAGCCCTACGCCTTCCCAGCCAACAAACATCAGCAGATAGTTATCCGCCAGCACCAGGACCAGCATGAAAAACATGAAGAGATTTAAGTAGGAAAAAAATCTAGGAGATCCATCATCGTCATGCATATAACCCATGGAATAAATGTGTACCAGCGATCCTACGCCGGTAACGACCATCAGCATGATAGCAGACAGTGGATCCACCAAAAAGGCGATGTCAATGTGAAATGATCCTACCTCCATCCATTCATAGAGATGAACCGTAACAGTGGGTTCCCCCCTCATCAATGCCAGGAAAACCAGAGAGGCCATAAGGAATGAAAGTGAGGCAGTGCCGACGGCGATGAGAGGTGCGAACTGTTTGTTCCGCCACAGGCCGTTGACGGTTGCACCCGCCAGCGGGAGAAGGGGGATTAACCACACCAGTTGTAGCATGAAGTGTCTCTTATGGGCGTCTCTAAAAACCGTAGGTTTTTAGAGACGCCCTCATATGATTTGTTGCACCAACATCAGTAAGGGGTCCGGGTAGAGCCCTAGCAGAAGGGCAATGGCCACCGTAATGATTAAAGGTACAACCATAAACTCAGGTGCTTCATGGACCGCATGCGCGCCGTCCGGTACCGGCGCTTCGAAGTAGGCCTTGTAAAGGATAGGAAGAAAATAGGCTGCATTCAAAATGGTGCTGACAAGCAGCACAAGCAATACGGGGATGCTATTGGCCTCGATGGAACCCACGGCAAGGTACCATTTAGTCATAAATCCTGCAAGAGGCGGAACCCCAATCATGCTGAGGGCCCCGATGGTAAAAGCGGCCATGGTGATGGGCATCTGTTTCCCGATTCCACTGAGTTGTGAGACATTTGTTTTGTGCGATGCCACATAGATAGATCCAGCGCAGAAAAATAGGGTAATTTTTGAAAAGGCGTGGTTGGCGATGTGCATCACGCCACCGGTAAAGCCGGTGGTGGTTAAAAGCGCCCCCCCTAACACGATGTAGGAAAGCTGGCTGACGGTAGAGTAGGCGAGACGCGCCTTGAGGTTGTCGCGTGTGAGTGCATAAACGGAGGCCATGATAATCGTGAAGGAAACAATGACGGCCGTAACGGTGTCTAGGTGAAGCTCACGCATCTGGTGGGTGCCGAAGACATGGAGAATGACCCGGATGACGCAAAAGACGCCGGTATTCACCACGGCGACCGCGTGCAACAAGGCGCTGACGGGGGTAGGAGCCACCATGGCGGCCGGAAGCCATGCGTGAAACGGCATAATAGCGGCCTTCCCGATACCAAATAAAAAGAGAAAATAAATGGCCGTCATGGCCGCCGGGTGAGCGTCTTCCGGGAAAATCCCTCCCGGCGTGAACGTCAGTGTGCCGGAGAGGGCATAAGCGGCCACCACTGCGATTAAGAAAAACGCCTTCGAGGTTCCCAAAAGATAGAACAGATATTTGCCTCCGCCGGCAGTGGCCTCTTCCGTTTCTTTATGGGCAACGAGTGGGTAGGTAATAAAAGTAAGGACCTCGTAAAAGAGGTACATGGTTAGCAAATTGGCCGAAAAAGCAACGCCCATCGTTGCGGAAAGGGTAATGGCAAAACAGGCATAGTAGCGGGTCTGGGCGTGTTCCTTCAGTGAACGCATGTAGCCAATCGAATAAAGGGTCGTCACGATCCATAGAAACGACGCAACCAAACCGAACAAGAGCCCAAGCGCGTCAACACGGAGTCGAATAGGGACACCGGGCAGAAACGTAAACAACGAATAGGTCAAAGCGTTGCCTGAGATCACGGCAGGCGTCATGGTCAAGACAATGAGAAATTTGGTTAAAGCGGCCGCGAGTGAGCACCCTTCCCGCAGATTAGGGTGATCGCGATACAGAACGATCAGGCATGCCCCAACCACCGAAACGGCGACTGCAAGGAGTGGCTTAAGGGAGGTAACTTCCATTAAGGAGTTTGGCCCAGTGGGAAACGGTGCGGGATTATGGCATCCGTATCGTCATCGGTCAAGCGGGCGATGAAACGAAAAAGCAAGCGCTACTGAATGTCGTATCGGAACGTTTCAGATTGGTTATTTCTAAGGAGATCAATGGTAATGTTTTTCTCGTTTTTCAACTGTCCCATTACGACTAAAAAGTTTTGTGGGTCTTTGATTTCGATACCATTTATCCTTTTCAAGACGTCGCCATTCTTAAGCCCAATCCTTGTATACAGGCTGTCGGTGTGGATAGCGAAGATGCGAAAGCCGTCAGGTTTCCCGTCCGTAAAATTAGGGATCATTCGCGCCTTTGTCATAAGAACGGGCAAGTCACTCACCGCGTTATCAATAATGGCCTGATCCACACGCCACTGGTTCTCTCCTGCAGGCTCTACTCCCGCCCCTGAAGGGGAGGGGGGTGCCCCCGGTGGAACCGGCGGCGGTGGAGGCGGTAGAAAGTCGGGCGGGGAATGAGGAGGAAAATCGGGAGGCATGAAAGCCGGAAAATTAGGTGCCTGCTGAGATTCAGACATCAGCGATAAGGGCGCGAGAGAGAGGACCTGCTCATTCCCTCCTTGTCTAAGCAGGACCTCGTTGCGTCGGATATCTGCCACTTCATAGCTCTGCCCGATTCGATCCCCCACTTTAAAAAGTCTCTGCCCTTCCATCCCCCTGGATTGGAACACCGCATAGGCCGTGCCGTCGTTGTTGAGAATTGTCCCAACCAACGTAGCCTCCAAAGGCGCTGGAGGAGGTATAACCGGTACCGGCACAGTGGGTGGGGGTGGGGG
>SBBL01000073.1 GCA_005239745.1 Candidatus Troglogloeales bacterium | reverse complement strand
GAGTTGAAACTGATCGTTTGGACGCGATCCGCAATCTCATGCGCTGTCGTCGGGGCCTTGGGGATGTTGATCGGGTTGATCTGCGCGATCAACACGTCGTGACACCCGGTATGGTAGATCAACGGAAAGATCGGTGGGTTGCCCATGAAGCCGCCGTCCCAGTACGGCTTGCCGTCGATGACGACGGCCTTGAACAGGAACGGGAGACAGGCCGAGGCGCAGACCGCATCGACAGACATCTCGTGCAACTGGAAGACCCTAAGTTTTCCGGTCAAGACATTGGTCGCGCAGGTAAACAGCTTCACACTTGTCCCCCGTCGCAACCGTTCGAAGTCGATCATCTCGGCCAAGATATCCCGCAAGGGATTGGTGTCCGTCGGGTTGAAATCATACGGTGAGGTGACCCGGGACAGCGTGAAGAACCAGTGGTACATCGGCGACCAATCCATGTTGCCGGGACTGAGCATCTTGTCGAGCCAGGTCGGTTGCAGCGGCGAAAAGCGTGCAGCTTCCGAGACCCGCCGCCAGTAGGTGTTGAGCAACTGACGGGCGGTCCCATGGTCCCCGATATTGAGCCCATAGGCCAGGATGGCAGCATTCATCGCCCCGGCGCTTGTGCCGCAGATCCCTTCAATCGTGAGATCATCTTGTTCGAGGAGGCGATCCAAGACCCCCCAGGTCAGCGCCCCGTGGGCGCCACCCCCCTGAAGAGCCAGATTCAATGATTTTCGTGTCCGAGCAGGCTGTTTTGCCACCCCGTGCCTTCTGTTTAGTGCTTCAGGTAGTCGTGGATGACTCGGCCGAATGGCAGCGTGAGGTCGGCGACGAAATGCCGACCCCCGACGATCTTGTGCACGGGGAGATCGGCCACAGGGGCATTCACGTGCGGAACCAAGTGCAGCCGTGCCGGACCGACCCACGACCCCTTGACTGTGACCTCGGTCAGGTTGTAGGCAACGAGTTGCGCGATGGACGGCTTGCCGTCCACACCAGGGATTAGCTTCAGATTCACCTGCGTCTTGGTTATGGCGGCCATCATCTTGGCAACCTTAACCTGCTCGTGCTTGTAGGCCATCGTCCCCATGGCTACCAATTGTCCGCCGTAGGTCAGTGTCCCGGTCAGCGTGTCATTGGCCACGCTCATCCGGGGGTGGGCGTATTTCTTGGGGAACCCCCAGATCTCGCGCCCGGCAACAATAGGGGGGTCGTCGTCCAGGTACATCTGGGCGGTGAAGTTACAGGGCTTGCCTTGATATGTGCACGGGATTACAACCCCACTCTCCGTGTAGTCGCCGAACCCTGAGCTATCCGGCATCCGGATCCACTCATAGTAGACCACGTTCCCTTCTGGGGTTAGCGGCTCCGGAACCGCCTCCCGGACCACGTCTGGGTCACTCTCATAGACGACGATGAAATACTCGCGGTTTATGAACCTAAACGGCCCCATCGGGTAACTGGGACTGGCCGCCGGCATTGACGGCAGTGCCAGGATCTGCTTCTGATTCATGACTGCACCCTCGTCCCTTGCCCATTACTGGGCTGTCCAGCCGCCCTCAATCGGGATTGATGCGCCTGTGATCTGATTGGCTTGTTCGGAGGCGAGGAAAACGGCCAAGGCGCCCAACGCCTCCACGGTGATGAACTGCTTGATCGGCTGCTTTGCCAGCAGGACCTTCGCAATAACCTCTTCTTCGGAGATCCCATGGGCCTTGGCCTGGTCCTTGATCTGGCCCTCCACCAGAGGGGTCTTCACATAGCCCGGGCAGATCGAGTTACAGGTGATGCCAAATGGGGCACCTTCCAGGGCGAGCACCTTCGTCAGGCCGGTAATGCCATGTTTCGAGGTGACGTACGCGGCCTTGAACTCCGACGCCACGAGGGCGTGCGCCGAGGTGACGTTGATAATTCGGCCGAACTTGCGCGCCTTCATGCCAGGCCATGCCGCCCGGGCAGTGTGGAACGTGGCACTCATATTGACAGCGATGATCGCATCCCACTTCTCGACCGGGAACTCGTCGATCGGCGCGACATACTGGATGCCGGCGTTATTTACCACCACGTCGAGCCGCCCGAACTGCTTCTCCGCCACCCGCACCATCGCCGTAATCTCGTCCGGCTTCATCATGTTTGCCGGCGAATAGACGGTCTGTACCCCGTACTGTTTGGCGACATCCGCCGCAATCTGGGCACCTGTAGCCTCGAGCCCGTTGAATAAGAGATTGTAGCCGGCCCCCGCAAACGCATGGGCGACGCCCAGCCCGATCCCGCTGGTGCTGCCTGTAATCAAGACGCTCTTTGATGTTATCATCGCCCTCCCAGGTTGGCCCCTGCCGCCTCACACCCCATAGCAGGTACCCTAGCATAGCGACACTGCCGCGTCAAACAGACGTAAAGCGGTAAACCTGCTACCCTTAGTCACTATAATTGGTGGGCGCGGCCAGAATCGAACTGGCATGAGGTCACCCTCGGCGGTTTTTGAGACCGCTGCGTCTACCTGTTCCGCCACGCGCCCGAAACAATGTTAGAGGTGCCCTTACTTTTCTGGGGATACCGTCTATAGCGCCTGCAGTTGGGGTGTGACCGCGCCGGAGGGCGATGCGATGGGAGATTCTTCACGTTTAGTCAATTCAACAATGACCATCGGAGCGGCATCGCCACGCCTCAAACGTGTTTTGATAAGGCGAGTATACCCACCATTGACATTTTGGAATCTGGGCGCAATCTCTGAAAAGAGACGGGAGACAGCCGCTTTATCGTACACAAAAGCGGTGACCTGCCGCCTGGCGTGGAGCGACCCACTTTTCCCGAGCGTAATTGCCTTATCTACGAAATGACGCATCTCCTTTCCCTTCGCTTCCGTCGTCTCAATT
>SBBL01000071.1 GCA_005239745.1 Candidatus Troglogloeales bacterium | reverse complement strand
GAATAACGTATACACAAAGGGCAAACGAGTCGCCCTGTTTGCAAGGCGCGAGGAGCGCGCATACCCTTCTGTATGTAAGCGACGAGCAACGCAGCAAACGGGGATGAATCGGCAGCCTGACTGCATAGGTTATTCCTTGACAAGCCCTAAACACCGGTTACTCGTCTTTTTAGGTACGGGTTTAGTCGCTTGCCTTTGGGTTACCGCGGCCGAACTTTTAGCGTTTGATGCGGAAAAAAAAGCCCTTCTCTCCCCTGTTGCCGCTGAATCGCTACAAACGGGACAGTTTCTTGGGGCGCTGTCCTGTGCGTCCAGCAACTGCCATGGCAGCGTTAAACCCCGCGACGTTTACGACGTCAAGCAGAATGAATATTTCACATGGCTCAAACAGGATAGGCATGCCCATGCCTACGACGTGCTGTTGAACGAAAAATCCGCCCGTATTGCCCGCAATATGCATATGAAGTCGGCGCCTAGTAAAAGTACTAAATGTCTCGCGTGTCATGCCTTGGACGCGCCTAAGCATGCGTCGGCACAGCCACTCGATGTGGGAGAAGGCGTCTCATGCGAGGGCTGCCATGGCCCTGCCGGTGGATGGATTAGAAACCACACGGCGGATCACTGGACGCATGATCAGTCCGTTAAGACCGGCATGACGGATTTGCGCAATCCGGCGATACGCGCGGAAACCTGCCTTGCCTGTCACCTGGGTGACCGACAAAAGACGGTGGACCATGAACTGATCGCGGCTGGACATCCGCGTTTGATCTTTGAGTTGGATAACTACAGCGCAGCCATGCCGGCTCACTGGGTACCGCTCCCCCATAAGACAAGAGAACGAGACATCGAGAAAACAGAGGGGACCCGTGTCTGGGCCGTTGGTCAAGCGGTGGCTTTTCGTGAAGGGATGCTGCAGTTGGCACGACGCGCCCGGTCGGAAAGTTGGCCGGAGTTTTCCGAAATGGAATGCTCCGGCTGTCACCATTCCCTTAAGGACGGTGGCTGGCGCCAGGAGCGGGGTTATACGTTTAGGGCGGGCTTGCCGGAGTGGAGCCCGGCTCGCTTTGCCGTGTTGCGACATATTGTCTCAGTCTTTGCACCACAGGAACAGACCCCACTCAAGGATGGGGTCAAGCGACTTTCGGGTCATATGGCTAAAATGGCTACCCCCACAAAAATCGTGGCGTCAGAGGCAACGGCCCTGGCGGAGATAATGGCGCGTGTAATCTCAAAGATTGTGCAGGCACACGTGGACAATGGCGTGAGCAAAAAGTTGGCAGGTAAAATTGTGAACGACGCGCCTTATCTGATCAATGCCGGCGTCCATTCCGTTGAACAGGCCGTCATGGCAATCAATGCACTGGTCATCTCTATGGCACGCAGTGACTCCGCCATGTCCGGGAAGGAAGTGACAAAAGTCATGGATGCGCTGTATGACAACATTCAGGACCCTGAACACTTCGATCGCGACCGGTTTGCACGCCAGATGGAAGATTTGCAGAGATTGATCCAATAACTTTAAAGTCCAAACGCTAATTCCGAGAAAGTGAGTACGTATGGGTTCACACGTCGTTGCATGGAAAAGGGCATTTCTTTTTTTTGCCCTATCGTTTTTTCTGTTCTTTGTCGTCCCCATGGAAGCGACGGCACACGAATCATGGGTCTTAACCCCGGCGCAGATGGCCGAATGGAACACCAAGCCAATGCCGGAGATCTTTACCCGATTCAACGCTACCAATATCTCCATCTGTGTTTTCATGGCCCTCTTCCTTACGGGGTGGGTCCTACTTGACTATACCGGTGCAAGGGAACTCTTCCCAGACCTTCAGGTTCGGCTTGCCTCCTACGGTGGGTATGCGGCCGTGGCCCTGCGGGTTTCACTCTTTATCCTGTTGGGAATGGCTGCTTTTGGACTGGGGCCCAGACACGGGACCGCTTTATATGAAGCCCCAACGTTGGGAGCACCGGATTTGGAACTGAGACGTTTGGGCCCCGGAACGATTGGGCTTAAGCCGGGAACCTTCGTGCTCTGGATGGCTGTGGTTGAAACGATTGCCGGGGTGCTCGTCATGGCGGGGGTATTGATGCGCCCTCTGTCACTTGTCCTTTTTGTAGCGTTTGTCTTTTTCAGCGCGATCCTCGGAGAAAGTGTTTTCGGACATATCATTTTCTATGGGCTATTGGTTTGCTTCATCACGAATAGCGCCGGACGATGGCGCCGCCCCGTCGCCGAGGACAAACACGGGAAAATCGTTATCCTTGGAGGGGGTTTGCAGCGATCCATTGCGCCATGAGTCTGGAGCGTCTCTTGGGGGAATTCACAAATGTCAAGGTCGCTCTGATCCACCGGGAGGGCTATTTTTTATTCCAGCCACTTCTGCCAGAGGTGATAGGGGGTACGGTCCAACCCGGGAATATTGTCAATCCGATTCGGCGCATTGTCCCCCGTACGCGGTTTATTCAGGGAGAAGTCACCTCTATTGATTTCTTAGCCGGAAAGGTATATACCCGTCTGACCTCTGGAGAAGGGCTAACATTAGAATACGATCAGCTTGTTGTTGCTCTTGATCCTGAAGCCAGTTTTGGCAGCATCCCTGGTCTTGTGGAACATGCCTTCCCCGTGATGACGGTTGGGGATGGGCTCTTCCTACGCCAGCATGTGTTGGAACGGCTGGAACAAGCCGAAGTTATCCCAGATAAAGAAAGCCGCCGCCCGTTGCTGACATTTTCCGTGATTGGAGGGGGGCTGCGCGGTTGTGGGACGGCTGCAGAAATCCGCGGGCTAATCAACTCCGCTCTGGTTTCCTACCCTACGATCGGGCGGGATGAACCGCGAATAGCTCTCTTTGAAAAGGAGAACAGGATAATCTCCCGATTTGACCGTGCGATGGGAGAAGCTGCCCGGCGTAGATTAGAGAAAATAGGGGTTGAGGTCTTTACGGGAACAAACGTGACTGCCGTTACCCCGGAAGAGGTGGTTGTGGACTCCGGCAAGAGGGTCCCTTGCCGTACCGTCGTAGGTGCGCTGGCAGATCGGTCCCAGATCGTTTCAACCCTTCCCGGCGCCGGCCCTGATGGCCGTCTCCAAGTTGATGAGTTCTTGCGACTCAATGGACTGGATAATGTGACTGTTGCAGGTGATTGTGCCGCCATTAATATTGACGGCCCCTTTATCGCATGGGGGGAGATTAAAATGGGCCGACTCGCGGCTTATAACGCATTGGCTTCCCTCCACCACCATCGGCTTCTTCGATGGCCCAAGGGGAAAACGTGGGTTTGTCTGGCTGCCATGGGCCGTTTTATAACGGTGGGTAGTTTCTTTGGAATGCGTATGAGCGGGATCCCCGCATGGGTGATATCTCGGTTCAACATGGGGAGTGTTTCGGAGAGATTGCCCTTCTATCGGACATAGCCAGAACCGCAACCGTCAGATGTTTAACCCCTGTTGATGTCGTGGTTCTTCCAAGGGATCAGTTTATGGCGCTATCTGAAGGGTACCGTGATCTAGGAAATGCCCTTAAGGCAAGGATGACCGAGCGGATGCTTCATTAGTAGCAGGTGACGGTAACCGATTCCTCAACCCCACCTAACCTCCCCTTATCAAGGGGAGGAATCCCCTCCTTAGTTAATGGGTGGTTTGAGAGGAATCCCTTCTTAGTTAAGGAGGGGAAGGGGTGGTTTGAACCCAGATTACGCGATAGAGAAAATGGGGGGAAGTCGGGTATAATTTCTAATGCGTAGTGTTAGGAGGAAGAGGACATGGAATTTGAAATAAGCTATACGAATAAAGAGGTTACGCCATGGGGTGGGATGGTATTTTTGAAGCGGATGATGGTTCACCGGCCTCTGACTCCATTCAAAAACCTTCAACTTCCCATTCACACTTTCTAATGCGTAATCTGGTTTGAAGGGTGATTTCGGCAAGCAGGGACTTGTGGGTAATGGTAAGCTTACAGAGATGCCCTTATATGGGAGAAAGGAAATGCTAGTAATGAAATCGTTAACCGCCGTACTAATAACAATTTTGTTGGTTTTCCTCCAAACGGGTCTGGTTGGAGCACAAGGGGAACGAAATAGT
>SBBL01000013.1 GCA_005239745.1 Candidatus Troglogloeales bacterium | reverse complement strand
TGCATTGATTATGTTGAGGGCACCTCTAAAAACCTACTGCGCGACCCAATTGCTGCCCACCCCAAAACATTAAAACATTGTTTTGGGGGCCCCGGTGCGTTGCGCGGGGTCCCCAAAAGCAGGCTCTTGGGGTGCTGTGCTGTGCCTAAGAATCCTCATGTACACCGCGTACATTGTGGTTCCCCTGCCCTTTCGAGGGCAGTTACTGAAAGACCGCCTGAACTTTTGTAAGTCCCTCAACCAGCGCGTCTATATCCTCGCGCGTGTTATAACAGGCCAGCGACACACGCGCGGTGGCCGGTAGACCAAAGTGCTTCATCAGCGGCTGGGCACAGTGGTGCCCCGTGCGGATCGCAATGCCTTCACGGTCAAGAATCGTCCCAATATCGTGCGGATGGACGTCCTCCAGGACAAAGGAGATCACACCTACCCGTTCCGGTGCCGCGCCAATGAGCCTAACCATCGGCATCCGCGAAAGTGCCCGAATGCCATAGGTCAGCACGTCCGACTCGTGTTCCGAGAGCGCCTCTCCCCCCACGTCGGATAAGAAATCAATAGCCGCGGCAAGGCCGACGGCGCCCACCATGTTGGGCGTCCCGGCCTCAAACTTGTGCGGTGGGACTGCGTAGGACGACTTTTCGAAGCTCACCGATACGATCATATCCCCTCCCCCCTGATAGGGAGGCATCGCGTTTAGTAGCTCGCTCTTCCCATAGAGGACACCAATACCGGTAGGCCCATACATCTTGTGGCCGGAGATCGCATAGAAGTCACAATCAAGGGCGCGAACGTCAATGTTCAAGTGCGGCGCAGCCTGCGCCCCGTCCACCAGTACACGGGCATTATACGCGTGCGCCATGTCAATAATACGCCGGATAGGGTTGATTGTCCCTAGAGCGTTTGAGACGTGTGTCACAGCAACCAGCTTTGTTCTCGGCCCGATGCGTTTTTCCATCTCATCGAGGATTAGGCAACCCGCATCGTCCATCGGTGCAACGCGCAGAGAAGCCCCCGTTTGCTCACAAAGCATCTGCCACGGAACAATGTTGGAGTGATGCTCCATGGCCGTGATTAAAACTTCATCCCCCGAACGCAGATGCGCCCTGCCATACGTCTGAGCCACCAGGTTAATGGCTTCCGTGGTGCCACGCACAAAGACAATCTCGTGACTGTCTCCGGCGTTGAGAAAGCGTTGAACCTTGCTGCGCGCGCCCTCGTAGGCCTCCGTCGCGCGCTCGGAGAGGTAGTGGACGCCGCGGTGCACGTTCGCGTTTTCCATCAGGAAAAATCGTGACATGGCATCTATCACGTTAAGCGGCTTTTGGCTGGTTGCGGCGCTATCTAAGTAGATAAGCGGCTTTCCGTAAACCTTTTCTTTGAAGATGGGGAACGCCTGACGAACGCGATGCATATCCAGCGCACCTGCCCCGTCCGTGTAATCCTGCACGGCGCGAGACTTGCGACTATGGACAGAAGAAGCCGTCGCAATCATCCGATTACCTCCTGCGCCTCTGCGCGCATGCGAAGCATCGCGCGCTCCCGCACGTGTGACCGTAGGGCAGTCATCGGAATAAGGTTCAGCATTTCATCGGCAAAGGCCAACGTGAGAATGTCCCTGGCCACCTGCACCGGCACGCCACGCGAGCGCAGGTAAAAAATGGCTTGGTCGTCAAGCTGACCCACGGTTGCACCGTGCGCGCACTTTACATCATCGGCTAAAATTTCAAGTCTGGGCCGCGTATTTGCCTGGGCCGTGTCCGACAGAAGCAGGTTTTTATTGGCCTGACTCGAATCCGTCCCTATAGCCCCCGGATGCACCACCACACGGCCATCAAATATGCCCACGCCCTGCCCGCCGATGACCCCCTTGTAAAGGGTGCGACTCTCGCACTGCGGCGCGATATGCTCAATGGCCGTCGGGTTATCTATATGTTGTTTGTTCATCGGCATGTACAGACCGTTCAGTACCGCCTGCGCACCGGGGGCATTAAACATTACCTTCACTTCCTGCCGCGCGATCCGTCCACCCAGGGCAACGGAGTGCGTGGTTACACGGCTCCCTGCCCCGGGTCGTATGCCCAAGTGGGAGAGATGAAACGCCGTTTCCGCCTCGTTTTGTACATAAATATGTGTTACCACCGCTCCCTCGCCCAATGCCACATCCATTACCGCATTACTTAGATACCGGCCCGTGCCGGTGGCGGCCCCAAGATGGGTTTCCACCACCGTTGCCGTGCTCCCCGCTTCTGCCACAACGAGAGACCTCGGATGCGACATCGTCGGTTCGCTCTCTGTGCCTGAGACAAAGACCAGATGGATGGGTGTTTCAAGGACAACGTTTTTAGGGATCTGGATGAATGCCCCATCCCGTGCAAGCGCCGTGTTGAGGGCCGTAAAGGCGTTGGGCTGGTCCTTCAGAGACTGGGAGAATGAACCCTCCACAGAGGCCAAGTTTGTGATCTTAGCCCCTTGGGGGATATCTTCAAACGACGAAAGGCCTTTTGCAAAGAACCCGTTGATAAACACCAAGCGGACGCCACCCAACCGGCCGGCGTGTTGGTCAATCCAGCCCGGGGACAGACCCAAATCCATCCCCTGCTGGGCGGGCGTAAACGGGATATCTAGGATGGGAGATACCTGCGTGTATTTCCACGCCTCATCCCGAGTGGTGGGAAACCCGTGTTCCGATACCCACTCAAGGGCCGCGCGACGGAAGGCTGTGAGTCCCCCATTCGATTCCGGCACGCAGGAGAGGCGTTGAACGAAGGTCTGTCCACGTGTGTCCATCGCACCCATGACACTATCCCGCTGTCACCGGCACGTTGAGGCCCGTGTACCCCTGCGCCTCAAGCTGACGCCCCAGGTTCTTGTCACCGGACTGCACAATGCGGCCGTTTGCAAGTACGTGCACATGATCCGGCTCTATGTAATCGAGCAGACGCTGATAATGTGTAATGACCAGCATGGCCCGATCCTTTCTCCGGAGGGCATTCACACCGGATGCCACGATCCGGAGGGCGTCAATATCGAGACCGGAGTCGGTCTCATCTAAAATTGCCAGTTTAGGTTCAAGGACGGCCATCTGAAATATTTCATTACGCTTTTTCTCCCCGCCGGAGAAGCCTTCATTGACCGATCGGTTCATAAAACTTGGGTCCATCTCAACAAGTTTCATTTGCGCTTTGGCAAATTCTAAAAAGTCCATTGCGTCAAATTCGTCAAGCCCGCGTTGTTTACGGATCGCGTTCAGCGCGGTGCGCAGAAAATAAAGATTTCCGACCCCTGGGATTTCGACAGGGTACTGGAACGCAAGAAACACACCCCCTGTGGCACGCTCTTCCGGCAACATGGCAAGCAGATCACGCCCCTCATAGGTCACTTCCCCAGTGACCTCATAGCCGTCCCGACCGGCGAGCACATGGGCAAGCGTACTCTTGCCGGAACCGTTTGGCCCCATAATGGCGTGGACTTCCCCCTCGCCTACCTGCAAGTTAAGCCCCTGCAGAATGTGACGACCCCCCACCGTGGCGTGTAGATTTTTAATGTTTAGCATAGTCTGTTGACCGTCCCATGGTTTAGGGCACCTCTAAAAACCTACTGCGCGTCCAGACTGCTGCCCACCCCAAAACATTCAAACACTGTTTTGGGGGCCCCGGTGCGAGCTGCTGTGCTTAAGAATCCTCATATATTCAAAGATATACTCCGGTTCCTGTGCGCAGTAGCCCTTGCATTTTGGCCGCTCGTGACGGTTTTTAGAGGTGCCCTTTAGCGGTAACTATCCGACACATCCTTCCAGGCTGACGCTGAGTAGTTTCTGGGCCTCAACCGCAAACTCCATCGGTAGCTGCTTAAAAACCTCGCGGCAAAAACCGTTAACAATCATCGAGACGGCATCTTCTTCCCGAATCCCACGTTGACGACAGTAGAAGAGCTGGTCCTCCCTGATTTTGGAGGTAGACGCCTCATGCTCGACCCGTGCCGTAGGGTTTTTCACTTCGATATACGGGATCGTGTGCGCGCCACAAGTACTCCCCAGTAGAAGCGAGTCGCATTGCGTGTGGTTCTGCGCGCCAGTCGCTGATTTCCCTACCCTTACCCGTCCGCGGTAGGTGTTCTGCCCAAACCCCGCCGAGATGCCCTTTGAAAGGATCGTGCTTTTTGTATTTTTCCCGATGTGGATCATCTTGGTGCCGGTGTCGGCCTGCTGACGGTTCGCCGTCAGCGCAACCGAATAGAACTCTCCAACGGAGTCATCCCCTTGTAACACCACGCTCGGATATTTCCATGTAATGGCGGAGCCGGTCTCCACCTGGGTCCAAGAAATTTTCGAACGCGCTCCCGCACACTTGCCACGTTTTGTCACAAAGTTATAGATGCCACCACGCCCCTCGGCATCGCCCGGATACCAGTTCTGCACGGTAGAATACTTCACCTGCGCCCCTTCCAGCGCAACAATTTCAACCACCGCGGCATGCAACTGATTCTTATCGCGTACCGGTGCGGTGCAGCCTTCCAAGTAGCTAACATACGCACCCTCTTCGGCAACGATAAGGGTGCGTTCAAATTGGCCCGTGTCCGCTGCGTTGATGCGAAAATAGGTCGAAAGCTCCATAGGACAGCGCACGCCTTTTGGGATAAAGCAGAACGAGCCGTCGGTAAAAACGGCAGAATTGAGCGTCGCAAAGAAGTTATCCGTGTAGGGGACGACCGATCCAAGATATTTTTGGACGAGGTCTGGGTGATTTTGGACGGCCTCGGAGAACGAACAGAAAATGACCCCCACGTCTGCAAGTTTCTTTTTGAACGTCGTGGCCACCGAGACGGAGTCTACGATGGCATCCATGGCGACACCGGACAGACGCTCCTGTTCGGCAAGCGATATGCCGAGCTTATTAAACATGGCGAGCACTTCGGGGTCTACCTCATCAAGGCTCTTGAGGGCCTTTTTTGGCTTAGGGGCGGAATAGTAGATGATGTCTTGGTAGTCTATCGGGGGGTAGTGAACACGGGCCCAGGTAGGTTCCGCTTCAGACTTTTTAAGCTGGACCCAGTACCGGTAGGCCTTTAGCCGCCAGTTCAGCATCCACTCCGGCTCATTTTTCTTAGCCGAGATTAGCCGGACAACGTCCTCACTCAATCCGCGCGGTACGGCATCGGCCGGGAGGTCCGTGACAAACCCATACTTGTACTCCCGATTGGCAATCTCCCGGATGTCAGTCTGTAGTGTTCCCATTGGCGCGTCCGCTACTCCTTGTCCCACCTCTCCCAACCCATAACTCGTAATAACCTCGTAGTAATAGAGTATACTACGCTCTATCATTTGTCAAGCTCTTTCTTTCTAAACTTAGAACTATGCTGTATATTGAAGAATATATACTTAAAAAAGTCTAGACTTGACTTTTAAGAGGCTTGACTTTTTCGGGTCAGGTCTGTACTATGAGACGCGATGAGGCGCGATGACCGAGTATTGAAGGGACCCTCGTGGACGCGACGGTTTTTAATTTCGATCTTCCGGCTTCCGGGCCCGAACGGGTGCTCTGGATGCTTAAAACAAAGGGACCCCAGACGGCGGCAAAAATTGCCAAGGGGTTAGGTGTTACGACGATGGCTGTTCGCCAACACCTTGTCGCCTTAGAAGGAAAACAGCTTGTCAGCTTTACAGGCGAGCCTCACAAGGTGGGGCGTCCTGCCCGGGTATGGAAACTGACGGAACGCGCGTATAACCGGTTTCCGAATCAGCATACAGAGCTTGCCGTTGGGATGCTTCAAGCCATTGAGGGGGCCTTTGGCGAAGGGGGCATTGAGCGCCTGACAGAGGAGCAGACGCGACAGCAAATCGAGAAATATCGGGCACGGATGCCTGGGATGGATGTCCCGCTTGATGCCCGTGTGGCTGCCCTTGTCCGTATCCGGCGAGAAGAAGGCTACATGGCCGAGTTGCACCACCGTCGCGATGGAACCCTCGCCCTTGTTGAGAACCACTGCGCCATCGCAGCGGCGGCCCACAGTTGCTCACAGTTATGTGGTAGCGAGTTGTCGTTATTTCACGCCGTTTTGGGAGACGACGTTTCCATTGAACGCACCGAGCACATCCTCTCCGGGGACAGGTGTTGCACCTACACCATTGCCCGCACATGCACGGCCTAGGGGCTGATTCTCGTGAGTTTTGGTCAATTACCCGTTTAGGGCACCTCTAAAAACCGTCACGAGGCAACTTGAAGTGCAAGGCGCACGGAGCGTAGGAACCGCAATGTACGCTGTGTACATGAGGATTCCGAGCACCGCGCAACGCAGCAATTGGGTCGCGCAGTAGGTTTTTAGAGGTGCCCTTTAGCAACCTCTTTCAGGTAGATTTCCTCGCAAGGCAATAGATACCCTGGAGAGTTGATTTCGCAAAATGAAATCGGCCAGAACCAGCGCCATCATCGCCTCCGCAATGGGCACCGCACGGATACCGACACACGGGTCGTGTCTTCCTTTTGTCATGACGGTCGCCGGTCGGTTCTCCGTATCAATCGTCTCTTGCTCGATAGCGATAGAAGAAGTTGGCTTGACCGCTATTCTGACGACGATCTCGTCACCGTTAGAGATGCCCCCCAAAATGCCGCCGGCATGATTGGATCGAAAACCGTTCGGTGTGATGGGGTCACAATTCTCGCTGCCTCGCATAGAGACAACGTCAAAACCTGCGCCAATCTCTACCCCTTTTACGGCATTGATACCCATCATGGCATAGGCGAGGACTGCATTGAGTTTGTCAAAAACAGGCTCTCCCAATCCAACGGGCACCCCTTGGGCACGGACCTCTAGTTTAGCCCCGATAGAATCTTTTTGGGACTGTATCGTCTTCAAGGCCTCTTCTATTTTGGGAACGGCTGAAGCATCCGGACAGAAGAAGGGATTCTCCGTGATCTGTGCCAAATCAACGGTTCCGATTTTTACCGGTCCGATTTGCGTAATGTATCCAATAATCCGTACTCCATGCAGGGCTAGCAGCGCTTTGGCAATTGCACCGGCCGCTACACGGGCAACGGTTTCACGGGCCGACGCCCTTCCACCCCCCCGATAATCCCGAATGCCATATTTCTTAAAGTAGGTATAATCGGCGTGACCGGGCCGAAATAGGTTTTTAATGGCGTCGTAATCCTTAGACTTTGCATCTTCGTTGTAGACGACAAGGGCAATGGGTGTTCCCGTGCTCTTGCCTTCAAATACGCCGGATAGGATGTTCACACGGTCTGCTTCCTTTCTCTGGGTAACAAAGCGGTTTTGCCCGGGGCGTCTGCGGTCTAATTCTCTTTGTATTTCCTCTTCTACAATGGAGAGACCCGCCGGGCAGCCATCTATGATAACGCCTATGGCAATCCCATGACTTTCACCAAAGGTGGTAATGGAAAAGGCTTTACCAAACGTATTTCCTAGCATGGATGATCCTAAGGGTATTTTCTCTCCTCATAAGTCCCTGTTACTCGCCCTTGAAGTGAAGTTTAACCGGTTTAGAATATTTTGCACGCACTTTAATATTTAACATCTCCACTCCGACGGAAAAGGCCATCGCAAAATAAATATACCCTTTAGGAATATGAAACCCCATGCCTTCGCCAAACAGCGTGACCCCAACCAATATCAGAAAACTTAAGGCAAGCATTTTCAGCGTCGGGTGTTTTTCAACAAAATCACCGATAGGCTTGGCGGCAAACATCATCACTCCGACGGCGACAACAATAGCGATAATCATCACCGCAACGTCCTCGGCCAAACCCACCGCGGTGATGACGGAATCCAGAGAAAAAACAATATCGAGAATAGCAATTTGGAGCAAGACACTGACAAAGCCGGCGATAGCCTTCCCCTGTTTTGCCTCGCTGTGCCCTTCGAGGTTGTTATGAATTTCATGGGTGCTTTTGGTAAGCAGAAAAAGTCCACCCAGGATCAGAATAAAATCTCGTCCGGACAGCTCGTTACCGAGAAGGATTAATAAAGGCTGTGTTAAACCCATGACCCAGGTGATCGAAAGCAAAAGGACGATACGGGTTAGCATCGCTACGGCAAGCCCTAACGTCCTTGCCCGATCCCGCTCCGTCTCCGGTAGACCACCTGCCAAAATGGATATGAAGATAATATTATCAATACCGAGCACTATTTCAAGCGCTGTCAGTGTGGCAAGCGCGATCCAGCCTTGCGGGTCAGTCATCCATTCCATAACCAAAACCTATGACGGCGCTTTCTTTTATAGGGTGTATTTGAGGCCGAGTTGAATCAGCCGCGGACTGCCCACCTGAATGCCGCGTGTGCGGTCAACGATATATTCCTTGTCAAACAGGTTTTTGACGGTCAAAAAGAACGTCGTTTGCCACGGCTTAATTTCATAGTTGACCGCGGCGTTCCAG
>SBBL01000001.1 GCA_005239745.1 Candidatus Troglogloeales bacterium | reverse complement strand
TTGCGGGGGAAGGCTGAGAGAGTTGTTTTTCAAATGCCTTCATTAAGGTGTTATGGCGTTGCGTCACGCCGTGTATCTCACCCATCAAATCGCCTGCCCGCTGTATTAGATTTTCGCGAATGCTGGCAGACAGGTTAGGATCAAGTCCCAATTTGATGACCTCCAGCGCTTCCTTCACAATCATCGCTATTTCATGAAATAGGCGATGGTGTTCCAGAAGAACTTGTTGCCTGGGCAATTTCTCTACACGTCCTTCCTCAGCGGCGGTCCCCGTGCCACAAATAACAACCAATGCACAGAGCACAAACATAACGGTGGTAACGCTTCGTCTATTTATTAACCGTCTCATCATGGAAACGCTTTTAAAGAAACGCTTTCAAACGTCGCTGGATTTCGGCTTGAAAATTGCCGGAATAATAGGGTGGCGTCGCCTTGACCGGAACATCCTTAAATATCATCGGCCGTGTTTCGTCATCTCCGTATCGAATATTTTTTGGTACAAAGCCTCCCATTCTGCACTTCCCTCCATGATGTTTCGTTTGTAGGAGACAAGTTTTAGGCGCACCAGACGGTCAATCTCTTCGTCAATCTTTACCTCTGCACGAATTCCACGTTTGATGGCGGATAACACGGCTTCCTTGCCAACCTTCCACTCATCAACAGACGGATCCTCATGGAGCCCATTCAGAACCACATGGGAAAGATGGTTAATTTTATCATCATTCATGGGCGTCATTGTAGACGTTATTCCTTGACAAGCCCTAAAGGGTTAGATGCCGGTCTTTGATCAGTTGTTTCTTAACCATACTAAACATCTTTTGATAATCCACTGCCCCCTCTTCGATCTCCCGCTCATATTGTTTCAATATTTGCTTTACCTCCGCATTCAAGCGTTCCTCAACACGCAGATCATCGGTGATTAATGCCTCGATCCTAGAGGACAGATGGACCTTCCCCTTCTTACAAACGAGCAATCCACCGTCAATCAGAAGGTCCGAGAGGGACCTGGCGAGGAGGGCCACCCGGGCGCTAGACAGTCTCACAGGCATCCCTGACAACCGACTGCGGGGCCCGATTGCTTAAGAAGGGTCATCCTTTTATTCCGTCGCAAGCTTAGACTCAATAGAGGAGAGACGGTCGGAGGTCTTGCGCAGCTTGCGACCCTGCTCATCTACCTCAGACGTTATCTTCTCCCCCAACCGACTTAAGCGATCGGTAAGATCGGCAACCTTTGCCTGGAGGATAGCGAAATCCGACTGTTTTGGAGAGGCCTTGATTGCTTTATTGATTTTGGTCAACTCATCGGCATGTGCATTTACGGCAGGCGGCACCTTTGTCGTCAACTCCGTCATCTGCGCAGCAATGTCTGTTAGCTTTTTGTCGTAATCCGCAGAAAGACTTTGAAGTGCCCCCATGCCCTGCTCCACCGTTGTCACCCGACCTAAAAGTGCTTCCACTCCACCCGCTTGCTTTTCAAGCGCTGCCAGCACCTGCGTCTTCACCTTCCTGAGTTCGTCCAATTGGAACACGAGGCCGCCGATTGCATTTTTTGACTCGGAGGTTTCATGCTCAACAACTTCAACACGACCTTGAAGCCTCCTCAATTGTTGGAGTATCTCCTCTAATTGCGAGTTCACTTCCGTGCGCCACTTTAGATTTCCCGCCGTGGCTTGATCGCTTTGAACGCCCGCCTCATGCACGCTGGACTTCAGCGAGGAGAGCCCTTCCCGAAGCTTTTGGATCTCGATCTTCTCGCGCCGGTCATCGTCTGCGTTTCGCAGGGAGTAACCGCACCCGGCCGTGAAAACCATCATCAACAAACAGACGCCAAGCGCGCCTACCCAGTGGGTCCTAATCAACAAACCGCGCGTGTTTAGCTTACTTAACAACAAAATGTGCGCGCCTATTTTTTTGGTAGCAGGCTTCATCTCGCACGGTACAGAAGGGTCTCTCTTTTCCGTAAGGGACAATTGAGACCTGTGAGGTATCCACCCCCATCTCCGCAAGATACCCCGCGGCCGCTTTCGCCCGGCGCTCGCTTAACGTGAGATTGTATTCACTGGTACCCCTTTCATCACTATGCCCCTCAATTTGAATCCGCTTGTCCCGATTTGCATTGAGCCAAACGGCATTTCGATCAAGGACCGTCGTGTCCCCTGAACGGATGATCGCCTGGTCGTAGTCGAAAAAAACATCAGCCAGCTCAGCCGGTTGCGTGGCAGACAGTTCCGACGCAGACTCCGACGTCGCGACGGCCGGTTGAAGTGTCTGCTCCGTAGGAGAACCCGAAACACGCCCTCCGACGTCGTCCTTCATTTCCATCTCATCGGACATAGATGGGGCAGTAGACGCAGGGCCTCCCGGCATCCCGGTATCTACGCTTGAAGTTACCCTCTTTGAACAGCCGGTAAAGACAAAAAACGGCAAAACCAACAGCGCAACTGCCATACGTGGAACCATCATCAGTGACCTCCTTTGAACTTTAAGTAACCCTACCCCCCGCAACGGCGCGTTAGCGGGGGGACCATGCCGGTGATGTCGCGTTAGACTCCCCGGAAGTTAAACGAAGAAGACCCTCCCCATCTAAGCGCACCGCGAAGATCTGATCCTTACCTAGCCGATTAGAGGTAAATACCAGTTCTTCTCCATTGGGCGCCCACGAAGGGGACTGATCATCCCACGCGCCGTTCCCCGTTATCTGTACCGACTCCAAACTGTCTAGACGAACGGTACAAATCTTCAACCACTTCTTACCGTCCTGACAAACATACGCAACCCGCTCCCCCTTAGGCGACCACACGGGGGCAGTGTTGTATTTCCCCACAAAGGTTAGCCTACGGATGTTACCCCCTTCAGAATCCATAGCATAAATCTGTGGATCCCCGCCCCGGTCAGACGTAAACGCCAACTGCCTACCTGTGGGAGACCATGTAGGAGATAAATCGTCGGCCTCGTTGAAGGTAATCCTTCGAAGGTCCGTCCCATCGGGACGCATGGTATAGATCTCGGCATTGCCATCCTTTGTGGTAGTGAAGGCAACCCGGTCTCCCGATGGTGCCCATGACAAGGACAAGCTCAGTCCTGGAAACGCCAATACCTTCCTGCGCTTCCCGGTATTGACATTATATATATAAACATGCGGGCGACCGGAACCGTACGAGAGGTAACTGATCTGTGTGCCATCGGACGACCAACGGGGCGACACGGCGATACTCTCGTCAACGGTGAGCTGGACCGGCCCCTTACCGTCGTAGTCCATGATATAAATTTCTCTGTTACCTGTCAAGTCGGAAACATAGGCAATTTTGCTTTCTGCAATCCCCGTTTCACCGATAAATGCTTTAATGATTCGATTAGCAAAGCGATGTCCCAGTTCCCGCATTTTCCCTTCTTCGGAAATAATACGAACCCCCACCACACGCTTTCCCGTGGCGGTTTCATGGGCCTGGGCGTCTAGGGCCAACGTGTTTCCTTCATTGCGAAGCGCCGCGCCAATCAATGCAGAGACTCCGATGTTAGCGGCCTCAGCCACCAACTCGGTATGGGACACAGATAGGGGATCTATCCCCATTTGGCCGGGGTCAACCACCTGAAAAAATCGTGACCGTGTGAGATCATTTCGGACAATGGTTTCCATCTGCTGCCTAAGCGCTAGGGTGTTTTTATCCCCTTGAAATGGCAATACCACAACCGGCGTAGAAACCCCTCCCGCCTTGAAAGCGTCTAAAAACACTTCGGTAGCGAAAAGGGTTCGGCAGAGAACCAATACCACACCCACCGCCATTAAAACGCTTATCTTATCCCTCACTTTTTAGAGGTGCCCTATCCACTTTTCGATACCGAGGTAAAGGTATAATGCACGCCTAACTGAGCCTCCCCGTACCCTTCCGGAAGGGGTGGCAGGGGTTTGGCTCCTAAGATGGCACGAACGGCTGCCTGATCAAAAAATACGTTTCCCGAACCCTGTTCAATCTCAACGTGGCTGATGGTGCCGTCCCGTGTAATCTGAAAATGGATGGTGGTTACAATCTCCTTTTGGAAATCCATCCCAAGTGTGGGAACGACCCATTGCGCGTTGATCTTACGTTGAATCTTATCAAGATAAAATGGGTACGCAAACAGCTTGGCATCCGTTGTTATTCCTGATTTTTGAGGCACAACATTTACGGAAGCATCCGGCACCGGGTGAAGGGCCGCCGTCTCTTTTGGTTCCTCACGTATCCGGGCCTCCACGGGTTTGGTTTCTGTAACCTTAGGGGGTGATAGGTCAATTTTAGCTACCGGTGGTGGTACTGGAGGTATCTCTGTGGCCTCTATTTTAGATTTCGTAAGCTCTTTAGATTTTGCCATCTCTTTTTGGGGTGGCTTGACCTCTTTCTTCCACCACTCTTCTAAACGCTCAGGGTCAGCTTCCCGAGTGGGGGGTGGGACAGCAGGTAGAG
>SBBL01000049.1 GCA_005239745.1 Candidatus Troglogloeales bacterium | reverse complement strand
TCGGACAGACCCTATTCTACAAAAAACAGGAGAAAACAGATAGCACTTTTAGGACTTTTTGGCTTTTCCTACAGGCTCAACGAATCAGCTAACCCGACCCCGCGCCGTAGCGAAGCGGAGGCGTGGGGTCGGGTGCAACGCCTTGTTGGGCCATGCCTGTTGACTGGGCAGGCTGTGGACGAGACAACTCTCCTCGACGCGCAGCTTCACAGATGGCGTGAATGTCGTTGCCGTGCGCCTGAGCAATTTGCTCGCGGATTCGGTGTATCTCTGCTACTATCGGGTCTTGCCACATAACGGTGTTCCTCACTCTGACTTCATGAGTTCAAGGGGTGAACAAATGCGTGGCATTTGCAGGCCCATGCCACGACAAACCGCCTCTATATCTGCCCACCGCTCAGCGTTTGCCATATGTCGAAAGTTCCAAGTAAGCAAATAGCGCATACCATGTACTGAAGCGGTAGCAATGTGAAGCGCGTCAAGACGCGCTTTTTCAGGAACGGCACCTTTTGCCAACAATGCGGTTGCCAGTGACTCGATAGCTGGCGTAGCCTCAAGTAATGGGATGCCTGCCAGCACGGTGAGCCGCTTTTGAGCAGCTTCGGGATGACCGGCTTGCGCCTCACCCAACACAAATTCTGATACCCAGAGCGAAAACTCCTCACGCCGCTCAGACCACCAATCTTGGGTGGCTTTTTGATGTGCAGTGACGATGAGATCACTGCTGGTGCGGGCCGTAAGGTAGCTCACGACCGATGTCTCAAGGTAAAGGCTGGGCTTTGTTGACATGAACGGATTCTACTCCCCTCAGCAACACAACACAACAGACTTTGGCTTTTGGCCTAACGATTGAGTTCAGTGGCGCGCGTCCTTTGCGAGTCCGTTGCAACGTCTGGTTGGGCGCCATGTGCACTCACTGTTGAATCTTTGCAAGCCGATGAGACTTCAACCAATCTTTGAGCGCTGCATCAACTCGTGTTTGCCAGCCATCACCCGTTGCACGAAAAGGTTGAACCACCTCCGGAGACAGGCGAACACTAATGCGCTCTTTGGTCGGCTCTCTCTGTGGCCCCCGGCTTTTCAATTTGGCAAGCAGCGACTTAGGCAGCACCTCTGTTATCGGACGAAGGCGCTTCATGTCTGCAGCGGTCAACGCGCGGACCTCGCCTTCGGCATCAATCAATGGCTTGGACTTTGACATAACGCTTTACCTCTCGATTATTGGCTTTACGAAAACTAATAACGCGAATGCCCTCGATCGTTTCCGTGAAACACAGTACGTGCAGCCTAGCACGAAGCAAGCCAAGCGCAACGTATCGTGTTTCACTGTACTCACGTCGTAAATCAACTTCGACACGGGCCGTCTCAAACTCAAACTCGGCTGCCAGCTCAAATGACAAGCCGCGCTCCCGAATATTTCGTTCGTTTTTAGCCGGGTCGAAAGAAATATACACGTCTAATTGTATGCATAAAATAACGCTTTTGCAAGGGCGCTTTCTAGTCTAGGCTACACACCCAACGCGTCGGTGAGCGACTGGCTCCACCCGCTGGTTAGGCGTCAGATGAATCCCGATGCTACCCGGAAGGCCAATCAGACGGAAGGACACCGAGCTGGTGTAGCATGTCTATTTCGTCGGCAGTGCTCCAGTGCTCAGCGATCTTACCATTGACGACGCGGAAGATATGAATCTCGGTGATCTCGTGTTTCCTACCCGTTGGGCGAATTCCCATGAAGCCTTCTCCGCTAAGGGTTCCACCTTCCTTAGTACGGACAACTACCTTGTCGCCTTCGGCGATCATCTCTTCGACTATGAGATAACCATCTGGAAAGGCTCTACGAGAGGAAGTGAATGCCTGCTTGAACCCTGCGATACCAGGAAGTTGGTGAGGCGGAGCGCGGTGCTCGACATAGTCGGGAGCGATGAAGTCGTCCGCCTTGTCAAGGTCGCAGCTCGGGACAACCTCCTGCAAGAAGCGGCGGACGATCTCTTTGTTGGCGTTTGACAACATACTCATCGAAAAAACCGGCGGACTGATCGACCGCCGGGTATTCGTCAGGAAGTCGACCAGCGGCTACCGGTCAACCTGCTTCAGCTCCCCGGCGAGCACCTTCTCGACGAGTGTGTTCCAGCCATCGGGGGGAATCCGGCAGGTGTTGCCGTGGTCGTCCTTCACCAGGACGTCCTGCCCGTCGAATTCGATCGACGGGCAGTTGTAGGTAAAGTTGGCGCAGAGAAGTACCTTTTCGCCACGTTTCATGTTTCTACCGCCTTCGTTTTGCCACGAATATTCACAAAATTAGGACTTGCTATCGCGGCAATCTGCAAGCCTAACGGCCCAGCTAATCGGCGCACGCCTTTTGCGCGTCCGTATTCAGCGATGGGTTGGGCAGTAGTGCCATCCGCCGCGTCATGGTGTTAGCTGATTTACTCGCCTCCAAAGCCGCATGCCACAAGGAGTGCCCGACGCACTTCGAGCCATTTCGACTCTGGTAGGCTACAAAGCACTGATCCAATTTGGTCGCGTTGTGCCAGAGATACATGGTCAAAATTCAAGGCACACACAACAGGCATGCCATCATCCGGTGACAGAACCACCTCTGTTGTTAACGCACGAATCGTTCGCGTTATTGGAACAACAATAATTTCATTGAGGTGCGCCATCACCTCGTTTCGCGTGAGAATGAGAACAGGGCGACGCTTGTCCGGTGGACGAAATGTATACCAACGGATTTCGCCTCGGTTCAAGCGACATCCTCCCAACCTTCAGAGTCCCAAGCCAGAGGTTCCTTATCGCTTGAGAACTCCTCTTGTGTAGGGGGCAATACACGGTAGGCATCTCCGTCGTCCACTTCTTGCGGTACGCCAATCAACCGGAGCAGGCGGAGACGCTCCTGTGGTGTCAGACAGGTAACCAGCGGAAGAATATCGTCAGCTGTCAGAAGTTTAGACATGAGATTATTCTACCAGATACCTTGGGTTATGACAAACCGCAGGGGGACACCCCTTGTTGGGCCTTACATGCCTTGCCAGCGCCATAAATAGATATAACCATCCGGGTTAACATAGAACATACGCGTTCGTTGATAACCGCGCTGCTGAGGGTTTGTATATGTCATGTTACCGAAGTAGTCAACGGAGGCTTGCCCCGGTTGCTGGCCAAGGTTTACATAACTGCCGTAAATCAGGATTGTACCTCCCTTGCCGTCACTTGCAGTTTGTTGAGGCGGCCCCCATTGAGCGATGAGATCGGATTGGTGAGTGCCTACCCACGAGTCCATCATTTTGTTGATGTTGGCTGCGCAACCGCCAATGAATAAAAGCAATGCCAATAAGATAACTCGCATCCTTAATGTGCTGCTCTGGTTCATAGCGCTCTCCATAAAGCCCAACGCCTCACATCACCGGCAGCAAAAAACAGGGCGAGGTAAGGTGGACCCCATTGTCAAACAGTTTTTTAGGTGCAACTCCCCCTTGTTTTGCCGCCTTCTTTTTTCTGTTTTTTCTTCTATCTTTTCCTTCGCTGC
>SBBL01000008.1 GCA_005239745.1 Candidatus Troglogloeales bacterium | reverse complement strand
TCCGAGCAGAATGCCCAGATTAGTTTAGGCATTTTTGGCCCAAACACCACCGTAACGGGCAATTATTTCGGGTACACGCCCAGTGCGGCGCTGATAGGGGTTGCCGGTGGCAGTACCGCGGCGGGAACCAACTTTTATGGTAATGAAATTGCCACCTCCGGGGCGTCTTACGGGGCAGGGAGTGGAGATGTGGATAGTGTGGTGGTGAGAACCGGTAGTGTGACCATACGAGAAAATCTTTTTAGAGACGTTACCGGAGAAGGGGGATCGAAGCTTACCCATATAGGTCTCGACGTCCTTTCCGACAAGGCCGTCGTGAGGAACAACACGGTGGATGGAGGAGAAAACGCGGGGATTCGGGTGGACAGTCAGGGTGCTCCTGAAAGCCTTATTGAGAAGAATATTATCCGAAATACGGCGTCAGGCCCTGGGATTTCTGTCAATGATGTAGAGAGAAATAGGATTACCCGGAACAGCATCTACAACAATGCAACCATAGGGATTGATCTATATGCCTTTGATCCGGTTTACATTTTTATTCCGGTGACGCCTAACGATGGGCTTAAAACGACCGCGGCCGATTTCAGTGGGAACCTGGACATGGATTATCCTATCTTTACCTCGGCGTCACTGTCGGGGACGACGCTCACAGTTAGCGGCTATGTGGGGTCGGCACCCGGACAGGCGCTGTTTGGAAATGCCTCGATTGAAATTTTTAAGGCTTTGGACGATGGGAATAATAATGGCGAGGTTATCCGGCTTGATGGGTTGAATGTGCCGCACGGGGAAGGGGAGGTTTATTTGGGGACCATTACGGCCGATGCGAACGGGAATTTTACGAACGCGACGCTTACCGTCAGCGGCCTTGGGGGCACCCCACGGATTACGGCCACGGCCACTGACGCCGCCGGCAGCACGTCGGAGTTTTCTCCCGATATGGTAGTGACGCCGTCTTCTCCGCCCGGGTCGGATCTGATTATTAGAAAGAAGCATACGGGCAATTTTACCGTGGGGACGCCGGGTGTTTACACCATCGAAGTAGAAAATGTTGGGTCGGTACCGGCGACCGGGACCATAACGGTGGTAGACACGTTGCCTACCGGGTTCACTTTTGTTTCCGGAGGGGATGCCGTCTGGACATGCACTATCGCCACGGCGACATGCCAAAGTAGTATAACACTCCAGGTCGGAGATATTTCGTCGTTTACCGTAACCGTGTTGGCATCACAGGCCGGGGTATTTACCAACAGTGTCACCGTAAGCGGTGGCGGGGAGCCGGCGGCGAACACGGGCAACAATGCTTACGGTGACGGGACTACCGTCAAGGGGTTGCCTGACCTCTCTATTACTAAGTTGCACGCCGGCGATTTCACGGTAGGGACAAACGGTTTTTACACATTGACGGTGACGAACAATGGGGAAGCCACTTCCGAGACAGTTACGGTAACCGACACGCTGCCGGTGGGACTCCAATTTATTCGGTGGACGGGGGTCGGTTGGGGGTGTGTGTCAATGCCGCCGGATAAAGTTGTCTGCACCAGCAATTTTGTTATTCCGAAGAGTGGCAGTAGCGTGATTATCCTTGAGGTCGGTGTGGATTTAGCGGCGGCACAGGCAAGTCCGGTAACCAACTGTGCGGTTGTCAGTGGAGGGGGCGATTCCACCCCGTCACCATCGGCGTGTGATCCTACGACCGTCATTGAGCCGAAACCGGAGCTTTCAGTGACCAAGAGCCACGGGAATGATTTTTCCGTTGGGATAAACGGTGTCTATACCCTGTTAGTTCAAAACAGTGGAACGGTGCCAAGTGCAAGCGGCAGCTTGATAACGGTGACTGACACGCTCCCAAGTGGTTTGTCGTTCGTGTCTGCCATTGGTGTGGGGTGGACTTGTTCAGAGGTATCGGGGGTTATCACGTGCACGATGTCAAACTCGATTGCGGCCGGCACGAGCAGCAGCAGTATCTTGCTGACGGTGCTGCCGACGGTTGCCGGGTCGGTAAGCAATTGTGTGACGGTGGCAGGGGGTGGTGACCCCACGCCACCGTCTAGTCCGACGTGCGACCCCACGACCGTTCTAGGTGCGGCCGACCTATCCGTTACAAAAACACATGCTGTAGATTTTGTCGTTGGAGGGCTTGGTACCTACACCATTACCGTCCGTAACACCGGTACGGCCGATACCATGGACCCGGTTGTGGTGACCGACACCCTGCCGGTGGGGCTGACGGTTTCGTCGGTGACGGCGCCTGGATGGAGTTGTGTCGGCGCGCTCCAGTGCACCAGTATGCCGGGGACAGTTATTCCGGATGGGGGGGATAGTGTTATTACCCTTTTCGTCGCGGTTGCGCCGGCGGCGGCGACGGCAAGTCCCGTGAATAATTGCGTAACGGTGGTGGGTGGGGGTGATCTGGTTCCTCCCGTGTTGCCTACCTGCGATTTAACACGGGTGATTCATCTGCCCGATATGGTGATTACCAAGATACACACTGATGCCTTTACGGTTGGGACCGCGGTAAGTTTTTCCCTGCGTGTGGATAACGTGGGAACTGCCGCCACAACCGCGCAGGTGACGATAACGGACACTCTGCCGTCGCGGTTGACGTACCAGTCCGTGGTGCCGGCGGTGCCGGCGGATTGGGATTGTTCCATGGCCGTGGTTATGGGGGCGGAGACGGTTACCTGTACGACGAAGCAGGGCGTGGTGATCCCGGCGGGTCTCGCTAGTAGCTCGATTACGCTAACGGTTGTTCCTAATGCGACGGGGGTTGCCACAAACACCGCGTGCGTTTCCGGCGGCGGTGAGATCAACGTGAGCAATAATTGTAAGGATGATTTTGTGAACGTAGGGCTTCCTCCGTCTCAGGATCTTTCAGTGACAAAGTCACATACCGTTGATTTCCAAGAGGGCAGAGCGGCACAATATACCCTGGTGGTGGAGAATGTAGGCCTATTGTCTACGACCAGCAAGGTGACTCTGACTGACGTGCTGCCGACGGAGCTTCGGTTTGTGTCGGTTGACGCCCCCGCGTGGTTGTGCCAAGATTCCGGCCCTGTGCCGCCGCAGACCGTCACCTGTACGACTGAGAATACTTTCATGGTGGGCGCCAAAGAGCATCTTATCTTGAATGTGATGCCTATTGCGGCAGGGACCGTGACCAACTGCGCCACCGTTTTAACGGCGGGAGATATTAACGCAACGAATAACCAGGGCTGTGACGGTCCGCACCCCATCCTTCCGTCGTCTTCTGGTCCTCTAATATTAAGCAAATCATTCAGCTTGGCCTCGGTTGCGGTGGGTGCCCCCTCCACGATGACCCTCACCATACAAAATCCGAATGCGACGGCCGTCGTGGATATGGCGCTCACCGACCTCTACCCCACGGGAGGACATCCGATTGGGGGCAATGTGACCGGCATGATCAATGCAACGCCGCTTAATTTGACTAACACCTGTAACGGAACAGTGACGGCAAATGCTGGGGGC
>SBBL01000126.1 GCA_005239745.1 Candidatus Troglogloeales bacterium | reverse complement strand
CGTCCGGCCAGGCAGCCGACCTTGTCCTCGGACAGCCGGATTTTATCACGGGTACGGCTGCGATAAGCTTAACGGGGCTTAGTAGCCCACAGGGACTTACCTTTAACTCTTCCGGGCTCTACGTGGCAGATGCTGGAAATCATCGGGTGTTGCGGTACGGGGGACTCCTTGCCAGTGGCATGGCGGCCGATCGCCTACTCGGACAGAGCAGATATACGGATGGCAAGCGGAACCGCAGCTTATCTCCATTATGTCCAACTTTTCCAGGTTTCTGTCTGGGACCTTCATCACTCAGCTTTTACTCTCCACACGGAGTTTTGGCGTTGGGTAGCGACAATATCATCGTGGTAGATTCTTCAAATAACCGGATACTCAATCGGGAACCGTAACGGTAGAGTGCCAGGCTCTCCCTTCTTAATTTAGAGGGGAAAATTGGGGGGTTAGATGTTTCAGGAGATTGGGTTTGAGTTGACGCGGCGGTGTAATTTCCGTTGTCTACACTGCTTTCGGGAGGATTTTGGCCCGCAGGATATCTCCTTGCCGCTGGTTGCCCGTCTCCTCAAAGAAGCCAAGGCGTTCAAAGTCACCCATGCCGTCTTCACCGGGGGCGAGCCTACCCTTCACCCCCAATTTGAAGCGCTCATTGACCTCGTGGTCTCCGAGGGGTTCACTTACCATTTCGTCACCAACGCATGGACGTTCCAGCAGGTGCATCCCCTGCTTTTGACCCCAGCCCGCAAGGCGGCCCTGCGCGGGGTTTCTATTAGCATGGACGGTGCCACAGAAGAGACGCACGACAGCCTCCGGCACCCAGGGTCCTTCCGTCGGATTATACAGGCTGTCTCCTTGTGTCGGGCGACCGGTATTGACGTTGTGGCTCAGATGGTCGTTAACGCAAAGAATCGCCATGAGATGGAGCAGATGGCCGTCCTTTGCGGCTCTCTGGGGCTCAAACGCCTCTTCTTCGCCCATCTGGAGCCGACGTCACCTGCCTACACGAAAAACACCATTGACCAAGGGCTCACGCTTTCCCCACATGAATGGCGACAGGTAGAGGCGGAAGCGGCCCGGCTCGCGTCTCTTTTTTCCATGGAGATTCGGATGTCGGTGGGGTACCATGAGGCCCCGCTCTTTCAGTGCCGGACCTTGTCGTTATACTCTATCAATGTCAATTACTTGGGCCATCTATCGTTTTGCTGCCAGCTTTCCACGTTTACGGAAAGCCGGACGGGCAAGGATGTGATCGTGGACCTGAACAATACCTCGCTTGCAGAGGGGTTGGGGTTCTTTGTGGATGAGGTGGGAAAGTTGCAACGTACCAAAATTGCACAGGTGGCCGAAGGAAGGTTTTCAGATAACGACCAGTTCCCCTGTTTTTACTGTCTGAAGTATTTTGACAAGGTACCATGGTTAAAAGATTATCAGGAGTCTCCATGGGCATTCGAAGCGGCCTAATTGCCAAAAACCCCTCCGTTGTCTTTACGGCGCTTGGCAAAGAGGAGGGTGTCCTGTTGCATTTGGAGAGTAAGTTCTATTTTGGCCTTAATGAAACGGCCCTGGTTTTGTGGCAGCGGCTGGAGAAGGGAGCGACGCTGTTTGAAGCGCTGGTGGCGGACATCTGCCGGTGCTTTACGGTGGAACGACAGGAGGCGGAGAAGGACATTGAAGAAGTGATTGGCCAGTTTTTAAGGGAAGGGTTGGTACAAGTAGGAGAGGGGTAGGGAGAGGGTAACCTAAGGAGGCGGATCAGATGAAAAATGAACACGGGAACGAAGTGTGTGACGAAGAAGGACAAAAGGCCAGTCTTGATGATACCCGCCGCGTCTATGTAAAGCCGCAGCTCATCAAACATGCCCCCATGGTCAAGCTGACGGGGCAAGTTGGCAGCGGGGCAACCGGCGCCGTCTTCTTTGGGTAGCACCGGTTATGGGTTCTGATTGCTGTGGAAGTCCTCATTTTTATCGCATTCACAGCGTCATCTTCTCTGTAGAGAGCGACTCATCCGACCTGTCTGATACCGTCCATGCGTTCCTTCGTGCCTTTTTTATCGAAAAAGGCACGGAACACGCTTCCGTCGTCATGACCTTCCGTAAAGGACATCGCCCGCTTCCTTCGTTTGTTCCGAGCACCCGCACCTTCCACTGTAGCGGTGTGGATGGCTACGATCGGTCGGGGGATATACTGCTTACAGATGGGCACTCCCTCTTGGAGGTTCGGGCAGCAGGACGCGAGGTGGTGGGCGCCATTGCCGATAAAACGTTAGAAAATCTTCAGGGCTTTATAGCGGTCCTGTTTTATCTGGCCTTATTGGAGGCGTTGCGCCAACATGGGCTCTACCACATCCATGCCGCGGCACTCCAAAGTCCGAAGGGGAAAGTCTGCTGCATCTCGGGTGACAGCGGTGCCGGAAAAACAACCTTGTCGCTTGCGCTGCTAGATCTGGGGTGGACATTGCTTTCAGACGACTCGCTCTTTTTAGCAAACGGGCCGACAGGTATCACCCTTTTGTCGCCCGTTCGGCGGGACATACATTTATTCGATCCGAAGGGTGGTCCAAAGCAGACGGTCCCGGTGAGTTCCATCGCCCGGTTAGTAGATTGCTTAAGCGCTCCTGATTACCTTATTTTGCCGGAAGTGAACGGCGAAGACATTGTCTGTGTTCCCCAATCGCCGCAGGCGGCGATTGGGGAACTGATCAGACAGAGCTGTCAGGTAATGCTTGGTGTGCCGTCTGTTGTGGTGGCCCATCTTGAGACCCTCCGGACGGTCGCCTGCATGGCAACCTCGTTTCGCGTCTCTGGACGGTGGCAGGCGTTTCGCAATCCGGTAGAGGTTGCTAACATGATGGATAAAAGGGGCTAAAGGGCACCTCTAAAATAAGAGGGTCAGGGAAGGCTGAGCAGTGCACTCCTTACCCGCTTCATGGTCTCTTCTGCCACACAGCGGGCGCGACGCGTCCCCTCCTCCAAAATAGCCTCTACCATCGCGTCATTCACGTTCATGCGGCGCTCGCGGATGGGAGCCAAAAACAGATTGAGGCAGCGCGCTAGACGCCGCTTGACCTCTACATCACCTACCTTGCCTTGTTCATATTGTGTTTTTAGATTAGCCACTTCCGCCTTGTCCGGGTTGAAGGCGTCATGATAGGCAAAAACGGGGTTTCCAGCGACGTGACCGGGGTCGGTGGCCCGAATGCGGGTAGGATCCGTGTACATCCTCATCACTTTATCCGTGACTGTTTTATCGTCATCCGATAGATAAATCGCGTTGCCGAGACTCTTACTCATCTTCGTCTGGCCGTCCGTTCCCACCAGCCTGTCTACTTCCCCAACGAGCGCATGTGGCTCAACAAGTACCCCATCACCGTAGAGGCCGTGGAAGCGTCGAACAATTTCAACCGTTTGTTCAATCATGGGCAATTGGTCTTTTCCCACCGGCACAAGATCGGCACAAAAGATCGTAATATCAGCCGCCTGATGCACGGGATAGCAGAGAAACCCTGCCGAGAGCGTTTCCTCCATCCCCTTCTGACGTACCTCATCTTTTACCGTGGGATTTCGTAAAAGCCGTGCAACCGTCACTAAATTCAGGTAATAAATGGCAAGCTCGGCAATCTCCGGAATGTGTGACTGTACGGCAATGGAAACGATGGTCGGATCCAACCCCACTGCCAGATAATCTTTTACGACTTCACGAATGTTCCGACGTAAAAACTCCGGACGGTCAAAATGATCGGTTAGCGCCTGCACATCGGCAATCAGGATGAAGGTTTCATAGGTGTGCTGCAGCGCCACACGATTGGCAAGCGACCCCACATAATGCCCCAAATGAAGCGGCCCCGTCGGCCGATCCCCGGTAAGCATACGCTTTTTCATCTCATGCCTCCGATGGGGAGTGCCGCTTGCAGCCCCTCTCTCACCATGACAGCAAGGAGCCTAGCCGCCTGCGGATAAGAACAAATGGCCTTGCCATAGTAAATAACCACATTAGGATGCCGCTTCTGTTGCTCTTCTAGAATTTGAGGGATATGGCACAGGATGTGCCGACCCGGAAAAAGAAAAAGCGGCAGCACCCATAGATGGGTTGCCCCATCTCCGACGGCCCGATCAATAACCTCCGGGATGGACGGAGACGACAACTCCAGGAACCCGAAATAAATGGCCCTCTTATCTTCCGCCCGGTAGAGCGACACGAACGACTGAAAGGCGTCCATGGACGTCTGTTCCCGGCTACCATGCCCTAGTAGAATAATGGCTTCGCTTGTCCCTTCCGGGCGGCCACTTACATGCTCAATCCCCAAACCCGGAGCAAATGAGAGTGCGTGCTTAATACCTTTCATCACCTATGGGAAGACCCCGATGCAGACGTTTCTGGACGGGCGGGCCATTGCAAGAGAAAAGCGTATCGGTTACAATTCGCGGATAGCGGCATGAAAAAAAGAACTGTTAGAGTAAATACAGACTATTACCCTCTAAGTATAGACCATTGCCCTCCTCATCCCTCTTCTCCCAGCTCAATACTACCACGAATCGTCTTCCGGCGTTCACGCTCTGTTTTAGGAAACTGCTGGTACCCGGATACATCAGTGGATATCTTTTCCTGTTCGTGTTCCGTAGCAAAGCAACATTCCAATGCTTTGCTGATGACGGCACTACGTGAAAGGCGCAACTCCTTCCTACGCTTCTCAACGTGGCGATATGTTTCGATTGGCAGATGGACCGTCACTTTGACGGTTTTCACTGTCATTTTAGACCGCCTATGCCTCGTACGGTTGGAGCGTAACGCAGGATGAATATCGGGTCAAGACCCAAAAAACTTACCCTTACGGGGGCGATTTTAGCCGGTGGTAGAGGCACTCGGATGGGGCAGCCTAAGGAAGGGGTTGTCATGCCTGATGGCCGCCGGATGATCGAACACGTGATCGCGTCACTGTCTCAAGTCTGTGACCGGATTGTCATTGTCGGTACTTGCAAAGGATTCTCTATCCCATCAGAGACGGGCTTTCTGCATCTTCAGGATGCCACCCCAGGGATGGGGCCACTTGCCGCGGTGGCAACGCTTCTAAGAAGCGGCATCAGCACGGAGGGTTATCTTGTTACCGCTTGTGATCAGCCATTTTTAACGGCCGATCTTTTATACCTTTTAGTGAAAACGCGTTCTAGCGTCCCCCGTATTTTTAGCTCAGAGTCGGAGGAACTACCCACCCCCTTTCCCGGTTACTATCCTGTGTTCTGGTACCCTGTTGTTGAGGAGGGATTACAAGCGGGAGACCTTTCCGTCTGTAACCTGATAAAAAAAAGCGCCTTCTCTCTTGTCTCTCTCCCAAAGGAATGGAGGAGATATTTAAGGAATATAAACAGGCCGGATGATTTGGAATCTGTTGAGTATGGAAGAAATTTTTTAGGAATATAAATTAGGTCGGACAACTTGAAGGAGGTAGGCGATGTACATCTATAAAGCGGCGGTGGTTGGGGCGGGTGCTATGGGGGCAGGCATCGCACAGGTCATCACCTATTCAGGACTGCCAGTCATTTTGACGGACGTCTCACAAACGGCCGTGGACCAAGGACTGGCCACCCTACGTAAAATTTATCAAGGCCGGGTAGACAAAGGCAAGATGACTTCCATGGATGCCGAGCAAAAAATAGCTCTCGTCACGGGTACGACAGATATGCAATTATTGACTGACGTGGATATTGTGATTGAGGCCATTTTTGAAGACCTGCCTGCGAAACAAAAGCTGTTTTTAGATTTGGAGTCCGCCTGTTCAGAAAGTACCCTACTTGCCAGCAATACCTCATCGCTTTCCATTTCTGCCCTGGCAGCGCCCTTGAAGCGGCCCGCGCGGGTTATTGGGTTGCACTTTTTCAACCCGGCACCCATAATGAAGTTAGTCGAGGTGATTCCAGGTCTTGCGACATCGCAAGAGACGGTTGATGATACGGTCGCCTTTTCGGAAACACTCAGAAAGGTTCCCATTCGAGTATCGGAGTGTGCGGGCTTTCTCGTCAACCGTCTCCTCATGCCCTATCTGAATGAGGCTGCCCTGGCTCTTCAGGAAGGGACGGCCGCGGCTTCAGAGATAGATCAGGCGATGACGGCGTGGGGCATGCCTATGGGCCCGTTTACACTCTACGATATGATTGGCATTGACGTTTCGGTCAAGGTTGCGGATATTTTATTTGATGCCTATGGGCCTCGTGTCCGGCCTGCACGGATTTTATATCAACTACATCAAATGGGCAGGAACGGCACCAAAAGTGGTGCCGGATTTTATGAGTATACGGAAGGTCACGAATCCGTTAATGCCCTTATTGCGAAGATGGGTCAGAACAGGGCAGAGCAAACGACAGGTGTGCCGCCTGTCTCGATGACTGATCGGCTACTGCTTGCCATGATCAACGAAGCCGCCATTGCCTTACAGGAAGGGGTGGCAACGGCTGCGGATATTGATATCGCCATGATCGCTGGCACGGGGTTTCCACAGGACAAGGGTGGGCCGTTGCATTATGCGGACAGTCTGGGGATTGATACTGTTTTATCTACGCTTACGCTTCTCTCCAAGCAATATGGTGAGCGTTTTTGGCCGGCACCGATGTTCAAGCGGATGGTGGGTGGGGGATATCTTGGACGAAAGGCCCAAAAAGGCTTCTTTCAGTATTCGAAATAGCACGGGTGTCATTTCGAGCTCCGCTTACAATCTTGTCGTTAAGATAGCACATTATCCTAAACGTCTGCGAAGGAGAATATTAGATGTACGGAGTCATTTTAGCCGGTGGAAGCGGGACACGGTTTTGGCCATTAAGCCGTGAGGCTTACCCCAAGCAGTTATTAAAAATATTTGACGATCAGACCCTCATTCAGGCAACCCTTTCTCGTATCACCTCGTTGATTCCAGCCAATCAGATATACATCGTTACTAATTTACAACAAAAAGAGCAAATCCGCTTTCAGATTGCTCCCAACTTAGGGGTTCATTTCATCACGGAGCCCGCCGGAAGAAATACTGCGGTAGCCATTGGCCTCGCGGCCGTTGCCCTCTCCAAGGAGGATCCCGACGGGGTGATGGCCGTTCTGTCGGCGGATCACTTTATTCAAAACAAGCAGGCATTCACTGATCTTCTTCTTCTAGGAAAGACGGTTGCCCAAAAAGGGTATCTGGTAACCATTGGGGAAAAACCGACCTGCCCTGAAACCGCTTATGGGTATATTCAAAGGGGGAAACCCCTCACAAGTTGTTCGGGAGCCTTCAGCGTGCAGCGGTTTATCGAAAAGCCGAATCTTTTGTCTGCGGAAGCCTTCTTAAAAAGTACTGATTTTCTCTGGAACACAGGCATTTTTATCTGGAAAACCTCCGTCATCTTGGAAAGCTTAGGTCGGTTTATGCCCGAATTATTGCGAGGGCTTCTGAAAATAGATAAGGAACGGGGAACGGCTTGCGAAAAAACAGTTTTGGAAGAAGTTTATGCAAAACTTCCCTCCATTTCCATTGATTATGGGGTTCTTGAAAAGTCCGATCGGCTGGCGGTCATTCCTGCTGCAATGGGGTGGAAAGATGTCGGTTCGTGGAGTGCGTTAGACGAGGTGGTCCCTGGAGATGATGACGGAAACATCATCAAGGGTAATGTGGTGAACGTAGGATGTAAAAACAGTATTGTTTATGCGCATAAGCGGGTCGTTGCCGCCGTGGGCCTTACGGACATGGTGGTCGTAGATACGGAAGATTCAACCCTGATCTGCCCAAAAACAGAAGCTCAGGAAGTTAAACGGGTGGTTGAGATCCTGAAAGATCGGGGCGAAGAATCCTATCGCGTTCATCGGACCGTAATCCGCCCGTGGGGGGCTTATACGGTTTTGGAGGAGGGTGATGGGGGCACCGG
>SBBL01000141.1 GCA_005239745.1 Candidatus Troglogloeales bacterium | reverse complement strand
GGCGGGATCATGGGCTATGGGTTGAGCGTGTTTGTGGTGCTGTTTCTCCGTGAGGGTATCGAACAGGCCGGAGTCCCCCTCTTCCTGCCACCCCTGCTCTTTTGGGTTGTTTTCCCGTTGATTATTGGCACCTGTCTCTCCGCTGCTTTTATGTCCGTGCATAAGGTAAGGACATTAGACCCCGTCACGGTTTTCCGGATATCGTAACGTGGCGACCGACATGACCCCTACCCTGGAAGCAAGACATATCACAAAAATCTACGGAGAGGATGATAAAAAGGTGGTGGCCGTTGATGATGTAACCCTTGCACTCCACGCGGGAGAGGTGCTTTTGATTATGGGGCCTTCAGGCTCTGGGAAGACCACCCTGCTTTCAATGATGGGCTGTATCCTTCGCCCTACACACGGGCAGCTTTTTGTGAGCGGACAGGAGGTCAGTACCTTGCATGAAACACAACTGCCTAAGATCAGGAGGCAGCATATGGGATTTGTTTTCCAAGCGTTTAACCTCTTTCCAGCCTTAACGGCGGTAGAAAATGTAGAGGTTATTTTACGGTTGAAAGGATATGATCGTTCCACCATGCGATCAAAGGCATCTGCCTTGCTCTCGTCTGTGGGCCTCTCAAAAAGGGCACATGCCTATCCAATGGACCTAAGCGGCGGCGAAAAGCAACGGACGGCCTTTGCGCGGGCACTGGCTGGAGACCCACCGATTCTACTGGCGGATGAACCTACCGGGAACCTGGATTCCAGGACAGGGATGGAAGTCCTGCGCCTTTTGAGGGACCTGGCCTGTGACCTATCCAAGTCAATTGCCATCGTCAGCCACGATCCCAAAGCAGAAGCGTTGGCTCACCGAGTCGTGTTTCTAGAAGATGGGCGTCTGAAGCAATGAAACGTAGATATTTCTGGGTTGGAATGGTTACGGGCATTGTCTTTCTATTATGGGGGAGTTACCTCTTATTCCAGGAAGAGGAGCAAGCGGCATCGCCGGTTGAGATACTTCCGAAGCGGTGGGTGTCTGCGGAGGGAAGGGTAGAGGCTTTTCCGGGGTTGGATGTAGCGGTGGGGACGGACATTACCGGAAAGATTGAGCGGTTTTTTGTGGGCGAAGGTGACCGGGTTGAAAAAGGGGCGCCCATCGCCCAGATTGATAATCAGACGACACGGTCCAGGCTTCAGTGGGCGGAGGAGGAGCTTGCGGTTGCACGCGCCAAGTTCAAGGAGGTAGACGCCGGAGCGCGGCCTGAAGAGCGTAAGGAGGCCAAAGCGGCTATTGATGAAGCGATGGCGGGCATGGAGTGGGCGAATAAAGAATTTGACCGGTACTCCACGCTTTATAAAACAGGGATGGTTGCGCAGTCTGATCTCGATGCGCGCAAACAGGCACTGGACGTCGCCAAGGCCCGGGTAGAGATGGCAGAAGAAAAAGGACGCCTCGTCGAAAAAGGAACACGGGTGGAGACGTTACAGTTTTATCACAATACCGTTTTACAGGCAGAGGCTGCGCGCCGGTACTATAAAGCCCTTTTAGAACAACATCTCATTCTTGCGCCCATCTCAGGAACGGTGATCCATAAAAATCTGGACGTTGGCGAAGTGACCGCGCCGCAAGTGCCTCTGGTAACGATTGCCGACCTGTCGGCGGTTCGTGTGAATGCCGAAGTTGATGAAACCGATATCGGTATCGTACGTGTGGGCGATCGGGTTGAGGTTATCGCTCGGGCCTATCCGAACCGAGTTTTTCAAGGGAGGGTGCAGGAGATTGCAGATTATGTCGGTATCAGGGCGATCCGACCCAATAACCCCGCCGTTAATGTGGGGCTGAAAATTGTCCAGGTCAAAGTTGCCCTGGACGAAAAGACGCCGCTGAAGCTTGGCATGAGCGTAGACATCACCATTCACCCACAAGCCCGATAAACGTGTTCCCATCCGGGCATTGTGCGTCGGTTTGACTTTTAAACGTAAGAAGCATGAGACTGCTCGCGTGAGACCCGGCTGGGGATGAGCGGTGCGAGGGCTTAGGTTCGTTTTAATACTTGTCGGTATCATCTCGCCCTTTATAGGAGCGGATGCGGTGGGGGTAGGCATGGACGTTGCTCAGGAAAAATTGGAGACTGCAACTTTTGCCGGAGGTTGCTTTTGGTGCATGGAGCCGCCATTTGATAAGCTAAAGGGTGTGGTCTCCACCACATCGGGATACACCGGTGGGCATCAGGTGGACCCAACTTATAAACAAGTGTCGGCAGGGGGGACGGGACATGCTGAGGCCATACAGATTGTTTTCGACCCCAAAAAGATAAGCTATCCGGAACTGCTGACCGTTTTTTGGAAAAATATTGATCCGACGGTGGTAGACCGCCAGTTTTGCGACGTTGGGGATCAGTACCGATCGGAGATCTTTTATCACAGTGAGGTGCAGCGCGTGCAGGCGGAGGCATCCAAAACCGCACTTCATAAGACAAAGACCTTTCCAGAGGCCATCGTTACGAAGATTTCTCCGGCATCCACCTTCTATCCGGCGGAAGACTATCACCAGAATTTTTATACGAAAAATCCCATCCGTTATAAGTTTTATCGCCACAATTGCGGACGGGATCAGCGTCTTGAGGAATTATGGGGCTAACGGAAGGGGTTTGTTTCCATGCGGGTGACACGACGATCGTTTATGGTGCTTGTGGGTGGCGTCGTCCTTTCTTACGCCTTTCCGTCCCATCCTGGAATAATCCGGGCCATGGAGAGTGACATCAAAAAGATTCATAAGACCAAAGCGCAGTGGAAACAAACCCTCACGCCGGAAGCCTTTCACGTCCTGCGGGAAGAGGGGACGGAACGACCCAATTCCAGCCCGCTTTTGCACAATAAAGAGAAGGGGATCTACGCCTGTGCCGGGTGCGATCTGCCCTTGTTCTCCTCGGAGACAAAATACGACAGTGGGACCGGTTGGCCAAGTTTCTTTGCTTCGATCGAGGGGCGGACGGAGACCCGTACGGATTTTAAACTCATTTGGCCACGCACGGAGTACCACTGTATCCGCTGTGAGGGGCATCAAGGCCATGTCTTTGACGACGGCCCTCCGCCCACCTTTAAGCGATGGTGCAACAACGGCGTTGCCCTCAAGTTCGTCCCAGCGTCTTAGCCTCATACAACTGGCATCAGATAACGGGCACCGCTAAAAACCTGCTGCGCAACCCGACTGCTGCAAGCTGCTGTGCGTGGGTTAACTCATCTCACCGCCTGTCATCGCAAATTGGTCTTCTGTGGGCTCTGCGCAGCAGAACCAGGGTTCCGTCAGGCGCGGCGGGCGATATCTCAAGGGGTCGGGGCGCAAGGTGACGGCCATCGGTGACCGGCCATCATGAGCGGCATAGGCAAGTTCCCTTAACCGATAAAAAGTCACTCCATCGTCCACATCCATGCCGTCTTTGACCGTTTGGCTGAACTGTACTTGTAGCGCATCCATTCTTGCGTCCGGATGATACCACTGATAGGTAAACTGCTCCGGAATAAGATTCCCTAGCCAGGGTTTCTCCCCCGCCTCCTCCAAAATCCATGATCCCGGGGGGATGAGTAGGCGGATGGTATACTGCACCGGGTCTATGTAATCAATAAGGCCTTTTGATTCAACAAAATCAAAAAGGTCAAGGATGTCCTTAAGCGTCGTCCAGGGAGTAAAGGTAACCAGTGAAGGACGCAGCGCAATCCCTTCGTGCGAAACAATATCTAGGGCGGTGGTAACGTCGGTACAGGTATGCCCTTTTGCAAGATGGGCTAAAACAACATTACTAAGCGACTCCACTGCCGATACAATAAACCGGCATCCCAGCGCCCCGAATATTGGAATCAATGCACGATGTTTTAATAGATGCTCTATCTTTGCCGTAAAATCAAATGTTAGATGAGGAAATTCCTGGTGCATCCACTTAACAATTTTTAGTGAATGATTTGGCCCATTTAAGAAGTCGGGGTCTCCAAAGGTAATATGTAGGGCACCCATTTTAACCAGGGTACGGATATCTTCCATGACCATCTCTTTCGGAACCAGGAAGAATTTCCCGTCATAAACGGGAGGAATGGGGCAATGCCGACAAAGATGCCGGCATCCACGGCTGGCTTCAACATAGCCTGTTGGGAGGCGGTGTGTATCGGTTTTTAGATGGACATATTCTTCAAGGGGAGGCAGTAGGGTGCGATCCGGGACAACAAAGGGAAGATGTGAGAGCAATACGGAAGCAGGGTTGCCTGTTTGCCAAACCCCTCTGATGACGTCTTTTCTGCCGTTTGCGAGACTCTCAATAAGCTCCACAAGCGGTGTTTCATATTCCCCTCCGATGACCGAATCCGCAAAGCGCGTCAGGAGGGTCTCGGCATTCAGGGAAGCATAAAGGCCGTAAAAACAGATATGGCAAGTGGTATTGACCGTTCGGATTTGTTCTGCCACACGGTATCCGATACGAAGCGCCGTATGCATGGGCACGGAAATGCCGACAAACTTAGTACGGGTAACGCAATCGAGGTTTAGCTTTTGCGTTGCTAAGTCAACCGCTTCCGGGCGATACCCGGCCCGCCTAAGAAACCCTGCCGGGGATGCGACTCCGAGGGGTTGGTGCCCCAGCGAGTAGCTGGAAATAAGGAGAATATCTCCGGGTTCTTTCATCGCGTGCCTGCGGTGCCCTTTAAGATAACGCGTACCGTCCGAAAATAAACGCGGGATAAACTTTGAGGACCAAGCAATAGCATCTATTGGGTTCTTGTCGTATACTCCACGTGGTGCCCGGATAGATACCTACGGCCCGAGGATAGTCCATACCATACATCGCTGTCTACGGGTTGTGCAGAATGGGGGTATTCCGATGAAGGCCGTTAAATCTTCAAAACCTCATCCAACCGCTATCGCATCGGTCATCACAACCATCGCCCGGAACTTTGGCTTAGAGAAAGAGATGGCCGTGGCCGCTCTAAAAACGCATTGGCCACAGGTCGTCGGCGCCTCAATCGCTCAGCACTCCTCTCCTCTGGAAATGCGGTTCAATACGCTTCCTATCGTGGTAGATAGTACAGTCTGGATGCACCAGCTTTTTTTCTTAAAGGCGGAAATCTTAGAAAAGATAAACCGGTTTCTTGAGGATAAGCAGTCGGGAAAGACACAGATTCGTGATATCCATCTTAAAATCGGCCTATTACCGGCCCCTCACAAGGCGCAACCCGTCACGATGAAACAACAAACTAAATCTGCAGCCTTAATAGACGGTCTGACCAGGGAATATCCGGAAGGAGCATCGAAAGTAGCGCTCTTGAGGGCGCTCGAAAGACATTTATAACGGGCACCTCTGAAAACCTACCGTGCGGTTTTTAGAGGTGCCCTAATGTTGCTAGCTTCTCGATAATCCGTCGGCCCATGGCTTTGGTGCCAATCGTTTGCATGCCATTACTCGCGATATCGGCAGTGCGGCACCCATCGTCTAAAACGCCCATGACGGCCGATTCAACGCAAGTGGCCTCGTTCTCTAGCCCGAAGGAGAGACGCAGCATCATCGCGGCAGAGAGGATAGTGGCTATCGGATTGGCTATATCGCGCCCTGCAATATCCGGAGCGCTTCCGTGGATCGGTTCGTACATCGCCCGCCGCACCCCGGTCGCATCCGTACCCATGCTGGCGGAAGGCAACATCCCAATGGATCCGGTTAGCATCGCCGCCTCATCGGAAAGGATATCGCCAAAGAGGTTGGTCGTCAGTAAAACGTCAAATTGCTTGGGGTTTCTGATAAGCTGCATGGCACAATTATCAACATACATGTGAGACAATGTCACATCGGGATAGTCCTTGTGGACATCGGAGACAACCCTGCGCCACAGCTCTGTTACTTCCAGAACGTTTGCCTTATCCACGGACGTCACATGGCGCCTACGGCCACGCGCCGTTTCGAAGGCAACCTTTGCAATCCGGACGATCTCCGGGGTAGTGTAAACCTCGGTGTTTATCCCTCGTTCTCCACCATCGTACGGCTCAACACCACGCGGTTTCCCAAAATAGATACCGCCAGTCAATTCCCGGATGACCAATAAGTCCATCCCCTCAATGACCTCACGTTTTAAGGTAGACGCGTTCACTAAAGCCGGGAAAAGTCTGGCCGGTCGAAGATTGGCATAAAGTCCTAAACGTTCACGAAGCCCCAGCAGCGCCCGCTCCGGTCGAACGGCATAAGGCATGCCCTCCCACTTTGGACCACCCACGGCGCCTAACAAAATAGCATCGGCATTAAGTGCCATTCGCAAGGACTCTTCCGGTAGTGGGGTACCAAAGCAATCAATGGCCGCGCCTCCAATGACGCCCTCATCGAATGCAAACTGGCACCCAAAGCGTTTGCCCATTAGCTCTAAAACAGAGACGGCAGGCGGAATGATCTCGCACCCAATGCCATCTCCCGGAAATACCGCAATTTTATAGCACCGACTCATACTTTTTTGCTTGTTTTATAAATAAACGCTAGGACTTCCGCGGCCGCGGTATAGAGGGATATGGGAATCTCACTGCCCATTTTGAGAGTGGAGAGTATCTCAACCATGTGCCGGTCTTCTCGGACGGGAACGCCATTGGCACGGGCAATCTCAACAATGCGATCGGCAATATAGCCCCGTCCCTTTGCCGATAACCTGGGTGCGGCATCTACACCGGGCGTAAATTTTAAGGCGGCGGCTTTTCTCTCTTTCTCGTCAGGCATTGAGGTTAACGCCCATTGGGGGGAGACGGTCAAACGCCAGATTGGGTTCGTACCGTGACGAGATGCCCCCAGGGATAAGCCCTACCGCGGTTAATTGCTTCTCTAAAAGGTGCGCACTACGTTGTAGGAGCCGGTGAAAACTAGGATTTTCCGTTAAAAATTGCACATGAAGACGGTTTGCAAACAATCGGATCGTGCTAACGGTCTTCCCTATTCTCTCCATTTGCAGACAAAGCGTGACGGTACACTCCGGCCTGCTAGGAACGCCTACATAACGCTCCTGAAACTTTACGGTACTCTCTTGTAGTCCTTCCCATGAAAATGGGATAAAAACCTGTAAGGCTTGCCCAAGTTGAGACTGCATCTGGTGGTACTCTATTTGACCAATCAAGCGATCCACCCTTGCGGCAAGGTCGCTACGATTGACGCCCGTTTGCGTCAAGTGAGGCATCATCTTTGTGTCTTGAAGCGTCGCCTTTAAGCTAAGCAACATGCCTTTCAGGTCTGTCGCGATCGTCTGCCCAACGTCAGGTGTGACGGTACCGGAGATATCGGCTTTTTGTATGAGTGCGGCCAATTTTGCCTCAAAGAAGCTACCGGAGGCAAGAAACATCTCTTGAAGCGCGGCCCCCGTCAGGGTTGAAACTCTGGAGAAAAAAAGACTAAAAACCGTCGGTAGACTTCCGGAAATTGAAAGGCGCTGAATTAAAACGGCCAGCTCTGCCCACTCCGCCGACGGGGCCGCCAGCGGCGTCATATTACGCAGGGCTGAAGATAACGTAGCTCGGACGGTATCAACGCTGGCCGCCGGAGGCTTATCAACCATTTTTAGGTGGATGGGACCGTCGGCCGTCACTTCCACTTGAAACAGTGCCTTCGATCCCTTCCTGAGAGACAAGTCGGATTTGGCATGAAAGAGCGTATCTTTCACTCTGATAGAGACGGTGTTATCGGCTGATAGACCGACGACTTCCCCTTCAACCACCTCCCCTACCTTCAAGGCAAGCGGTGGCTGCCCCTGAACAATTAGACGGAATCCTTGCCCAACCTCGTGAACCTTCTCCACTATGCACCTACAGGCGATGGGGTGGCACCGAAAAGGCAAACTCGGTTGCGGCCAGAGGCTTTCGCCATATAAAGCGCCTTGTCAGCCTGGTCAATGAGATCTTCCGGGGTCTGAAAATGTCCCTGGTTATCTTTGCGTAGGGCACTAACGCCAAAGCTACAAGTCATCGGTGATTCCTCCGGTAAAAGCTTTGCCGATTCGACTTCTCTACGTAATCTCTCCCCAACAAGTACGGCTTCTTCATCTCGTGTCTCAGGCAACAGAATGAGAAACTCTTCCCCGCCATATCGGACTGCCGTATCATAGGGGCGAAGGGTATGCCCAAAAAGGTGGGCGAGCGCTTGCAGTGCCTGATCTCCCACCGAATGTCCAAAACGATCATTGATCTCCTTGAAATGGTCAATATCAACCAGCATGACCGAGAAGGGATGCCGCATTCTAAGTGCCCGATGGACCTCCGCAACGAAAACATCATTCAGATGCCGACGGTTATAAAGTCCGGTCAGTGGGTCGTGTCGAGAGAGGTCTTTGATCCTATCAAGGGCCTGCTGTGTTTGAATGGCAATGACCGCCTGAGTGGCTAGAAGACCAATGGCTTCATCTATGCCCGAGGGAAAGGTACGTGGCCTGAAATCATCCAGATAAAGAACTCCTACGGGCTCCCGATCGGAGAGGAGAGGGATAGCAATAAGAGAACGTATCCCCTCCTCCATCAGATAGGGGTTGTTGAAAGAGGGGTGCTCCGAGAGGTCGGAAATTAATATCGGGTCACTGTGTAGCAGAATATATTCTGTTAACCCACCGGGACGAACGGGAAATGTCTTCTGTCGGGTAAATTGTTTTGAAAACCCCTTGGCGGCGCCAAGGATGAGGTGCTTTTCGTCTTTGTTATAAATGGCAATGGAGCCTGCCGGCATCTCGGTAATACGCATGCCCCCCATAACAATGGCATCAAAAACCTCCGTTGGCGTTTTTGAGTGCGCCAGCATGACGTTGATCTCCGCCAAAACGCGGTGCTCGCCCAATTTCCCACGCAAATCAACCTCTTGCCCATCGAGCTCGTGTAGAACGCTCCAAAGAAAATAGGACAAATCCCCACTGACAACATCAAATGAACCGTTCGAAGCCGTGACCAACTTTGCATAGATGGACTTATCCCCCGTCAGCTCAAAAACAATATCAACCGCCAGGTTGCCTAACGCGGAAACGGCATCCTCAAAAATGGGTATGCGCGCATCTCTCGCCAATACCATCCCGGGCGCTGTTGGATTAACGTCTGAAACACCGACAATATCCACCCAGTTAAACCGCAGCAACCGTGCTAGAACCGACCTTCCGCCGATTCCCGCGCCGACTAAAAAAATCCGTACAAGGCGATCCCTATTCTCCCGTCGCGCGAGCGCAAGCTCATAGAAACCCATTTGACTTCCAAGGGAACTGTAGCGGTAGCGGTACCCGTATTCGTTAATTCGTTACATGCCTAGATGCTTCTTCAGAATAGCACTGTCGGCGATCTTGGGGTTACCCGCCCCAAACTCTTTTGCTTTCTTGAACGCCTCGGTGGCACCCCCATGGTCCCCCGCGCCATCCAGTGCAACGCCCAGATTGTAATGGGCCTCCGCAAAATCCGGCTGCATCGCAATGGCCTCCTTAAAGTAACCCGCTGAGACATCAAAATGCCCCTGCGAAAGATGATCCACCCCTTCATTGTTTTTCGCCGAGGCGTCCTTATTCGCCACATTATCGGGAGACATTAACGGTGCATTCTCCGACTCCGACTTGGCGGATCCGCCGCTTCCAGAATTACTGTAGCAAGCGGTTACCGTGGACAGAAAAAAAACGGCAGCGACAACAAACTTCGACGTGTACATATTTCCTCCTTTGTTTGCAAAATGGGAAGGCGCTCCCTCCCTCACCCAGAACGCGGCTGCCATGCTACCTCTATATTACATAAAATGCAACCCGCGCATTGAAACTGTCAAGCCAAAATAGAAATGTCCGATTCCTATTAAGCCCGTCCCGCACTCCATCGGCCCCATCTGTAGCCGACATATTTCAGCGCGCTTCTAACGAGAGACAGTGGAATCAGATGCGACTGCCGTTGCCGTGACAGATATTGCAACTCGGATTGCACATATCGAAGCCCCTCCCCCTCCGCCCCCCCAAACGCCCGAAGCATCCAGGATTCCGCCTGATGGAAGGCGCCGATCTGTATGTAGCGGCTGAATTCCTGCGCAAGTGTGTAGTCGTGCGCATGACGCACCCGGGCCTGCGCCACGTACGCAATCCGGTATCCGGCCAGGAGCAGCCTGGCACCGACCTGAACGTCCTCCCCCATCATCAGGCCTTCCTTGAACCATCCCACGGTTTCAAGCGCGCTTCTGCGATAGGCGGCGAACGAATTGGATAGAAAGGGGGCGTTCAGCCCCAGACGTGCGCGATCTTCCAGCGATTTGACACACGCCTGCAACGGATAGTTAAACGCGCGAAGGTGCGCTGCAAAAGGCGAGGCCCCTGGACCGGCCAGT
>SBBL01000009.1 GCA_005239745.1 Candidatus Troglogloeales bacterium | reverse complement strand
TTGCAACTTCAGTCGCACTTATGTTCCGCTCTCCCATGGTGGCGTGTCCTTTCTCCCGGATTCCGGGGCTCGATGGTTTGCTCACCTGAAAGTATACGCAACCTCCTTAAACTTTTTACACACCTATTGGTTATAGCTCATCGGAACAGGTCCATCTGAACTCCAATACATGTCCAAAGTACCACCTGGCACCTCTAAAAACCTACTACGCGTCCAAACTGCTGCGTTGCGCGGGCATGCGACGCCTGCTGATCGTGACAAACGGTGTTTTTCCAAGCGGTAGGACATCAATCGTCTTCAAGATTCTCGAGGTGTGGCTCTATGTGCACAACCACGTCCTTGACATTCGGAAAGGCCTTAATCACGGCAAACTCTACTTGATGAGACCGTCTGTGCGCTTCTTCAATGGGCATTTGAGGGTCCACATGAATATGGAGATCCATATAGACGTAGTGGGTAACCCCGCGGGTGCGAATGGCGTGGCATTCTCTAATTCCATCAATTTTCATCACCACGCCACGGATGGCCTGTGGGTCCATCTGCGCACCATCCATTAGCACGTTTAGGCTTTCGCCTAAAATACGTACCCCGGCACGCCCGATAATCACGGCAATAATCACACCAACGACCGGATCAATGATGGGGTACCCCATCCGGCTTACGGCCAAACCCACCATCACGGACGCGGATGCCCACAGATCGCTTCTGGTATGATGGGCGTCCGCGATAAGAATAGCGCTTTTCAGTGCTTTGCCTTGCGTCTCCTCCCAGCGACTTAACCAGAGGCTCTGAAAAAAAGTGAGCAATAAAACGGCTACGCTCGCAGGGGTCACCTGTGGCGCGGTCACTTCTTGAAAGTGGCCGATACTTTCCATAAGGATCTGAAGGCCTGACAGAAGTATCAGGAGAGAGATGCAGAAAGTCGCAAATGTTTCAAACTTACGGTGACCGTAAGGGTGCGTGGAATCGGGAAGGCCGGTCGCAAGGTAAACCCCTAACCATCCGATTAGACTGGACGAGGCATCCAAAAACGAATGCGTTCCATCGGCGCGCATGCCCATTGACTGAATACGATATCCCCAAAACGTCTTGGCCGCGGCCACAACCAGATTGACCCAAAAGGCGACAAACAGTACCTGTCGGATACGGGTAGAAGGAAAGAGGTTAGGTGGACGCATTTTCTGTTGTCGGTGGGTAAAGCCATGAAACGACAGAGGAGAGGATCAGTATGCCGGCAAGCCCCCCCAAGGCCCATCCAATGGGAATCTTATAGAAATCACTGATCAACATTTTAACGCCGATAAAAATAAGGATCGCGCAAAGACCGTAGTGTAGATAATGAAATGTTCGCATGAGTACCGCGAGTGAGAAATAAAGGGCGCGCAATCCTAAAATGGCAAAGACATTGGAGGTGTAGACAATGAATGGATCCAGTGTAATGGCGAGAACGGCCGGAACGGAGTCAACGGCAAAGATAACATCGGTCGCCTCCACCATGATGAGGACAACGAATAATGAGGTGGCGCGCCACTTCCCCTCTATTTTTACAAAGAAGTGTCCTCCTTGATGGTTATCCGTTACGGGTATCCATCGCCGAATAAACCGCAGCGTCCAGTTCTTTTCGAGATCAACCGTGTCATCGGATCGCCTGACCATCTTAATGCCCGTGACAATCAAGAGCACGCCAAACAGGTAAATAGCGGAATGAAAATGCTGAATCAGCGTAATACCGCCGGCAATGAAGAGACCCCGCATTACCAGAGCGCCGATAATGCCCCACAAGAGGATGCGCCGCTGATAGGCCGGTGGGACATGGAAGTAGTTAAAAATCACCAGGAACACAAAGAGATTATCAATACTCAGGGATTCTTCAATCAAATAACTCAATAAAAACGCCTGTGCCGGGGCTGCCCCCAGAAAAAAATAGATACCCGCATTGAAAATGAACGCAAGCCCAATCCAGCAGGCGCTTGACTTAAGGGCCTCTTTCGTTCCAACGACATGCGGCGTGCGGTGAAAAATACCCAGATCAAGGGCAAGCAGCAAGACAATCAACCCCCCAAAAAAAATCCACCCCCACAGACCAGTCATTCATCTTCCTCCATTTGGTGTGGTATGCTGACGGGCACTGGAATTTGGTCGCATGCGTCCCCGGATAAGATAAGAGAACGTTACGTGTTTGTCCAGCAGTTAATTAACGGCTTAACGGTCGGCGCAATTTACGCGCTGCTTGCGCTTGGGTATAGCATGGTCTACGGAGTCTTAGGCCTGATCAACTTTGCCCACGGCGAAATATACATGATTGGTGCCTATTCCGGCATCCTCTATTTCCATTTATTAACGGCGATAGGGGCTGCCGGATGGCCTCCCGTTTCTTTTCTCTTACTTCTATTTTTGGGGTCGGCGGTGACGGCGGTAGGATACGCTGTTTTTCTTGAGCAGGTGGCCTATCGGCCGCTTCGTTCGGCGCGCAGTCTGTCGCCGCTGATCTCAGCCATCGGCGCATCTGTTTTTCTGCAAAACTACGTCATGCTGACGCAAGGCTCCGCCGACTTGGTCTTTCCAACGCTTTTCCCCAACGAGCCTTTGTCCTGGACAACGGTTCCCATCAGTGGCGTTCAGGCCATGATGATGTTTACTTCATTCTCGTTAATGCTAGCTCTACACCTCTTCGTGACAAAAACACGCTTAGGCAAAGGGATTCGGGCGGTGGCACAGGATAAAACAATGGCCGCGCTTTGCGGTATAGATGTTAATCGTCTGATTATGCTCACTTTCGCCATTGGGGCTATTTTGGCGGCAGGTGCCGGAGTGATGGTAGGGATGTACAACGGCACCGTCCATTTTTCCATCGGATTCATGGTTGGGCTAAAAGCCTTTGCCGCAGCCGTCCTAGGCGGTATCGGGAGCCTCCCCGGCGCAATGGTGGGGGGGATTCTGCTCGGCCTGGTGGAAAGCCTGGGATCGGCCTATTTAGTGAGTGAATTCAAGGACGGCTTTGCTTTTTGTCTTCTGATTCTGGTGCTGATTGTAAAACCCACCGGATTATTTGGCGATGCCACACAACGGTCATAGATTGAAAATGGCCGGTATGTTTTTCCATGATCTTCCCCTCCCTCATGCGGCCAGATGGCCGTCTCATACAATCAATAAAGGTGGCACAGGACGCGATGGGTAGTGCCCTTCTCCGTAGGCGACGGGTATGTCTCTTTGCAAATCGGCATTGCGTGAGGACAACGCGGATGAAAGTGGCACCCGGAGGGAGGAGAGATAGGAGAAGGGATATCGCCCTGTAAGCGAATAATCTCTCTCTGTGTCTTTGGGTCAATCTCCGGCACAGCCGATAAAAGGGCTTGTGTATACGGATGCCGTGGAGACGCCAATACTTCGCCAACCTTTCCGTATTCCACGATGCGACCTAAATACATCACCGCCACATCGTCTGCAAGATACTCCACGATAGAAAGATTATGGGTAATAAACAAGTAGGAAAGTCCCAATTGAACTTGAAGCTGTTTCAGTAAGTTGAGGATTTGCGCCTGGATGGAGGCGTCCAGGGAAGAGGTCGGCTCATCGCAAACAATAAACCGGGGGGCAACAGAGAGGGCGCGCGCAATTGAAATACGTTGTCGCTGCCCGCCTGAAAACTCATGTGGATAACGCCTTTTCGCATCCGCCAAAAGCCCGACTTGTTCGAGTAACCGGTCTATCCGCACATCTTCCCGTCCCGGATCAATTCGATGGACGACCAATCCCTCACGCAGAATCTCCCCTACCATCATTCTCGGATTCAATGAGGCGTATGGGTCTTGAAAAACGATCTGAAACGACTTCCGCATGGCACGCAGTTCTTTCCCATGAAGTTTAGCGATATCCACTCCCTGAAAGTGGATAAGCCCTCGTGTGGGTTGAATCAGTCGTAGAATCGCTTTGCCGGCCGTGGTCTTTCCGCTCCCCGACTCGCCGACCAACGCCAACGTTTTACCCACGTCAATTTCAAAAGAGATCCCATCCACCGCTTTCACATGCCCGACGACGGACTGGAACAGACCTTGGTGAATGGGAAAATGGACGGCAAGGTCAGAGACCCGCAATAGCGGGGAGGCAACGGCACCCTCTCCCCATGCCCCACTCTCCTTTTCCTGCCGATCTTTTTTAGGATACGTGGATGCAACCGGTACCTGATTCTTTGACACGGTAGCGTCATAGAGGTGGCAACGGACACCGGTCCCTTCTTGTGTAAGCCACCGCGGCGTGGCAGTTTCACAAACCTCCCACGCCTCGTCACAGCGGTTTGCAAAGCGACAACCGATGAACACGGACGAAAGCGCCGGAACTCCCCCGCGAATGACGGCAAGGGATTCCCCCCGCTTCGCCCGATGCGGCAACGAATCAAAGAGTTTTTTGGAATAAGGATGTTTAGATGCCTGAAAAAACGCTTGCCTTTCTGCGAGTTCCACGATCTGGCCGGCGTACATCACAGCCACTCGATCGGCCACCTCGGATACGACACCCAAATCGTGCGTGATTAACAAGACTGCCATCCCGCGTGCCTTTTGAATGGCACGTAACAAATCAAGGATTTGGGCCTGAATGGTGACATCCAAGGCGGTTGTAGGTTCATCGGCAATGAGTACTTCCGGCTCCCCAGCCAATGCCATTGCAATCATCACTCGCTGTTTCATTCCACCGGACATCTGGTGCGGGTATGCGTCGTAACGCCGCTTGGGGTCCGGGATACCGACTTGATCCAAAAGGGCTAACGTGCGCCGATGAGAATCTACTGGACGTTCAGAAAAGTGGCGCTGCCTCACCTCGGCAATCTGTTGCCCAATGGTCATTACGGGGTTTAAGGCCGTCATCGGTTCCTGAAAGATCATCGCGATGCGTTTGCCGCGGTATAGCCGCATGTTCTCCTCCGACAATCGGCACAAATCCACCCCATCGAAAAAAATCGTGCCGGAGGCAATACGCCCAGCGCTTGGAAGTAGACGAAGAATAGATAAGGCAGTAATGGATTTTCCACATCCGGACTCTCCCAAGAGGCAAAAAATCTCCCCTCGGCGAATGTCAAATGAAACGTCGTCAACGGCGCGGACAACCACTTTACTCCCATCAAAAGTCGTGCAAAGGTTGCGAACGGAAAGCAGTATCTGGGTCACCCGCTTCTTATCCCCGTTGTAGATGTGGGTCTAGCGCGTCACGCACGCCGTCGGCAAAAATATTGGCCGACAAAACCAATCCGAACATCATCATGAAGGCTGCAAGGAGCGACCACCATATGATCGGCTCGTGCGCCATCTCCAAACGTGCGCTATTGATCATGTTGCCCCATGAAATCATGGAGGGATCTACCCCTACGCCTACATAGGAGAGGACGGCTTCCGATAGGACGAGACCGGAACAATCCAAAACGGCTGAAATAAGAATGATATGCGTGACGTTGGGAAGGACGTGGCGGGTGATAATCTTCCATTGGGAAACCCCGAGCGCCCTGGCGGCTTGGACGTATTCAAGCTCCGTGATTTTGAGTGTCTCTCCTCGCAACAGTCTGCAAAGACCGATCCATCCGGTGGAGCCCAGAATGACACATAGAAAGAAAAGCCGTATATCCGCCCGTTGCGCAATGCTTGAGAAATCATCCGCGTGAATATCCATATAAATCTGAAGCATCAGCACGGCGGCTGCAATCAGCAACACACCGGGGACGGCGCTCAACGTTGTATAGAGATACTGAATTAGATCATCAATTCGTCCCTTAAAGTACCCGGCAGAGATACCTAACAGCACCGCAAAGGGGAGCATGATTAGCGTGGTCAATGTAGCAATCACAAGGCCGGTCCGAACAGCCTTTAAGGAGAGGTACAACACGTCCTGCCCGACTTTGTCGGTCCCTAAGAGGTGATAGTGCGTGGCAAGAGGGGCTAGCGCAAAAAAGATGATGATCAGAACACCGGCGGTGATAAAGGTCGTTCGCCATGCCGCGTGACATTGCCCACGCAGAACGCGCCCCGCGGTGATACGCCAGACCGTTTTATGAACCCGACTTAAGAGGAAAACGCCGATTGTGGCAAGGAACGTAACGACCACAAGCCCGAATGCACTCCCTTTGACGGCCTTTCCATAAATATCCGAGAGCCTGAGGTTAGGGTCTTTAAGATGGCTGCCACCATAGAGGAGCCGTGGGTACACCCGGGACCGCCTGCCCGTTTTATCTTCTACCGTCTCTTTTGTGTATGCCTCTATAGCCAGTGGGGCCGAGTAGGTCGTCTCCACGCGGGTGCGCAAGGGTCCGACGAAAATGTCCAGCAATGACAATACTTCGGGCGCGTATTGTATCTGTTGTCCCGGGCGTTCATCCAGTTTTAGCCGGAAATGGAAGGAGTCGGAAAGCCCGACCAAAAGATAGAAAAACAGCACCACCAGCGCCGCCATCGCCGTAGGACATCCGGTCACCTGCCTAAGTGGGAGCCGAAGGTGTTCTTTTTTGAGGGCGCTAAAAAGTGCTAGGACGGACGAAACGAGTAGGCAATAGATGAGGACATCGGTCCAAAGAAGGACGGGCTTAGGCATGATTAATCAACGTAGCCGTACCCGCGGGTCTACCCGCACGTAGGCAATATCCGTACAGATAAGTCCGACAATGTAGAGACAGGAACCTAAGAAGACCATTGACCGGACAATGCCAAAATCCTGACTGTTAATGGCGTCAATGGTATAGCTACCGAGCCCCGGAATGCCAAAGAACGACTCGGTGATGAGGGCGCCTAGAAATAGCAGTGGAAGGAGCACCACTACGCCGGTTAGAATGGGGATCGCCGCGTTTCTCAGAACGTGGCGAAAGAGCACCCGGGGTTCAGAGAGTCCCTTGGCGCGGGCGGTACGGACATAGTCTTTTCCCATCTCTTCGAGAAACAGGGTGCGATACCAGCGCACACCGCTTCCCATGTCGGCCAGCAACCCGATCGCTACCGGTAGGATCAGAAACTTAATCAGGTTCGCCCCTTCGCCAAATCCGGAGATGGGGACCAGGCGAAGTAACTTGCTAAAGAGAAACTGCCCTCCAATAATGTAGAACAAGGCCGAGACCGACATGGCCGCAACGGAGGCGATGACCCCCCAATAATCAATATAGGTTGCCCGGAAGAAGGCGATGGTCATAGCAACCGTAATATTGATAAAAAGCCCGAAAATCAACGCGGGGACGGCAATGGCAAGTGATGGCCCCATCCGTTGCCGGATGTCGCGGCCGATGTTCCGGCCGTCGTCCGCGCGGCCAAAATCAAACAAGAAGAGGGATACCGATTTTTCAAAGAAGATCGTCCGGGTAAATTTCTTTGTCCCGGTGGCCTCCCCATTAAAAAAGAGGGGTTGATCGTAGCCGTGGCTCTGTTTCCATTTCGCGATAGCTTCCGGAGTAACTCGCTTAACCCCCAAGTGTAACCGGGCCATATCCTCCGGCGTATTGACGACAAAGAACAGGGTAAAGGTCAGCAGGTTAACCGAGATCAGAATGGGAACGGCATAGAGGATACGGCGAAGGATATAGGCGGTCATGGGTAACAGGTTGTTCCCCCCAAAATCGCTTGGTCCATGGGCACACTATACGCAGCAAGGCCAAAATATGCAAGCGCCGAATCGGGGCATTAAAATGTAACCATATAATGGGTTGCGTCTAACTTTGACTTAACCCTGTAGGGCGGTTTTCTTAAACCCAGGGTTCCCCTTATTTCTTGAGCAAGGGGGTTAATATGTCAATAGGGAGCGGGAAGATAATGGTGGAGTTTTTCTCCGCGGCAATTTCCGTTAGCGTCTGCAGATAGCGCAATTGGAGCGCGTTTGGCGCCATGCTGATAATGCGTGCCGCATCGGCCAACTTCTCCGACGCCTCATACTCGCCTTGTGCGTGAATCACCTTCGCCCGCCGCTCCCGCTCGGCCTCCGCCTGTTTGGCAATTGCCCTGAGCATTTCTTGGGGAAGATCAACGTTTTTCACCTCTACCGTGGCAACTTTTATTCCCCACGGTTCGGTCTGTTCGTCAATCACCTGTTGGAGTTTGCGGTTAATCTCTTCACGTTTGGAAAGCAGATCATCCAGCGTGCTCTGCCCTAAAATGCTTCGCAAGGTGGTCTGTGCAATCTGCGACGTTGCATAGAGATAGTTATCCACTTCAAGGATGGCTCGCTTAGGGTCCACCACCCTGGAATAAAGGACCGCGTTCACCTTGACTGAAACATTGTCGCTGGTAATGACGTCCTGAGGCGGAACGTCGTGGGCGACGGTTCGAAGCGGCACCCTTTCCATGGTATCAATAAGAGGGATGAGGACAATTAAGCCGGGACCGGAGCCACCGTACAGTGCCCCCGTACTGACAAAACGCCCCAAGCGAAAGACGACCGCTCGCTCATATTCCCGCAATATGCGTATGCCGTTGAGTGCGACAATAACAAGACCCACCAACAACACCAGCAGAGGGAACGATAACCACTCCATTTATTTCTTTGTCTCAAGAAGGGGCGCTTCCCGGCGTTTGGCGGAAGTATAGTTGGCAAGATAGGGAAAGAGGCGTATCAACCGGCTTCCCTGTTTGTTTTGATCCACCCAGTGACCGATCAGACCGATGGTTCGAGAAAGAATGAAAAAACCGTTTAACGACTCAACGGGAAATTTTAAATCAACCAAAATCGCCGCCATGGTTCCATCAACGTTTAGGATAAGCGTATCCTTCTTAGCGGTGGTGATCTTTTCCACCGACAAGGCGAAGTCAAGGTGCGGCGTTGATAGACCGGCAGATTTAACAAACCGTACCAATTCAGAAACTCGCTTGTCCGGGTTTTTAAGACTTTTTACACGATGGCCGATCCCCGGCACAGGGCCAACGTTTCTCTTCATGTAGGCCAGATAGTCTTCAGGTGTCATATGGTTTGAAACCGCGTATTTAAACCACTTGCCGGCGTCGGTCACGGCACCGCCAAACCGGGGGCCTATCATCAGGAGTCCTGCCGCCACGGATTGCGCCATTTGAATGCCTGCGCAAGCGGCAATAATGGTCACCAATGCCCCGGAAACGCAAGGGCCGTGATCGGCGGAGAGCATCACGATGCGTTTGATAATTTCAGCCTCGACGGGAGAAACCAGACGTTTATCCCAAAGCAGCCCTATCACATGAGGAATATGATAACCCTTATTGATGAGGTCAGACGCGGCATAGCCGTGATAAAGTGGCTCATCGCCCTGGTCATCGCAAATGCTGGACTTAAGGACCGGCTCAACGAAGACATCGCCCGCCTTGATCGCCTCTTCTACCCGCATAGGCAGCTTGGGGAGTGAGGCTTCTTCCCCTGGAATGGACTTTGCCTTGCCGCTTGCAAGAAGCGATTGATAGGTCTCCCCAATCGCAGGACCTAAACCACCGAACGTGGCCGGGACACTTGCCCCCGCTGCCTTCAGTGCATCTGCCTTACTACGTGCCGAACCTTCCCCATGTGTTCCTTCCTTCGCTCCTGCATGTCCAAACTTCATTCCTTTGGGAAGTTGCTCCTGACAAAACCCTGACACCACCGCGATGAGCTTAATGCGGCGCTTCGCTGCCCCGTACCAAGCGGCTGCTTGTTCCTCTAAGTTGCCCCCCATTTCACCGACGATAATAACCGCATGGGTTTGTGGATCACGTTCGAACATCTCTAAATAAGTTGTGTAATCGGAGCCTGGATAAGCATCGCCGCCAATGCCGATGGCCGTGGTAATGCCGTCGGCAAACTGGCTGCAAATCCACATAATCTCGTTGAGCAAACCGCCGGATTTTGTAATGGCGCCAAACGACCCCGCACGGTGCAGCTTGCACGCAATTAAATTGTCGTAAGACCCGCCGACCACCCCCAACCGTGCTTCTCCTGCAGAAAGTATCCCGATAGAGGACGGACCATTAAAAACTTTACCCGTACGCTTAGCGTATTGGATTAGACGTTTGGCATCCTTTTCCGGCACCCCCTCTGTAATCATAGAGACCAAGGTAATGTTTGATGCCTCCATGGCTTCCATGGCGGCATCAAAGGCACGTTCCGCGCCTATATAGACAAGGGAGGTGTTAATCGTCGGATGGTCGGAGACGGCCTCGGCCACTGTGGCATAAATGGGCACCGACACCAGTCCGCTTCCATAGGGAATGTCGGCTGTCTTACCCGCATTAGGGGGGAAGACAAAAGCGGGCACATTAAACGGCAGCCGACTGAGATGGCAAAACTCTGCCATGCGATTGGCCGCGTTAATCCCTGCCACACCCCCTTGAATAACGACACGAGTTTCCTGATTTGCAACAATGCTCATCCTACTCTCCGTGTAAGGCGTAATTGACAATATCGGTCAATGGGGTAGACCGGTTATAGACGTGGATGTTGAACCCTTCTTTTTCCAGCGCTCGCATGGCCGCGAGTCCCTCGTTCTCAAACGGGCCGCCGCGGCGCACCCAAATTTCAACCCCGTTGAGTTTTCCCTCTGCCATCGCCTTTCGGAATCCGGCAATGATGCCCGCAAAGGTCTTCTTCACATTGGTGAAGTTGGCAATCGCCCCACCCACAATGATTCGCTTAATCCCTTTGAGCGAACAGACCTTATCCGTCAGGGCCTCGACTGCCCAATCCGGAGGGTCACCGGAATACTCCGCGTAATTGGCGATGGTTCCACCCATGGCTAAAACGGCGTCGGCGTAGTAGACAGAGGCGCCGCCACCGGCCGGCAGTAGGGCGGTATCACCACCCGGGATTTCAATAAATTTCACCGAGCCTTTTACCCGAGAGTCAATCTCTAAAACCGCGAGTTCGTTTTGGGTATAGGGGCGGCCAAATTCCGACGCAAAGGTAAAGTTCCAGTCCGGGTGTCTAAAACGGGCATCGGCGTCCACCATCACAACCGCGTCCAGTGCCGTTACCACGCCGTCAGACTCCCGCACAACCAAAGGGTTAATCTCCATATAGGTACCGTCCTCCTGATCGTAGCATCGGTAGAGTTTTTCCAGGAACTCAGCTATTTTTACGGCGAGATCACCGGTGAACCCAGCCTCTGTTGCAAACTTTTCAAGTGCACCGGCGGTCGGATCCGCTCCCAGGGGAACCGGAAAACGTTTTACTTTGTCCCAATGATCTTCCACTTCAATGCCACCCAATTTTGAAAGAAGGAGGGTGGCTCCCTCACGTGTGGACTGGACGGCTACATAGGACTCCGCCTGGTGAGAAATCATTTCCGAGAGGATAACTTGCGATATATTAAAGTGAGACGATTTGAACATTTGCTCCGTGGCCTTGGTGGCAGCGGCCAGATCGCAGTCTAGCTTAACTAGGCCAAGCTTCATGCGCGAGCCAATGGCCTCATGTGCCTTCACTACCAACTTTCTTTCGCGCAGCCACGGATTGGCCTGTGAAAGTTTGGCAATCTGAGCGGCGTCCGTAACCACAACGAAACGCGGTACCTGCATTCCCCACTTTCCAAGCAGCGTCATCCCCGGGCCTTCTAATACCTTTGCCACTTTACCCCCTTATTGGTGTTCGTGAAACATACGCCGGCTAAGCGGTCCCCCTCATGGACAAGCCCGAAAGCAGGGACGGAGGCCGAACACAGCACACCAGTCTATTCGAGGCAAATGCCCTTGTCAACTTGGTCAAGCGTCGTGTCATCTAACAATTAAAAGTGCACCGGTTTAACTGGGTTGATTTACAGAACAAGGAGGACAAAACGGGAAAGCATTTACAGAAATTATTTTCGGGTCAGGAGGTTTTGGATGTTTTCGAAAGATACCTTTACCTCAAAGAGATTCCCAAAACAAAACATCAGGTCTTTGTTTCTTTGCCGACGATTATCCGACGGGCAAAAAAATGGGTTTTATCGGGAAAAACCCTTCCGAAAGGCACACGATCGGGAAGTCCTGACAAACTACGTCGGGGAGTTAGTTCAACACGACACCTCCATTCCTCTCTGGGCTCCCGAAGCACAAACCCAGTGGTATCTGATCACCTCCATTGATGCCTGTCGTTAGACGCCTGCCCGCAAGGGTCCAATTCTGCAAGACCCTTCACAGAATCGGCACCTTCCAGTCCGTCAACTTTTTCACAACGTGGTCCGTCTTGCCGCCGCGCTCAAAATACGCGACGTAGGCCTCATCCGCGAGGGCGGCGACCACCTCGTTGCGCCGGAGCGCCGCGTCC
>SBBL01000082.1 GCA_005239745.1 Candidatus Troglogloeales bacterium | reverse complement strand
GAGGCAGATCGAATTCCACCGCCGGAGATGGCCAACCCATAAAAATCCCCGCTTTTTCCAATATGCCGCTTCTCCGCTTCGAGCACTTCCCCGATCTCTTTTGTATAACTATTCTTCATTTTCTTCTTATCGTTTTTATCCATATCGAAGAAGTGGATGTCGCTCCGGGTTCAAATCGTCGGTTTCATCCCATGGCTCAAAGGCATTTCGGATATTGGCAAGCCCTGTGCCGGCCAATTCAGGATAATGCCGCAGCAATACCGTCTTTAGGTCGGTATCGTCAATCCAATCCATTCCCTCCTTGGTATAGATTTCTTCTCGGTAGTCGTCGGTATAGAAGCGATCGGCCTGTAACCTCCGGGTGGCATTCAATATAAAAATCTGGAACAGGGTTTCGCCAAATCCAAATCCAGTTGGACGATTTTTTGTCGCTTCCGCCAATGTCCCAATCAGCAGGTCTAACCGATTAACCGCTGCCTTATCGTTACCGTAGACCTCCCGGAGCACCCGAATATCATTGGGGTTATCGGTCAGGTCTTCGAAGCCGTCAATGGGCTTCAGTCCAAGTGCCTGTCGGAACGTATTGTACCGGGGCACCCCGCGCTCGCGGGCACGCAGGATATCTACGGCCCCCATAGTCAATACCGGATTTCCGGGGACGCTGATCTCCTGCATAAACCGTGGATAATTGTGTAACGTGAGTGCCCCGGGGTGCTGATTGCCAAAGGAAAAGAACAGATTGGCAATCCCATATTGATCGATCAGTTTTGGCGATCCTGCCTGACGCGTTTGAGGAAAGGGAACGTCACTTTCCGACCCGTCTTCCAGACGACGAAGCAAAAGCTTTTCTGGGAGAAGCGAATGCAACCGGTACACTTCGACAAACTCCTCCGTCAGTCCGTAAGGTGAGCCGTGTTTGTCAATAGCGTTTCCTACGACTCCGCCGACCTCCGGATGGGCGATGTTCAACGTCGCCTTGGTCCTTCGAGATTTGGGGCGGCGGAAAAGGGTAGTGGCCATGCCATACCAATTGGCATGAAGCGCAAGATTTAACTCACGATTGGGTAAAATAGCCGGTGTCCACTCAATGGTATGAATCTTTGCCATCACTGCCGCATTAATCAATCTGGCCACATTGAACAGACGATGATCGTCCCAGCGGGGGTATTTTTGTTTTAGGCGATCACAAATGGCATTATGCTCTCGTGTAAACAGCGTATGGAGCAAACTTAATCCAACCCACCAGTTCCGATTGAACCCCGTCGTTTCAACCTCCCCCTCCCCCAACGGCAACCGATTGCCATCCGTCAGTTTCAGTTTGCCGTCCGTGAAGGATCGAACCCGGTTTTGGGTTTCTTGATCGCTACCGTAGATTTGAGAACCATCCCACCAGTGAGTCACCTCATTAATAAAAGTGATTGGCGTCTCCTCCTTTTGGGTTCCGTATGTCGGATCCGGTTGGGTTCGAGGGATGCGCATGGTGATTTGACCGTACTTGATTCGGATCGGGTCATCCTCCCTTAGAGGAATTTCAATGGGGGTTTTCGCCATCGGCTGATTTTCGCCGTGACTAATCCAATCATGATTTTGGAATTGAATCCATGCCGCCGCCAGAAGATTAAGAAACGGCACTTCGTTCATTTTTTCGCCCCGCGTTAGAAGTTTTGTACTGATCTCTTGGGGATTAGGGGTCAATAACTCCTCGTCTCGTTCAGGGCGAATGACCGCATGGCCAGTGTTTCTCATGAACCGCGTTTTCGCCGCCCCTTCCTTGGGATTTTGAAAATTGTTCCAACTTCCATCCGCAGTGCGGAAATAACGGGCCGCATCGGGAGGGATCTGCCCGAAACCCTGAAACGCAATCAACTGTCCTTTGGGATAAACACTCTTAAGGTTATTCCGATTAAGCTGGTCCCGCATAAAACCAAGCGTGAGAATCCCCCGCGTTCGCCCCCGTTTGTACCAGTTCGTCCAAAGACCGGTTTGATAGCCGAACAACCTCCCGTATAACCAAACGATAAAATGGGTGGGTTTGCCAATCAACCGGCCCAGAACCCTACCGGTAGCGCCGATCATCTTTTCCCAAGCGGTCTTCCGTGTGAACTTTGGAGGAGAGAACAAAAAGGCATCGCGGTTATCGGGAGAGGCAAGAAGCGTATCGCGGTTAAAATAACCGATTGGAGGGACTGAATGGGAAATTCCAGAAATTGTATTTTCTCCGGCACGACGGCACATTTCCTGCCATGCCGGATGATCTGGAGATAATTTTAGCGCTTGTTTATAACAGGTTGTTGCCCGTGCGTAGTCCTCGCGGTAGAAATAGGCCAGCCCCAACAACGCATTGCCCTCCCCCGTCGCATCTGAAGCAGCCAAAGGCTGTAAGCGTTGGATCGCCTTCTCGTACTCCCTGACTTCTATCAGCCGAGCGACTTCCTCTAACGGGTTGTCCACTGTGACTCCCTCGGCCAAGCAAGAGACTTTCACTCTTCTTTCCGGGGTCCCCAAAACAATGTTTTAATGTTTTGGGGTGGGCAGTAATTGGGCCGTCAGTATGTTTTTAGAGGTGCCCTTATGTAAGGACTGCACCAAGGGTGTTTATAGATCAACAAATTCACGTTGTCAAGATTGTCATCTAACTTGTCACATCCGTACCATTTGACTCGGGAAGGTAGAATTGATAAGCTCCTCCTTTGCTTGAGCGTGTAGAAGCATCAATAGATGGAGAGGGGCAGGGGCCTGGTTTTTGTGGTGTCTGCACCGTCTGGTGCGGGAAAGACGTCTCTGTGCCGGGATGTTGCCGGTCGTCTTCCTAACCTCAAGTACGCCATCTCTTATACCACGCGCCCGCCCCGCGTAGGCGAGGTAGATGGGCGGGACTATTTCTTTGTCGGCCATGATGCTTTCCAAGACCACGTCGAGAAAAGTAACTTTGTTGAATGGGCGGAGATTTATGGCTATCTGTACGGGACGTCCCGTGCTTGGATGGCCGATCAAGTAGGCCACGGCGTTGATGTTATCCTTGACCTCGATACACAGGGTGCGCAAGCACTAAGGGCGGTGTATCCGGACGCGGCGAGCATCTACCTTCTACCCCCTTCATTGGATATCCTTAGGGAGCGGTTGATTCGGCGTCAGTCGGACACGCCGGAGGAAGTTGAGAAGCGCTTACAGATGGCCTGTATAGAGATGGAGAGTTATCGGCAATACGACTATGTTATCGTCAACGCAGAGTACACGACTGCGCGAACGGAGATAGAAGCCATTATTCTTGCAAAGCGTGCAAGGATTGGACATATTGATCTGACATGGCTTGACAAAATATTGGGAGGAGACCTATGACGGATGCACCAACAGATGCACCGATGGTAGTAAATTTTTCTGGTGACCGTTCCAGATTTCGTCTGGTGATTCTGGCGAGTCAACGGGCACGTGAGATTATGGACGGGGCTTCCACCGTTGTTAAAAGCCAATATACGCGAGCAACCTCTGTGGCCATTGAAGAGGTTCTAAGCGGTCAGTTGGAGGTGGTCTACGGGGATGAGGCAAAACACGCGCAAGCCGAGGCTAGGCGGTTTCACAACGAGATGAAAAACAGAAGACTGGCGCTTAGACGGGATAGGGATATCTCTTCGGACATCCGAAAGGATATGAGCATTTACCTTGAAGAGCCGGCCGCACTAAAGGGGATGAGTATTGATGCTGAAGAATCGTCTACCGAATCTCACGGGTCGGATGCCCCGGAAGGAGGATTCGTGGATGGTGACGACGGATAGGGTTTGCACATGGCGTGTGTCAAAACGGTTCTTCTTGGCATTACGGGGAGCATCGCCGCTTACAAATCAACCCAGCTTCTTAGGACGATCCAATCGTCTGGGGCAAGCCTCGGATGTGCCGTTGATGTACAAGTCGTCATGACCCGGACGGCGCATCGGTTTGTGGCCCCACTTCCTCTTCAGATTCTCTCTAGGCGTCCGGTCTATACCGACATGTTTGATGCTTCTGCCTCCGCCGATATTGCCCACCTGCGGCTCTCTCAAGGGGTAGACCTTATTCTTATCGCCCCGGCCACCGCCAATTTTATTGCAAAAATGGCAATGGGAATGGCGGATGATCTGCTTAGCACGCTTATTTTGTCGGCTTCTGCCCAAATCGTACTTGCACCTGCAATGGATTTGGGAATGTGGGATCATCCCACCGTACGGAAGAATATTTTTACTCTGCGGGAGAGAGGCGTACAAGTCATTGAGCCGGAAGTTGGCCCCCTGGCCTCCGGGCACAACGGCGAAGGGCGTCTTGCCGACGAAAGTGTTATTGCAAACGGCGTGATGGCGCTTCTTCTTCCGGAGAGGGGGAGGTTGGTTGGAGAGGAGGTTTTAGTGACGGCGGGCCCTACCCATGAAGCCATTGATCCGGTCCGATTCATTTCAAACCGCTCCTCTGGGAAAATGGGTTATGCCCTTGCCGCTGTTGCTAGACAATGGGGTGCTAACGTGACACTCATTAGCGGGCCCGTTTTACTTGAGGCACCTCAGGGGGTAAACCGTATAAATGTCGAAAGCGCAGAGGAAATGTATCAACGGGTCTTATCTCACGCGCGCAATGCCACCATTGTGCTCATGGCTGCTGCCGTTTGTGATTATCGGCCAAAGGAGCGGTCACCCAAAAAGATTAAAAAAGTCTCGCCACTTTCGTCCCTTGATTTGATTGAAACGGATGACATCCTAATGGCGCTATCGCATGAAGAGGGGGGACGCATTGTGGTGGGTTTTGCCGCGGAAACAGACTGTGTGGTAGAGAATGCCAAGGAAAAGATGAAGAGAAAAGGCCTCGATCTGATCGTTGCCAACGATGTGACACAGGACGGCGCGGGGTTTGATCTCGATACCAACATCGTCTACATTATTGATGCTGCTGGGGAAGTGACCGCGCTTCCTAAAATGAGTAAACAAGCGGTAGCTGAGCATATCCTTGAACGGGTATGTGGGCTGCGTGGGAATATGTCCTTGCACACGGATAGGACATGATGCACATTCTCGTACTGCATGGCCCTAATCTAAACCTCTTGGGCGGTCGTGAGCCGGAGTGGTACGGGCGACACTCTTTAGACGAGATCAATCAGAAGCTGCTTGCGTTTGGTGGGCAGGCGGGTATCACGATTGAAACCTTTCAATCCAACGCGGAAGGGGCGTTGGTGGATGCCATTCAGGGGGCGATCGGCAAGACTGATGCCATCGTGATTAATCCGGCAGCCTATACACACACCTCTGTTGCCATTCGGGATGCCCTTCTGGCGGTCGGCATTCCGACCGTTGAGGTGCACCTTTCGAACATTCATGGTCGGGAATCCTTCAGAAAACGCTCCCTTATCGCAGATATTGTCATTGGGCAAATCGCAGGATTTGGGACGCAGAGTTATCTCCTTGGGATACAAGGAGCAATTGACTATCTTCAGACCCAAACAATTAAGGAGGACAAAACCGTATGATTGAGACCGCAGAGTTTAAGCCCGGGGCAAAGCTGGAAGTGGATGGTGAGCCGTTTTCTATTATCAACCACCAACACGTAAAGCCCGGTAAGGGAGGGGCCTTTGTTCGGACAAAATTAAAAAACTTACGAACGGGGAATACGTTGGAGCGTACCTTCCGATCCGGGGAGTCGTTTGCGGTGCCTGATATCGCGGAACAGCAAATGCAATTTTTGTACGGTCAGGGTGATGAATACCACTTTATGGACGTTGGTACCTATGAACAGACTTTTCTGACGGCAACACAGATGGGCACGGCAAAGGATTTTTTGAAAGAGCAGATGTTAGTCACTATTACCTCCTATCGCGGAAAACCGCTGGAAGTCATCTTGCCCAATTTTGTAGAGCTAAGAATCTCCCAAACCGATCCCGGGGTGCGTGGCGACACGGCGACCGGCGGCTCAAAAATAGCCAAACTAGAATCCGGCGGAACGGTCAAAGTGCCGCTTTTTATAGAGGAGGGAGAGGTCATCAAGGTGGACACACGGACGGGCACCTATATCGAGCGGGTATAGCCTATCCGGGTGGCCATTTGAAGAAGCGCCCTCCCAGCAAGTGGATGTGGAGGTGGTAAACCGTTTGTCCACCGTTTGGGCCGGTATTAATGACCGTACGAAATCCGTCGTCGGCTATCCCCTTCTCTCGTGCCAAGCGCATAACGGCAGTCAACATATCTCCAAGCAAAGGCATATCTTCCGCGGCTTCCAAGATATTAGAATAATGCACCTTGGGGATGACCAGTATGTGGATAGGCGCTTGCGGCTTGGTATCCTCAAAGGCTAATATCCGTGCGTCTTCGTAAAGGATGGTGCTGATAATGCTTCTTCCAACAATTTTGCAAAAAATACAGTTGTGCGACATTCCCCTCTCCGGTAAGACACGGGCAAAAAGTAGTACGTACTATAATTCGCCCCCGTCGTCAATCGTGGATTGCTAATGGCAAGTGGGCGTCCAATTTGGGTTGCCGGGGCGTGGAAGGAAACTCCGGAATGCCTAACCGTCACCAACCCATACAATGGAGAGACCGTTGGCACTACCTATCTTGCCTCCGCGGAGGATGTCGAAGCGGCCATCGTTGCGGCAGAGGCCTGCTTTATAGAGATGCGCAGCCTTTCAGCCTTTGGCCGGGCGGAAGGCCTACAAGCCATTTCTGATGGCATCAGGGCGCGCGGCGATGTCTTTGCCTCAACCATCGCGCAGGAATCCGGCAAACCGCTGACGGATGCCAGAAAGGAAGTGAGTCGCGCGGTTCAGACATTTAAAATCGCGGCTGAAGAGGCGAAACGTATTGAAGGGAGCGTTATTCCCCTTGATCTTGTCCCCGGATCGGAGGGGCGGATCGGACTTACGCAACGCAAGCCCATCGGTCCGGTTGTGGGCATCTCACCCTTTAACTTCCCACTCAATTTGGTGGCGCATAAAATTGCTCCGGCGCTTGCTTCCGGTAATACGATTATCCTAAAGCCTTCTCCGCGAACACCGCTCACAGCGCTGATGTTGGCGGAGGTGATCGCCTCTACCTATCTGCCAAGGGCGGCGGTCAGTATATTCCCCTGCGCCAATGCCTTAACCGAAAAGATGGTGACGGATCGGAGGGTAAAAATGGTCACGTTCACCGGCAGTGCCGATGTAGGGTGGGCCATTAAAAAAATGGCCTCTGACAAACGCGTCCTTCTGGAGCTTGGAGGAAATGCCGGTGTCATCGTTCATTCGGACGCCGATATAGAGGCTGCCGCACGTGCGGTGGCTGTGGGTGGGTTCGCGTATGCCGGTCAGGTCTGCATTTCCGTACAGCGCGTTTACGTGCATCAGACGATTAAAGCGGATTTTCTGGATCATTTTTTACCAAAGGTTCAGGCCCTTCGCGCGGGCAATCCCATGGACGAGGCGACCACCATGGGGGTGCTTATTGATCCGGCGGCCGCCTGCCGTATTGAACAATGGGTGGGGGAAGCCGTATCGCAAGGCGCAAAAATTCTCTGTGGTGGCAAAAGACAGGGAACTTTTTTCGAGCCGACGGTGTTGGATGCCGTCACGGAGACCATGCGTGTAAACGCGGAGGAAATCTTCGGCCCCGTGGTAACCCTCTCCGCCTATCAGACCCTAGATGAAGCAATTACACGTGTGAATGCCTCGCGATATGGTCTACAGGCCGGGCTTTTTACGCGCGACATGCCCAGCATTTTCCACGCCTTTGACCGTTTGGAGGTGGGTGGGTTAGTTGTTAATGATGTACCGACCTATCGGGTGGATCACATGCCCTACGGAGGAATGAAGGATTCCGGATTTGGACGCGAAGGCGTTCGATACGCCATTGAAGAAATGACCGAGACGAAACTGATGGCGTTGAAACTGTCATAAGTCCCAAGAGGGATGCCGTAATGGATGCCAAAGAGATAAGAAAACTCGTGGCCTTGATGAAGGAGATGTCGCTCGCCGAGATCGAGATAGAAACTTCCGGGCAGCGGATTCGTCTTCGTATGGATACGTCGGCTACCCATCTGCCCACAGCTCCGTCCACACACGGGGTGCAAAGACCTGCGCTGCCTGAACACGTGGTGGATAATACTGCGATTGGCACCATCATTCGCTCCCCTATGGTGGGGGTATTTTATCGTTCGTCCTCGCCCACGGCCGATCCGTACGTGCAAATCGGAGACAGTGTCAAGAAAGACCAAACCCTCTGTATTATTGAGGCAATGAAGTTGATGAATGAAATCGAATCGGAGTTGGAGGGCAAGGTGGTCGAGATTTATCCGGACAACGGCACTGCCGTAGAATATGGAACTCCACTCTTTCGTATTGAGCCGCAGTAGATAAGGGCACCTCTAAAAATCGTCGCGAGCGGCCCGAATGCAAGGCGCACAGGAACCGGAGTATATCTTTGAATATATGAGGATTCCGAGCACAGCAGCTCGCAGCAGTCGGGTCGCGCAGCAGGTTTTTAGAGGTGCCCATAACACACCCCCGGGTCCCCTCTTGTTGGAGGGAGAGAGATACGATGTTTAAAAAAGTTCTGATCGCCAATCGCGGAGAGATTGCCCTACGGGTCATTCGTGCCTGCAAAGTCTTGGGGATTCCAACCGTTGCTATCTATTCGGAGGCCGATGCCGGGACGATGCACGTTCAGGCAGCCGATGAAACGGTTTGTGTGGGGCCGGCGGCTGCCGCGAGGTCGTACTTAAACATCCCCAATGTATTAAGCGCCGCTGAGTCCGTGGGGGCTGACGCCATTCACCCGGGATACGGGTTTCTTGCGGAGAGTAGCCATTTTGCGGAGGTCTGTGAATTGGTAGGGATCAAGATGATTGGGCCTGCTGCCGCCACTATCGGGTTGATGGGGAACAAGGTGAGTGCCCGCGCCCTGATGGTCAAACACGGTGTGCCGGTGGTGCCGGGGGGTGCTATGCATGCAACATTGGAAGAAACGGCAGCCCTTGCCAATCGCATGGGATACCCCGTCATGATTAAGGCGGCGGCAGGCGGGGGGGGACGCGGCATCCGTCGGGTTATGGGGGCACAGGCGTTACCGCAGGCCCTCCAGACGGCCCAAAACGAGGCCAAAGCAGCTTTTGGCGATGATCGTGTCTATATTGAAAAATATTTCTCGCATCCGCGTCATATTGAAGTGCAGGTATTGGCGGATGCGCGAGGACAGGTGGTCCATTTGGGCGAGCGTGACTGCTCCATCCAAAGACGGCATCAAAAGCTGATTGAGGAATCCCCCTCGCCGGTGGTAGATGCATCCCTCAGGAAGCGACTGACGCAAATGGCGTTGCGAGCCGCGCGTGCCTGTCACTATACCAATGCAGGGACGGTGGAGTTCCTCGTAGACGGCCACGAGGTGTACTTTTTGGAGATGAATACCCGCATTCAGGTGGAGCATCCGGTGAGTGAGATGATCAGCGGGATAGACCTCGTTGTGGCACAGATTCAGATTGCCGCAGGAATGGACTTGCCCTGGACGCAGCGTCAGATTGTTTTGCGTGGTCACAGCCTGGAATGTCGGATCAACGCCGAGTCTCCCGACACGTGGGAGCCTTCTCCGGGAACGATCACAACCTTCCGACCGCCGGGTGGGCCTGGAGTGCGTATTGATACGGCCTATGGGCCTGGGAGCATTGTTTCTCCGTACTACGATTCCCTTATTGCGAAACTACTGGTTCATGCGCCTACACGCGCTGAAGCCATTGCAAGAATGCGGGCTGCCCTCTCTGAGTTTACCATTGAGGGTATTCAAACGTCCCTTCCTTTTCATCTTCGGATGATGTCGCACGACGCATTTATAAAGGGAGACTACTCCACGCAAATGTTGGACGGCTAATCCCCTATGCTGCCGCGTTTTTGTCTTGTCACAGATACCACTTCACCGCCGGATACAATCTATCAAACGGTTGAGGAGGCCCTGCTAGGAGGGGTGCGGATGGTTCAGTATCGCGAGAAACACCGTCCTCGGAATGAGCGCTTTAGCATTGCCAAAAAGCTCCGAGAGACCACGCACCGTTTGGCCGCCCTTTTTATTGTGAATGACGACATTGATTTGGCCGGGGCTGTCATGGCCGATGGTGTGCATCTCGGGCAGGAAGATCTGCCGCTGTCGGTTGCCCGATTAGTCCTTGGGCCTCACGCCATTGTGGGAATATCCACTCACAACATTGAAGAGGCCAAGCGTGCAGAATCGGAAGGCGCCACCTATATTGGTTTTGGTCCTGTTTTTAGATCGCCGACTAAGGTATCTGACAGTGCCCCGGTGGGGATAGAAGCGATCTCTAGGGTAGCGTGCCGGATAGGTATCCCGCTTTATGCTATTGGGGGCCTTCAGTACGTGCATCTTACGCGGTTAATCGAATCCGGCGCCTATGGCGTTGCAACCGTCACCGGCGTATCTGGTGACATCCGGCAAAACGTCCGGCAATGGATTCAAACATTAGGGCACCCCTAAAAACCTACTGCGCGTCCAGACCGCTGCCCACCCCAAGCCATTGAAACACTGTCTTGGCTTGACACGCAATACCCTGTCAGCATATTGCCTCACGAAGGAATCTACCTGAAATGTGTATCGTTGCCTCATAAAAAAGGTAATTAGTTTGTTTCGTAACCATGGGGATGTAAAATACCCTTGAGGTGTCTCAAAATGCCATTTTCCAATGTATCTTAAAGAAGTAGAATATCGTTTTAATCATCAACAGGAAAACGGCTCTTTCTCACTTCAAGTGGGTAAGTTTAGGATATGGAGGGGGAATAGGAGGGTTTTGTGGGGAGCGATCGAGGCATTGTTTAGCCGGGCGTTGAAGGTGGAATCTCCGCGGGAGATCGAGTCAGGATACGTATGTAGTTAAATCAAAAACGCTCTAATGCGTAATCCGGGTTAATGGGTTTGATTCCAAACCTTTCAGCGATCTTCTGAGAGGAGTAGTTTGAGTTCTGACATAAACTGGTTAACGTCTTTAAACTCCCGATAAACGGAGGCAAACCGCACATACGCGACCGGATCGAGGCCGTGTAACTGACGCATAACCGCCTCCCCTACCATGCGGCTGGTCACCTCGGCCTCTCCCATATCACGAAATTGGGCCTCAATCTGAGAGGTACAGGACTCAATGGTCTCTACCCCAACGGGGCGTTTTTCACAAGCTTTTTGAATGCCGGAAAAAATCTTCTGACGGGCAAAGGATTCCCGTCGGCCGTCTTTTTTAACCACCATCGGCAAGACGGCCTCTACCCGTTCATACGTCGTGTAGCGACGCTCGCACCCAAGACACTCCCGTCGCCGTCGGATGGCTTCCTTTTCCTTTCCGAGCCTCGAATCAATAACCTTGTTATCAAGATGACTACAATAGGGACAGCGCATTTTTATAAGATCGGAAATTTTTTACAAAGGGCAGTCACCCGCTGCCGAACCGAAGCCAGCTTCGTCTCATCGGTCGGGTGTTTAAGAACAATGGTGATCAATTCCGCAATCTCCTCCATTTCTTTTTCCTTCATTCCCCTGGTGCTGACAATGGGCGTACCTAATCGGATGCCGCTTGTAACCGTCGGTTTACGTTTATCAAAAGGGACGGCATTTTTGTTGACCGTGATGCCCACCCGGTCAAGGGCTTCTTCCGCCTCCCGCCCCGTGATGGCGCGCGACGATAAATCGACCAGCATCAAGTGATTGTCCGTACCCCCGGAGACGATATGAAATCCCCGTTGGATGAACCCCTGCGCGAGGGATGCCGCATTGGAGACCACTTGGCGTTGGTAGCTGACAAACGCTTCGGACTGTGCCTCTTTCAAGGCCACGGCTTTGGCCGCAATGACGTGCATTAAAGGCCCACCCTGAAGGCCGGGGAAAATGAGTTTGTCAATACCCTTCGCATAAGGCTCGCGACACAGAACCATCCCACCGCGTGGGCCGCGTAGCGTCTTATGCGTCGTGGTTGTTACGAAGTCGGCATAGGGAACCGGCGACGGATGCACACCGGCCGCGACCAATCCCGCAATATGTGCCATATCCACCATGAGATAGGCCCCCACCCGATCCGCAATTTTCCGAAAGGCCGCAAAATCGAGCGTTCGGGAATAGGCCGACGCTCCCACTACGATCAGTTTAGGATGCGCCTGTAGGGCCAAATCCATCACCGTATCGTGATTAATCAGGCCGCTCTCCCGGTCAACGCCATAGGAGACCACCTGATAGAGCATACCGGAGAAACTAACGGGACTGCCATGGGTTAGATGCCCGCCGTGGTCGAGCCGCATTCCCATGATGGTATCTTGAGGCTTTAGGACGGAGAAATAGACCGCCATATTGGCCTGTGACCCGGAGTGCGGCTGTACATTCACGTGCTCTGCGCCAAAGAGCGCTTTCGCCCGCTCAATGGCAAGCGACTCCGCGATATCAACATACTGACAGCCCCCGTAGTAGCGACGCCCAGGGTACCCTTCCGCATATTTGTTGGTCAGCGCCGAGCCTTGCGCTTCCCTTACGGCACCACTCACCACGTTCTCGGAAGCAATTAAGACAATCCGCTCATTCTGGCGTTCATCTTCTTGGCGGATGGCATCCGCAATTTCCGGGTCAGACGCCGTTAAAAAACCCTTATCTCCCATATCAGGCATGCCTTTTTGTGATAAGGTCTATTTTTTGTATCCGCGGCTTGTGCCGCCCTCCGTCAAACGGGGTCTGAAGCCATACCTCTACGATTTGGAGCGCGACCGGTGTCTCTAGCACGCGACCTCCCAGCGTCAGAATGTTCGCATCGTTGTGTTGCCGACTGATCTTGGCCATATGCAGATCATGGCAAAGGGTCGCGCGAACCCCGTGGAACCGATTTGCGGCCATGGTCATGCCAAGCCCTGTGCCACACACCAAGATGCCCCTGTCGGCAGTGCCGCGAGAAACGGAAGCGGCTACCAGAGCCGCGTAATCCGGGTAATCCGCGGACGCTTCCGGAGAAGCGCTGCCGGCACCATGATCAATAACGCCGATGCCCTGCCGTGTGAGAAACTGAACGATGGCACACTTCAGGTCAAACCCCGCATGATCCGAAGCAATCTCTATCCGCATAGGCTGGGGGACGGTAATGGGTTTTGTCATCCAAAGTCAAACGCTTAGGGCTTGTCAAGGAATAACGTATACACAAAGGGCAAACGCGTCGCCCTGTTTGCAAGGCGTAAGGAGCGCGCATACCCTTCTGTATGTAAGCGACAAGCAACGCAGCAAACAGGGATGAATCGGCAGCCCGACTGCATAGGTTATTCCTTGACAAGCCCTTAAATATCTATTGGGCCAGTAAGAAGTCAAAGTCAGCCTTAGAAATCGTAACGTGTTTTTTTATATTCAGCGTACCGCCCATAACCGCTTGGTAAAGGGCCCGCTTTTTCTCTTTTAATGCCATCATCTTTTCTTCGATCGTGTGGCGCATCAAAATACGGACGATGGAAACCTTTTGTGTCTGACCGATGCGATGGGTGCGGTCGGAGGCCTGGTCCTCAACCGCCGGGTTCCACCATGGATCCAGATGAAAGACGTACGAAGCGCGGGTTAGGTTCAGTCCCTGCCCCCCTACTTTTAGACTCAAAAGAAAGACGGAAGGTTTAGAACCCTCCTGGAACCCCTCCACAAGCGCCTTTCGTTTTTGAATGGGCGTCGAACCATCCAATCGCGAGAAAGGTATCTTTTTAAGTCGCATTTCCTTTTCAAGGATATCAAGGAACGACGTAAATTGGGAAAAGACAAGGGCGCTGTGCTTGGCGGCCAAGAGCTCATAGACTTGCCCCAATAAAAAATCAATTTTCGGGGACGATTCCCCAATGTTAGGAACGACCAATCTGGGACAGAGACAGATTTGTCTCAGGCGCAGAAGGGCCGTCAAGGCAATCACCTGCGCTTGGGCGGCGGCCTTGTTTTGGTAGGCCGCATCAATAAGCGCGTTCACACGTGCGACGGTCTGCTGGTAAAGCGTTTTTTGCTTTTCGGTAAGATCCAGATAGATGTCCGTTTCCGTGCGAGACGGTAAATCTTTTAGGACGTCGCTCTTCGTCCTGCGCATCACAAAGGGCTTAGACCGCACCGTAATCATGGGCAACAGAGAGGATCCTTCAAGACGGATGGATGCCTTAAACGTTTCATAATCTCCCAGTAACCCGGGAAGCGCCAAATCAACCAGTGCGTAGTACTCACCCAAGTGATTTTCAAGCGGCGTTCCGGTCATTACGATCTTAAAGGCTCCTGCCAGCCGCCTGACGGCACGGGTAGTCTCCGCGTAAATATTCTTAACAACCTGTGCCTCGTCAAAGATAATGACATGAAACGGTATCTTCTGTAATGTCTCGATATCCCGACGCACCAGCGCGTAGGTTGTCAGCACGACATCACAGTCCGTAAAATGGGAATCCCGTTCCTTGCCGACGTAGGGATGTACCCGCAGGGAAGGATAAAAGTGGTCCAGCTCTTTTCCCCAGTTAAAGAGAAGGCTAGGGGGAACGACGATGAGGTGAACCGGCGGGGCGGCTTTTACGGCCGGGACCTTTCCTTCCAGAAGGCCCGCTAGGAGAGAAATAGCCTGAAGCGTTTTTCCAAGCCCCATATCATCCGCCAAACAAGCGCCTAAGCGATGCTGATAGAGGAAGGACAACCACTGATAGGTACTTTCCTGATAGCTCCTTAACGTCGCCCGCAATTTTTTAGGAAGCGGGACGCACCTTATCTTTTCAAAGTGAAGCAGTTGGTCAACCATCGCTTCGTCTTCCTTTGAAAGTCGAATGCGGACCCCCTCTTTGCGAAGTTCGATCCAGTCCAAAATCTGTAGTCGCGGAATGTGCACAACGTCCTTTTCCTTACGTTTTGCGTTATCGCTCATCGTCGAGAGCAATTTCAATATTTTTTGAGAGTTGGCATCCAGCACTTCGATGACATCTTCCCGCTCTAAAATACCGTCCTTTTGGAGTGCTTCTTCCCATAACGATTTGTCAACAACCCGTCCGTCTGACTGAATTTCCGGCTTGATCTCGAACCAGTTCATCCCGGCCGATCGCGTGGCGTCAAATGAAAACTCCCAGCCAACCGCAGTCACGGGTTTGTTTCTGTAAAAAAGCATGATCCCAGCGGCTGCCAGGCGCTCACGCAAAAGGGGAAGGGACCTAAATAAAACGGCGGTCGGAAGCGACATTTCGTAATAAGAGGACATTGCCTTAAATAGCGAAGCGCCGAAAACTTCAAACGGGATCTTGTAAAGCATCGCTTCTTTGGCCTTGTTATTGGGGGCTATTACCCACCGCCCGTCAACCAATTGAAGTCGTTCATCCGCCTCGGTAAAAGCCATAAGGAAATCTTTCAGGAGCTTTTTGACGGCACCGGCATTTTCAGAATTACCCTCCGATAATAACGCCACTATTCTCGTGGACAACAGTACTCTTGTCGGGTCCTCCATCAACCGAAAAAGTGCCGTATAAATGGTTTGTTGCCCTTTTTTGGTACGAAACGACGCGGGCAAAAACTGCCGCATTCCCATCCTGAAAAGTAGCTGGAATGTGGACGCGGTGGGTGTCCCGGCCACGTTTTCCAGAAGACATTCCGCCCGCAATGTTACGTGCTTCTCTCTTGCAGGTTCGATCATTAACCGGTAGGTGTACTGAGCTTGGCCTATGGGGGATACTCTGCCGGCCACTTTTAAGATAAGATCGCGAAGTTTGGCTTCCCGAACGGCCGTTGGGATGTCAATCTGAACCCCCTGAAAGACATCTAACGGAATAGAGAACGCGGTTTGACCGGGAAAGGGCATTTTAGTGAAAGAACCGACCCCAGGGGTCGAGAGCATTAGCCTGTCATAGAGGTACCCAGCCAGTGCCCACCCAGACGTGTCTTTCATCCAGTGAAGGGTTCCCTCTCGGATATCCGCGGCAAACCCCCAAAATCGGTAGATATCACGCGGATGCCCACGCAAGAAGTAGCGTTCCCGAACTCTTACCTGATCCCCTATACAATCCATTTCTGTTTTCGCTTCATAGGCATCTTCCGAGGTCCATCTTAGCGGTGTCTCCCCCGTGTGCGTCTTCAAGATCAATGGATAGGTATTTTGATATTTGTTCAGATAATCGAGTAGCGGTTGTGGGGTTGAAGGGCGACAGATATCTTCATAAAAGGTAACCAGTTGGTACAATTCGTGGGGGGGCCATGCTACCTGACCCCTCCCCTGTTTACGAATCCCTAGGGTCGGACGATTACCCGCCTGATAGATGATAATTTCATATCTATCCGTTGAATGGTTATCGATCGTCTCAGGAGGTAAGAGGCGGGACCTTAACTGCTCCGCGCGACCTGGGGGTGGGGTGAGAATTCTGAAGGATTTTGGAGAAAGTAAATGAATCGTCATCAGGAAGGCACAGATCACGTGTTTGCAGTGGGACGCCGCCGTCCATGCCGGACAAGTGCATACACATCGAAGCTGTTCGTTCATTAACGAAAAAGAGACTTCGTAAAGATGCCCCCCCCGTATAAAGGCAACCAATTTGCTTTGCGACTCGTCCCATGCGTAAGACTCTAGGGCACCGGTCCTGGCATATTTTATCCCGTTCAAGAAGGCATGTTTTTCCGCTAAAAAGTAAATGGTATTGGGCGGATAGGTCCGTAGTTGCTGAATGATTTCGGTTTGGTTAGGCGACATGTGGAAAACTTTCGCGTGATAGACGCTTTCGTAAGTGATCGAGGCGGTGGCAAGACTCAGCAAGGCGCCTCTCGGAAATCTCTCCCCGTTGGACAGCGTCCGTCAGCGCTTCTAGCGCCGCCGTTTGATGCTCAAAAGACCGACAGATGAGCAGCAAATCGGACCCTGCCATAACGGCTCGCACCGCCGCTTCCGCGGGGGGCAAGGACACCCCCTTCATCTCCAGATCGTCACTGATGACGATACCCTCAAACTGCAACGTATGCCGTAAAAGTCCGGTAATAATTTTTTCCGATAGGGAAGCAGGCCACTGATCATCTAATGTAGGATAGAGGACATGCGCCGTCATTAGACAAGGGACGGACGCCCCAATGGCGGCGGTAAAGGGTACGCATTCAACGGATCGTAACCGAGATAGGTCGTGCAAGACCACCGGCAATGCAAGATGCGAGTCGCCGTCCGTATCGCCGTGTCCTGGAAAGTGTTTTCCACAGGGAATGAGTCCTTCTCGAAGGAAGGCCGATATGACCTCGCACCCAAGCCTGGCAACGTCTTTGGGATCTGTCCCGAAAGAACGATCTCCAATGACGGGATTGTTGGGATTGGTATCAACATCCAGCACCGGGGCCATGTTCATATTAATCCCCACCGCTAAAAGTTCGCGCGCCATGACGGTGGCCGAATCTCCCGCGCCGCCGCCCCGTTCGCCAAAAGTTCTAGCGGCCGGGAATTGGGGAAATGGCGGCGGAAGGCGCGCGACCCGTCCGCCTTCCTGATCAATAGCAATAAAAAGCGGTCGTTGGGGGGACAGGGCTTGGAGCGCGTGACAAAGGGCGCGCGTCTGGGCCGGATCAACAATATTGCGCGTAAAAAGAATAACGCCACTTACGCCCTTCTGGGAAACAAGATAGGTAATCTCCGGAGAGGGGACAGTCCCTTCAAATCCAACCATCAGTAACGACCCGACAGACGGATTCATCTGCGCGACCTGTTTCTGCCCTTTGCTTCCGCCGTTAAGTAAGCAATCAGCAAGCGAAGCCCTATACCGGTGGAGCCCTTAGTGAGATAGGGATGGTTGCTATCCGTATTCCATGCGGTGCCGGCAATATCGAAGTGCACCCAGGGGACATTAACAAACTGTTTCAGAAAAATGGCCGCGGTGATCGAACCCGCCGGCCGACCACCGCTATTTTTTAGATCGGCGATATCACTCTGAACTTGCTTGAGATAGTCCTCCCAGAGAGGTAGCTCCCAGACCCGTTCACCACTTTCATCGCTTGCTTGCTTTAATTGTGTCGTTAGGCGCGCATTGTTACTAAATAACGCCATCGCATGATGCCCCAGCGAAATCACGCAGGCACCGGTGAGCGTGGCAAGATCAATAATAGCGACCGGTTTGTAACGTGCCGCATACGTCAGTGCGTCGGCCAGACAAAGCCGCCCTTCCGCATCTGTATTGACGACCTCAACGGTCTTGCCGGAGAGGGTCGTTACCACGTCACCCGGATGAATGGCACTTCCACTGGGCATGTTATCCGTTGCCGGGAGGATGCCGACCAAGTCAATGGGAAGCTCAAGTGCGGCAGCCACTTTCAGGGTGGCAAGTACCGTTGCGCCTCCGGACATATCATACTTCATTTGCTCCATATTTTCCGGAGGCTTCAATGAAATACCCCCTGAATCAAAAGTTACCGATTTTCCAACAAGTACAACCGGCCCTCTCTTAGCCGTCGCACGGCCCATCGTGCGGGCCGGCCGATATTCAAGGACAATAAATTTCGGCGGTTCACAGGTTCCCTGTGCCACTCCCAGAAATCCGCCCATCCCAAGCTTTCTTACATCTTCACGTTCCAGTACCGTGAGACGTATGCCGAAACGATCAGCAATTTTTTTGGCTTCCTGTGCCAGATAGGTTGGGGTAACGGTATTAGAAGGACGATTGCAGAGCGTTCGAATGTCGCTGACCCCTTCGGCAATACATTCCCCACGAGAGATTCCCGCTTGGATTAGGCGGCACTTTGCGGCGTTCGGCTCGACAAAGATACAGGTCTTAACGGATTTATACTCTTCCTTGTCCGTTTTGTTTGTCTTGTACGCTAAAAGGCGGTATAGGCTAAGCTGCATGCCTTCGGTCATGGTTTGGGCCAGCCTGCCTACCCCCACGCGCGGGAAAAACGGGTAGGGAACCGTTACGGCAAATTTCGCAACCCCTATATCACGCAAGTGTGTGGCTGCACGCCCCATCGCTTGCCTGAGCCGATCCTGTGTCAGGTCGGAGAGGTTGCCCAAGCCCATGAGTAAGGTTTTAATGGTCTTCGGACCTTGTCGCAGAACGACACTTTGGAGGAATTTCCCCGTTGACTCTCCGGATGCAATGACGGATTGAACAAGCTTGTCGGGTAAGACAGGCGGTTTACCTTCTGGATGGAGGATTACCTGTGCGTCAATATCTCCTCCGCAACGATCTTGAACTCTGATGTCCACGTTGCTGTCCGCTGGATTCAAACTGGAAGTGGACCGATGGGCGTCACCTGCACGTAGAACCCTACGTCTAGACCGCTTAAGCTACCCAGACGAAGGCGCTCACACACTTCAGGCTAGCATTGGCTAGCCATGCCGGTCAATGCTAGATGCCTGATTGCATAAATTAACGATATTGTTTCTGGGTTGGGTAGTCTCACCCTTGTATATTCCCCTCCTTAGTTAAGGAGGGGTTGGGGTGGTTTGTTTAATAAAACTTCCTTTAATTTTTGCTCTTTAAGCAGTGGAATTTCATAGACTCTTTCCTTTACGCTTTAGTCCATTGTTTTTCCTGCACCCGTTCAAACCACCCCTAACCCCTCCTCATTGTTGTATAAGGAGGGGATCCTCCTCTTGATAAGGTTAGTGTTGGGGCTTTAGGTTTCCTGAAGCACGGTATCATTGAGCGTGATGGAGGCCCCCCGCCTTAGGTCGTGTGTGCGCGCCAAGATCGCCCGTTGTTGTTTTTTCACCAGGGCATCCGCCATCGCCCGCTCAAGATCGTAGTTGTCTGGGCTTGCCCTCTTGGCCGCTTCCTTAGCGTCTTCTACTTCGGAGGGCGTCAACGCGACGGCACCTTTTACTATTTCCTCCGCTTTTTCCACAAGCCGTGATTCACGTATCCGTTGCTCAAAGTCTGCCGGTGTTATCCGCTCAAACGCAAGAATACGGCTGTATAACTTTGGAGAAAACACGCCGTTTTCCTGAAACTCAGGCCGTTTATTAAGCGACTCGCGCAGCTCCTCATCACTGACCGCCACACCCATCAGACGCGCCTCCGCCAACCACAATTGCTGATCCACAAGCTGGTCAATCACACGTTTTCGGACATCCTTATCGTTATAGTGTTCCTTCAAAAGGTCTCGGTAGATATTAGCAACGTTCTTGTAAGCACGGCGGTAAGCATCCATCGGGATTGTTACACCATTTACCTCCGCCGCAGACTGCCCCTCTCGAGATTCGGAGAAGTTCCACCAACCCATACTGATGACGAACATTAGGGCAATGCTACCCATAATAATCCGGAAAAACCACGGATTATCAATAATCCCGGTTCTTATCATCCGCAACATCAGTGACTCCCTGTCAATCCGTCTTACGACCGATAGGACGCGTTAATCCGAATATATTCCGTGCTCAAATCGGACATCCAAACGGTGGCCTGAGCAGACCCCGCATGTAAGTGGAGCGTTAAGGTAATCTCCGGTTTTTTAAGGAGGGCGCTTACGGCCTCCTCTACCGCTACGCCTTGGTAGACCCCTTTCTCCACAAGGGTAACAGTACCAAATGAAATATCCAGGCATTTAGGGTCTATGGGCACACCCGCGCCCCCTGCAGCCGCAACAATGCGCCCCCAGTTCGTATCTTCCCCGTAAAAGGCAGTTTTAACCAAGTTAGAGTTGGCAATGGCATTCGCAACGCGACGTGCCGACTCAACATTTGACGCACCCATTACCTGCACGGCGATAAACTTTGTTGCCCCTTCACCGTCTTTAACGATCATTTTGGCAAGTTTTAGTGAAACCGCTTCCAACAACGCAATAAACTGCCGATAAGCAGCTCCCTTGCTAACAATCTCCGGCCCCTGCCGTCCATTGGCAAAGCACAACACCATATCATTCGTGCTGATTGCGCCATCTACCGTAATGGCATTAAAGGTATTGCTACAGACCAGTCGCAGTCCCTCTTGTAACAATTTTGGCTGAATGGACACGTCGGTTGTCAAAAAGGCAAGCATGGTCGCCATATTGGGACAAACCATGCCGGAACCTTTTGCCATCCCCCCTACACGAATCTCACTTTTCCCAATTTTTCCCACAACAGCCGCTTCTTTAACAAAGGTGTCGGTTGTGCCAATCGCCTCTGCGGCGGCGTGTCCGCCATTTTCTGAAAGACGCGATACGAGTGCCGGAATAGTTGCCTGAATACGGTTAATCGGCAGAAACTCTCCAATAATACCGGTAGACGCCACATAAACATGGCGCGTTTGAATCCCCAGTGCCTTTGCCGTTGTCTGAGCCATGGTAAGCGCATCTTGGTAACCGCGCTTACCCGTAAAGGCATTGGCGTTTCCGCTATTGATGATAACCGCCCGCCCCTGTCCAGACCCCAGGTGTGTTTTATTCAACAGCAGTGGTGGTGCCTGAAACTGGTGCTGGGTAAACACGGCCGCAGCCACTGCCGGAGTTTGAGAGATAAGCAGCGCCAGGTCCGGCCTTCCATCTTTTTTGATGCCACTAGACATCCCAGCCGCCGAAAATCCACCGACCGCCGTTACCCCACCTTCAATGTCTTGCATATGGGCAACCTTCCCAATCATCAATCCCTTATGGGTAAAACCCCGGCGCTGCCAACCCCAACGTTTCTTCCCACCCCATCATCACATTCATATTCTGGATCGCCTGCCCCGCGGCCCCCTTACCTAAATTATCAATGGCCGACATCACAACCGCCGTTTTGCCCGAAGCGGCTAAAAATGCGAAAATATCGCAAAAGTTAGAGCCCCTGACCGCGGAAAGCGACGGCGCCTCCACCCTCTCCCGGATAAACGGCTCATTTTTATATACCTTCAAAAGAGACGCCACTGTAGCACGAGAAATAGATTTCACAAGTGGCAGATAGACGGTTGTTAGGATACCACGATTAATGGGCGTAAGGTAAGGGGTGAAAACGGTTTTTACCTTTATCCCCATACGCATCATCCCTCGTTCAATTTCAGGGATATGGCGATGGACGCCGACATCGTAAGCGGTAACGTTTTCATGCGTATCTGGAAAGTGCGTACGAGCGGTCGCGACGCTTCCGGCACCAGAGATGCCGGATTTGGCGTCTATAATGATCTCTCGATTACCGTCCAAGAGACCTTCTTTTACAAAAGGATAGATGGCAAGCAACGCTCCGGTGGGGTAGCAGCCGGGATTGGCAATAAGTCCCCCGTTGGCAATATCGGCACGATGAACCTCGGTTAACCCATAAACCGCTTTTCTGAGCAATTTAGGATGTAGATGCCGCGTTCGATACCACTTTTGATAAAGTCCGGCGGACGGAAGGCGATAGTCCGCGGATAGATCGATCACCCGCCTTCCTAATTGAACGAGTTGGTGTACGGGGGCCATCGCCTTGCCGTGGGCAAGGGCGACGAAGACAATGTCTGCGATTGACGCAATTTTGTCGGCACCATACGTTTCCAGCGTGAGGTTATATCGCTTATGCAAAAAGGGAAGCTTGTTGCAAAGCGGCTCGCCTGCAAAGCGCTCAGAGGTTACACACGCAACTTTCACGCTGGGATGTACAAAGAGCAGACGCAGTAGCTCCGCTCCCACATACCCTGTCGCTCCAACAACGGCAACATTTAGCATCTTTGATTCCGTTTAAGCATGCACCTGGCTCCTCTTTTGGCAGAGAGGAGGTACAAACAGAAAACACACCGCACCTTAGATAGGCAGAAAAGGGGAGATTTGATCGGCTAGCCGTGAGGCGGATCGCGGAAATTGAAGAAGGGCGGCTAACGCTTTGAATACTGGAACCGCTTTCTGGCTCCCTTCTGACCAAATTTCTTACGTTCTTTAGTACGCGAGTCGCGTGTTAGGAAACCTTCTTTTTTAAGGAGCGGCCTCAAATGCGCACTCGCAAGCAGCAACGCCCTTGAAATGCCGTGGCGAAGCGCACCTGCCTGCCCGGTAAGGCCACCACCGACCACCCTGGCATCTACGTCGTACTGTCCGAAGGTTTTAGTCGCATGAAAAGGCTGGAAGACCAATAACCGCCACGCTTCACGCGGGAAATAGCCCTCCCACGACCGACCATTGACCATCACCTTCCCGTCCCCTGTCCTCAGCGAAACGGATGCTACGGCACACTTGCGCCGCCCAACGGCATGATATCGTACCGTATTTGTAACAACCGCTTCACTCTTCATAATGGGAGCGCCAGTGGGGAAGGTTGTTGCGCATGGTGTGGGTGCGTCTTCCCAGCATATACACGCAGTTTTCTCGCCATCACCTTTCCAAGTTTCGTCTTGGGAAGCATACCCATAATGGCACGTGTCATAAGATCTGCCGGCTTCTCTTTATGTATACGGGCGGCAGTCGTACGCTTTAGACCCCCAATAAATCCGGAATGGTGATAATAAACCTTCTGCTTGAGCTTGTTGCCTGTCAAGACAGCTTTATCTGCATTGATAACAACAACATGATCTCCGGTATCACGGTTTGGGGTAAAGTCTGGGCGATGCTTTCCCCTTAAAATGGAGGCAACACGCACCGCCACCTTACCAAGCACCACCCCCTGTGCATCAATGATATGCCATGGCTCCTGACCACCTATCTTCCTAAAAGAAACTGTCCTCACGAAAACCTCCGGCGTAGATTATCTCCGAACACACTGTCTGTTGTCAAATGGCCCTACTGCCTCCGCGTACGGCCCGGTTAATTGCCATCGCTGCAGACCGCTTGGCCTCCGCCTCGCGTTTATCGTACAACTTCTTACCACGTGCCAAGGCAATTTCCACCTTAGCGACGGCGCCCTTAAAGTAAATCTTCAACGGCACCAGCGTTAATCCCTTTTGTTGTGTTTTTCCATACAGGCGTTGTAGTTGGCGTTTATTTAAAAGTAATTTTCGCGTTCGGGTGGGTTCGTGATTGGCAAACGTCCCGTGGGCATAGGGACTGATGTGACACTGATAAAGGAAGGCCCCGTCGGCAAGTACCCGCACAAAGCCCTCCTTTAGATTAACACGACCCTCACGTAACGACTTAACCTCCGTTCCCAACAACATAAGCCCTGCTTCGTAGGTCTCTTCGATAAAATAATGGTGAAAGGCACTTTTATTGGTGGTAATGACCGTAACCGCGGGGTCCCCAGTCTCGGACATTAGGAGAAGATCTGGACGGATGTCATCACCATGCGGATCATGGCCTCCGGGTAGAGGCCAAGCAGAAGCGTCCCAATCGCCATGGCAGCAAGCACCGCCAGTTCCGGTCTGGAAACGGATAAAACGCGTTCCTCCTCTGCTTCTTCCATATACATGGCCACAATGATCTTGAAATAATAGTAAAGCGAGACGACGCTATTGAGAATGCCGATGACCGCCAGACTATAAAATCCTTCCTGAATGGCTGCATTGAATAGATACAGCTTTCCAATAAATCCCGCCGTGGGCGGAATGCCGACCAGCGACAAAGCGAAGATGACGAAAGCCGCTGCAATAGCAGGATGTTGCCTTGCCACCCCCTGAAAATCAGAAATCTGATCCCCACGGCTATTTTTATCGCAAAGCAAAATGGACGTGGCAAAGGCACCCAGCGTCATCAGCGCATAGGCAATGGCATAGATAAGTACTGCGATCCGGCCGGTTTCTGACGCAGCAACGAGTCCAATAAGTAGATATCCCGACTGCGCGATGGAAGAATAGGCTAGCAACCGCTTAAAGTTGGTCTGCGTCAGCGCCGCGATATTGCCAAACGTCATGGTCAGGGCGGCTACCCACCAAAGGAGCCATCCCCAATTTTTTAAGTCTCCCAACGGGCCAAAGTGGCTAGGGTCGAAATGAAGACCCGTCATTAAGATACGGATAAACGCTGCAAAAACAGCTATTTTTGACCCCGTTGATAAGAATGCGGTCACCGGCGTCGGCGCCCCTTCATAGACATCGGGCGCCCACATGTGAAACGGAACGGCGGCTATCTTAAATCCAACCCCCGCAATAAGAAGGATGATGGCAACCACATACAGCGGGCTGATGGCTTCCTGAGAAGACAGATAGGCAGAGATAGCGCCCAAATGCGTGGTCCCTGCCATGCCGTAGAGCAAGGCAATACCGTATAAGATAATGCCCGAAGTAAACACGCCCGTCAGAAAATATTTGATACCGGATTCGACCGACTTGGGGTCCTTGCGCATAAACGCTGCCAACACGTAAAACGAAATGGACATCAATTCTAATGAGAGATAGATGGAAAGCAGGTCGGTGGACGCCGCGAGCAACATCGCGCCTACCGTTGCAAAGAGGATGAGTCCGTAGTATTCGCCAATCTCTATTTTTTCAACACGCACGTAACGAAACGACAGCGTAACCACTGCCGCTGCAATCAGGAGCAGGATGCCTTTGAAAAGGAGCGCGTAGGCATCCAACGTAATCATTCCCGCAAAGGCTGTGATGTCCCGTCCCACCAACGGAATGATCGTCAGGCCGGAGAGCAGCAACCCAACAACTGAAAGCCGACCGATCCATGCCTTCTTCTTTTTTGGCACAAACGGTTCCACGACAAAAATAAACGAGGCAAGAAGGGTCAGGATACTCTCCGGAAGAATGACCAGTAACGAGAGGGCGGGTGGCGTAGTCACTGTTTAGTCGGACGACTTAAATGAAATAGATGCCGCCATTTTTGAATCGGTGGTTTCAACCTTCTTGACAATACCTGTCACCGATGACTCAATCAAGTGGATAAACGGCTTAGGATAAAGCCCAATCCAGAACATCAAGATAACAAGCGGCGCCATGTAGGCAATTTCTCGTCTGTTCATATCGGTAAGGGACCGGTTTTCGGGTTTGTCCAGAGGTCCGAACATCATTCGCTGAAAAAGCCATAACATGTAGGCTGCCCCCAACAAAATACCAACGACCGCAAACCCTGCATAAAGTGGGCGGTGCTGAAATGCACCGACTAAAATAAGCACCTCACCGATAAATCCGTTCAGGCCCGGCAGTCCAATGGAAGAAAACAGGGTAACGGCAAAGATGGTGGCAAAGACCGGCATTTGAAAAGATAGCCCGCTAAAGGCTGCAATCTCTCGGGTATGGCGACGCTCATAAAGCATCCCCACGATGAGAAAGAGTGCCCCCGTTGAAATCCCGTGATTGACCATTTGTAGCACGCTGCCCGTTACCCCCTGTATATTGAGCGAAAACATACCCAGCATGACAAACCCCAAGTGGCTGACCGATGAATAGGCGACCAACCGCTTCATATCGGTCTGTACCAGGGCGACCAACGCCCCATAAATAATGCCAATGATCGAGAGGGTGACCATCAGCGGGACAAAGGTCACGCTTGCCTCCGGAAATAGGGGAAGGCAAAATCGTATAAAGCCGTACGTCCCCATTTTAAGCAGTACACCCGCTAGCAACACGCTACCGGCCGTTGGGGCATCGGTGTGGGCATCAGGCAGCCAGGTATGGAACGGGAACATCGGCACCTTAATGACAAATCCGAGGAAGAACGCAAGAAAGAGCCAGAATTGGACGGTCTCGGGGAGATTTATTTTATACAATTCTAGAAGGGAAAACGTGAACTGTCCCGTGCCATACGCGGGATTATGGTTTGAGAAATAGAGACCGAGAATCCCCAGGAGCATGAAGAGACTGCCGAATAGGGTGTAGAGGAAGAACTTAATGGCTGAATAGAGCCGTCGCCCCCCGCCCCAGATGCCAATAAGGAAATACATCGGGACTAACATGACCTCCCAAAAGAGATAGAACAGAAACAGATCGAGCGCGACAAAAACACCGACCATGCCGGTTTCAAGGAGGAGAATAGAGACGTAATATTCCTTGACACGTTCGTGGATGGCGGTGTAGGAACTGACAATAGCGATAAGACTTAAGACGGTCGTCATGACAAGCAGCATGAGGCTGATACCGTCAATGCCGACGGTATAGGACACCCCAAGCGTTGGAATCCATGGAACCTGTTCGGTAAATTGCATTACCGACTGAGAAGCGTCGAACCCCGGCAGCAACATAAACGAAAAAAGCATCGCGATGGCAGACATAACGGTGGCCACTAGGCGGATGTGCCTGGCATCCTGCAAAAACAACAAGACAATCGCTCCTACGAGTGGAAGAGCGGTAATCAACGATAGCATAGGGAAAGTGGCGCTACTCATGGACGACACCTAAGGGTCGCTTCTTCATCTTTATCCTCCTTAGCCCCGCCGAAAAATACGAATAAATGACGGTTCCTAGAAAACAGCTTGCCTCATACAAGGCTGGGTTCTACCATAAATATAAGCCGAAACGTCAAGCCCACCAAGCCCGACGATTAGCATAGGGCACCTCTAAAAACCGTCACGAGCGGCCAAAATGCAAGGGCTACTGCGCACAGGAACCGGAGTATATCTTTGAATATATGAGGATTCCG